>NZ_JBNNLZ010000007.1:0-195791 GCF_050272295.1 Lysinibacillus sp. NPDC048646
CCCTTCAGTTCCGAAAGGAACTGTCTAGCCTTTACCTGAGTAATGTGACCATTCTCAATTTAAACTAGAAACATTTCGCACAACTAAACTGCCCCGTTAGCCATCCATGAAGCGCAAAAATGTTTGCGAAAGTCCTCGGTGAGCAAGAAGAAGAGGAGTCCCCTCGTCCCTCTTAGCAAAAAAAGAACTGTTATTTACATAAACAAACACGAATAGGATAAGAATTATCCAAGTCGTTTTACGTTTCAGTAACCTTTTTATTTTGTTCATTGCATTCTCCTCTTCAATATTGGTTGAAATGATTTAAACAATGTTCTTCATTATATACAGACAATCATAATGTACATTTAGATAATTTTTCGAAATAAAATTGGATAATAAAGTAATATCCTCCCTATAAATGAGCAAACTAAATAAAAAATACCCTCGTATTGTATTACTAGAGAAGATTTACTATCAAGCTTTTTTTCACCTCTTGTACATATCATTTTAAATAAAACTCTGTATAATAAATACCCAATAACCGCCCCTAGGGTGTTCATAAGTAAATCATCAATATCTGTAATCCTATGATTTAGCAATTGACTTAGCTCAATAGCCAATGAAAAAAAGAACCCAGTACATGCAGTATTTTTAATTGTTCTAAACTGCGGCCAAATAGTTGGCAATAAAAATCCTAACGGCATAAACAGAATAATGTTCAAAATATACGTAGTAATACCTTCTGAAGAAAATGGAAGTAAGTTGATTTCACTTATACGAATTAATGTTTCATATCTTCCTATTCCCCATATATTCCCTATCCCCGTCACCATATACACTAGCGCAAGGTAGAAAAGAAAAACATACACCCATATAAAATGCTTAATAGATAAATTTTTTCCAGCCTTTAATAAAAATCCAATTTGAAACACAAAACAAAAAATAATAGTACAAAAATAAGTATACAAAACTGTAAGTGTAAGCATATAGAATACGTCTCCTAACTTTCATTTAAACCTATGACTTTATCATTTTAGAACCTAATTCAAGAAAATGTGGTCACAATCACTCCATCTATATTATCACCAGATATTTCATACTGTTTATTCGCTGGTACTTTAACTTCAATTGTCTCGTTTTGAGAAATGGGATAATATGAAATTGTATATTTTTTCCTATCAACACTAACAGAAATGCTCTTTTCTTCTTTTAAATAATCCAAATATTCTTCCAAAGCTAAATTCATTTCCTGCATAATGACACTGTGAGGCAAGCCGACATAGCGAATATGCCAAGGTTCATATTGAATTCCTGTAACATCCGTTTTATCCAAGGGATAGCGTAATATAAAGCCGTATTCCCAAGAATTTTTTTCTACCCACTTTCCTTCAGGCGCTTCTTCCATCTTCTTTTGAGTAGACCCCACATCAAGCGATAACCCCAAATTGTGTTCGCTATGACCTGTTGGCAAAGCATAATTAGAACCCATTTCTTCGTAAAGTCTGCTTTGCTCATCTAGGTCTCGAAAACCACTACTAATTAAAAAGTGAAGAACACCATCTTTTTCAGCATCAGCTATCATTTCAGAAAATTTTTCAGCTATTTCTTCTGACAATTTAATTTCGTTATCAAGTAACCCATACCCCTTCGTCAATTCTTTGTGCATATATAAATTTATGACATCCGATTTTATACTCTTTTGATGAACAGGATGTTCATTGTTGACCAAGAGTAGATTTCCTTGATAGATATGTTCTTCTGTAAGCTCAATCTTTTGGGTATTTTCAGTAGCTGTATTATCATTTTGTTCATATATTTGAACTTCTACTTTATCTTGGGATATCGGCAATATATTAAAAATAAATACTAGAAATAATGCAAAAATTAATAAAAATCCCCACTTTTTCATTTTTAGTCTCCTCCTTGATGTAACTTGTTAATAGGATAGGATAAACTTTTAAAATAAAAAGTGGGGTAAATATAAAATTTTTCTTAAATTTTTACTTGGATTTTATTATTAATCTTCTTAGGAATCCTCCATTGGTAATCGGACTTCAAATATCGTGCGTATTAAATCACTTTCGGCAGTTATTGTCCCACTGTGTTGCTCTACAATATTTTTCGCAATGAATAAACCGAGACCTGTACTATTTTCTTGATGCGTTCGTGCTTTGTCACCAGTATAAAGCATATCAAAAATATGAGGCAGTTCATCTGGAGGAATGGCATCCCCATAATTGATAACTTGAATAACTACTTCCTCAGAATCAATAAAACCGTTGAGATCTAGATACTGCCCCTCATACCCATAGCGATTTGCATTAATCAGAAGATTTTCAAACACACGTGCCAACAATTCACCATCACCCATAATAGATAAAGGGGAAGTAATATTCATTCTTGCGATCAAATCGTTTTTCTCGAAGACAGGATACAACTCTTCTTTCAATTGAATTAGTAGCTCACTTAAGTCGATTTGTTTCTTTTCATTTGGTAACATGCCATAATTCATCCTAGTTATTTCGAATAATTCATCAATTAACCTTTCTAAGCGTTGAGATTTGGTAAAGGCAATCGTTAAATAATGCCTGATCTGATTTTCAGTCAAGCTATCATCCTTAAGGATTAAATCTATATAACCTAAAACAGAGGTAAGAGGTGTGCGCAAATCATGAGCCAAATTTACTACTAACTGCTCTTTACTACTTTCCGAAAAGTCACCCCTTTCTACAGCTTGTTCCAATTTTTCACTTGCCAGATTAATGCCTTGTGCAATATCACTAAATTCATCATTTGACAATATTTGAACTCGATGTTTAAAGTCACCCTGAGCGAGATAATGAATTCCTTTTGAAATCTCATTGAAATAGGCAGAATAGGGTTTTGTAAGTAAAAAGAAAAATAATATCGAAAGCGTGATAAATAACAGTAAAAAAATGTTAATGTCGCCGATGTTTTGTATTATTTTGCGAAAATAAGCTAGTGTATCTCCATGCTTAACATTTGTATAATAATACAATTGGAGTCCTTTAAAGAGTAGGTATGTTATGGCGCTAGACAACAACATGCTTAAACCCAACAATATTATCATTTTTGAACGAAAGCCTCGTAGTATTTTACTCATTGAATTTATAACCTACCCCCCATACAGTTTTTATCAATTTGTTTTTCCGTTTATCCTCTTCAAGTTTTTTCCGCAAGGTACGGATATGAACCATAACGGTATTCCCACCTTCATAGTATGCATCGCCCCATACCTTCTGAAAAATATCTTCTGCACTATAAACTTTATTTGGGTTACTGGCTAATAAATATAAAATTTCAAACTCTTTCGGTGTTAACTCAATATTCTTACCATATAGCGTAACTGTACGTTGTTCAGGAGAAATCGCTAATCCTCCAAATTCCAAGTTTGAGTTCTGTTTGATTTTAGGTTGATTCAACTTCATATAGCGTCGCAGCTGTGCATTTACCCGAGCTACCAATTCAATGGGTATAAATGGTTTCGTCATATAATCGTCTGCGCCAATCACGAGTCCCTGCACTTTATCAAAATCAGACGTTTTAGCGCTCAAAAAAATAATGGGCATATTATGTTTTTCGCGAATGCGACGTGTAACTTCATATCCATCCAATTTCGGCATCATAATATCCAAAATCAGTAAATCAATTGGTTGAGTCTGGATCACATCAATGGTTTCTTGCCCATCCGATACCTTAATGACACGATACCCTTCTTTTTCTAAATGTATAGCAACCAAATCAGCAATTTCAACATCATCATCAGCTATTAATATTGTTATATTTTTCATTTATTCCACTCCTAGATAAAGTTATCATTAATCGTCAATAAGTCATACGAAGTTGTTGTATCATAAAAAAACATCAGTTTTTGATATTTAGTTCCGTAAAGTTAGTTTAACAGTGTGACAGTTAGTTGAATATTTTAGAGTTTTTATTTATATTTTATTGTTTCCTTTTCTTCTTTAAAAATATTGCCATTTAGCGGGATACAGAATGACTAATTATTCACTTCTAATAATTTCCTGTATAATGAAGCCCTATGTCATTCCGGTTAGATAATCGATACCATAAAACCAATCACTACAGTTACGGCTATGCCTAGGCCATCAATCGAATACGACACCCACGTACCAATTCTCCCACCAACTGCCGCAATCAATTTTCCCATTACAACACTGCCTTTTTTGCATAATAAAAAGCACCTTCGTTTGAGAGTGCCGAGATTATTTTTGATTTAATCTTTTTAAAGGTTGATTTTCACTTAAACTGATACCGCCTGGAAACTTATCATAAAAAACGTCGGTAGCTCGTTATGGGTTGCCTTTACTTGTGGCACGACTGCTACATCACTGCTATCACATTGGAGAGTTATTCCACAAAATGGTGTGGTCCTCTAATATTGAGGGTCCTTATTTTACTACAATACTCTGTTAGTTTAAAATGAAAATCAACAACATTCTTTAAACAAAGCAAAGAAACCAAAATGACCAGACTCAAAATTAATTGATTACCTTGGCTTTGCTGTTATGCGTGTTCGTTTGCTAACCCTGACATTGTTAGATTACTACATCGTTCTGAACAAATATGGGTTTAAATTCTCTCCAATAAATGATAAATAGTAAATCACCCATAACGCACAAAGTGGTCTACTATGGCTTATTTAACAAAGCTCCCGTTAGTCCCTATCTATAACTATACTATAAGAAATATCTATTTTATTCCAAACCCAAGCTTGAAAAAGTTCGTCTATTACTTTTTTTCCTGATTTATCATCCATGTACTCGTCGTAAAATGCTTCAAAATCTAATCAAAGAAGAGGGCTTGAAGGATTAGCCTTAGACTACTCCTCTCAATCCCTCTTTGGTATCTCCTATTAAATTTGAAGAAGCTTTACTACTTTTTGTTTTAGATTAATGAAAGAATCTTGAGCGCCTATAGTAACAAGAAAGTAAACAGTATTGGTAATAGCCATTATAGCACCCATTTCCAATTATTTTTTTCATTTCAATTCACCTTCACTAGTTGTTCTCTTAATATTTTGCAGCTTCCGAAGATGGATTTAATATGTCTTTTACTTGGTCTTCTGTTACATCATAGTTATAGAATTTAGAGTAGTATTTTTGAATTTCTTCTGTCATATTATAATCGAATATTTCTGGATGATTATGCTGTGCCATCCATTTTAACATAAGAGGTGCATCTCCATTTGGTGGATACCAACGATAAATACCTAGTGGCACTTTATACACTTGCTTATTTTTAACTGCTGTTAACTGACTCCAGTCTTGTCCTTTAATCGTGTTATTGAACAAGTCCTTTGGCTGTGTTTCAGTAAAGTTTGTAATGTAGATAATATCTGGATCCCATTTATACAATTGTTCCATATTGACTGCTTTAATACCTTGAATTTCCGCTTCTGCAACATCTATACCACCCGTTGCCTTAATCCATCGATTTCCATGCATATTAGATCCAGCTACTGAAATTTCTTTTTCACTATGGTATTGAAGAATCATCACTTGTGGCTTATCTTCTTTTTTAACATTTGCAAGCTTATCATTAATTTCTTGTTGATTCTTTTTACCCTCTTCAATAATTTGTTCAGGTCTATCTGTTGTTCCTGTTATTTCACCAGTTAATGTTAACCATCGATTTAATATTTCTAATGGATCATCAGAATCAGCTGTTGCCTGTAGTGCAACTGTCGGAACCCCTGCTTCCTCTAGTTTATTTATTGATTTTTCGTCCGATGCGATTTCAAAATAGACTTCCGGATCAACCTTCATTAATTCCTCAATATTCAATTCACCATTTTTAATAAAAGATGTATCCGCTTTTAGTATATCTGGTGAAATATCTTTTAAGATTGAATGAGAAGCTGCATTATATGAATTTGGATGCATACCAACGATTTCTTTTGTAGAATTAGTTGCAACATACCAAGTTGAGAAATAAGGAAGGATACCTCCCACTACAACACGATCAGGATTTATTGGAATTTTTACTTCCCGATTTAATTCATCCTTTATAATTGTTTCTTCTTTCGTTTCTGCTGTTTCTTTAGATGGCGATTTATTAGCATTATCCGACTGGTTACAACCTACTAATAACGCGGAAATAGCTATTGCTGATAATGGGTATTTCCAATTCATTTGTTCAACTCTCCTAAAATTGTGTCTCATTTATATAATTGATAATGATTATCAATTTCATTTTATACTTTACAGGATACTCATCCTCGTAGTCAACACTTTTCGACATTTTTCAACATACAACATTAGTAATCTTTTGTTGTTTCCTCTTGAATGGTTTTTTATCTAAAATCTATTTGATAATGATTATCATTAATGATAAGATAAAATCAATTATGGACAGACTCACCATTCACAAGCTTTTTGGAGGATTAATATGACTACTAATAAAGAGATTTTAATATTAGATCCAGGCAATGCGTTTGGACTTGAACGTAGAACTAACCCGTTTATCAATGACAGTATGACAATGTTTGATCAATATGATTTAGCTAAAACAGATTTATCTTCTATTCAAGCACTGATTATTCCAGAATTCGTTGACCAACGCTTTCTAGCTAAACATAAAGGATTGATCAAGCAGTTTTTAAATGATCAAAAAGTAATTATTTTCTGTGGACATCTTTATATTGATTGGTTACCTGGCGCTAGTCATTTCATCCCGAAAACTATTAATCACTATACTGACTACGCGCTTACTATCGTAAAGGATCAAGGGATATTTGCAGGAGTTAACCCTGACGATATGACATACAACAAAGGCGTTTCTGGCTTCTTTGCACGTGGTCATCATCCAATACCAGCAGATGCTGAAGTACTAGTCACATTGCCAAACAATGAACCTGTCACATATATTGACCGCAAAACTACAAAAGGCACCATTTTAGTACATGCAGGTAAAGACCTAATATGGTATTACAAACAAAACAAAACAACTGACCGCATCAGTGAACAATTATTACAATGGATTCATCTAGAAATTCAAGCTTTACACCAAGGGAGTAAAAACGTATGAGAAAAATAGCAGTGATTATCAGTGGCAATGCCCCACATAACCGTACATTTAATGAACCTAAATTCAATAAATATATAACCCAACTCATCTATTTCCCAGAATTCGAACAAACAGCATTAGATGAATTTGACGTACTTTTTTTCCCTTCTCAGCTAAATGATAAATTATTGCTTCGTGCTGCAGACAAAGTTCGTACCTTCGCTGATAACGGTGGAATTGTGATTGCATTTGGTCCACAACCTTGGGAATGGCTTCCGAACCAAAAATGGGAGGAGCGCGAAACGAATTTCTGGTGGTGGCTTGAAGAAGGAGCGAAAAGTGGTTTAGTATTAGCTGCTCCTCACTATGATTTGTTTAATTATTTGACATTAAACGATGCAACTTGGCATCAGCACGGTGTATTCTGGCCACCAAATGGCGTTGATAAACTAATCACAACCGAAGATGGTGGCGCTGTTATGTATGTTGATAAAATCAGCACGAAGGGGACTTTAATTATTACTACATTAGATCCGGATTATCATTTTGGGGCTTATTTCATGCCAGCTACAGAAAGATTTTTAGACGGCTTTATGCCCTGGATTGCAGAAGGTAAGATATAAAAAAAAACCTTTAGAAATTTCTCTTTGACTTAACTGGACGTGTATAGGTAATACCGTCATTTCATTTCAACTTTCTAAAACCAATACCCTTCCAATTATTTAATTGTTGGAAGGGTATTCACATTGTACAAGTCGGCACGAATCACCAACAATGTTAATAATTTTGATACGTCTTTTTGTTACGACACCTGTTTTTGATACATACATCATGTTCAAAAATTGGTTGCGCTGCATTGCTTTAATCGGTTACTCTTTCAGCGAAGATTTGGGGAATTTACTTGTGGCACGACCGCTACATCACTGCTATCACATTGGATGAATAAGGGGATAAACGCATTCATTGCATAGGCAGCTCCTGTCATGGCGTCCGTTAACTCTTCCTCTGACCATTTTTCTGGCGCTGTAAACGATAACCACGATGAGCTTGTATGCATTTCTTCTGTCACCCCACACCTCATGAAAAGTATTAATAATGGGTGAGAATTTGGTACACTGAAATTTCAGAGTTCAAATCAGTAAAAATATTCTAAATTATTAAATTAATAATTAAATTGGGAATTTTCAATTTTTTTGTTTATTTTTCCTTTCATTTCCATTAGACTGTAAGTAGTACATCTAAAGGAGGAATAAAATGAAAAAAATTACCTTTAAGTTTTTCTTTATGCTTATCTTCTTATTAGTTCCTATGCATGTTTTTGCTGAAGGATCTTTAGGGAATTTTTCTTTTGATCCAAGTCAAGTGTCTCATCCTTATGACATGATAAACTCAAAAGGTGAGGTAATTAAGTACGAAGAATACAATAATAGTAATTTACAATTTAACAATGAAATACCAAGTGTTCAAGGTACAGGAGAAATTTCACCCGTTCAGATTGATTCCATCATAGAAAATCATGCCTATATCGATATTACACCGCCACCAGTAATTATTAATGACTCTAATGGCCCAATAATATCATCACGTATTGTCATCGATGAGGATAGTAGAATAAAAGTAGAGAATACGAAAGAATTTCCATATAGTGCAATTACGTATATTGAAATAAAGTGGCCTGATGGGACAGGTGGTTCTTGTACTGGTACTTTAATTGGCAAAAATAAGGTTCTAACAAATGGACATTGTGTAATAGATCCAAAAACAAAAGAAAGTATAATTAGTGCAAAGGTTTACCCTGGCGTAAGTAATAGTGTTGGATTGTTTGGTTCTTATAATGTCAATGATTATGCTGTAGCTGCTAATTGGGCTACTACTGGTTCGAGTTCCGAAGACTTCGCTGTTCTTGTTTTAGACGTATCAAAAGACAATAAACAGGCGGGAGATGTTGCAGGTACTCTTGGCATCAGACAGGTAAATAATCTTCTTAATCAAAATATCGATATTTATGGTTATCCGGGAGATTTAATGCAGGCAAATGGTGAAATTTCTCAATTCGGTATGAGCGGATATATTACTAAAGAGGATGCATCTGTAGCTTTTTATACAATTGATACTGCACCAGGACAATCAGGTTCAGCATTGATAAACACTGACAATCAAATTGTAGGTGTTCATAGAGGTTCATTCGTTATTAATGGGAACCCTATGAATGGTGGACCTAAGATGAACTCTTATATGTTTAATTTTGTTTCCAAAGCTTTGGAGTAAAAGGCAGCAATAATTTTATATAAACTCAAATTATAGACAAACTGAAAATTTCGGTTTGTCTATCATATTTTGTTGAAAATCTACTATATTCTTGCAAGTAAGACATCGCGTTTCAAAATCCAATCAAAGAAGAGGGCTTGAAGGATTAGCCTTAGACTACTCCTCTCAATCCCTCTTTCGTGTCTCCTATTAAATTTGAAGAAGCTTTACTACTTTTTGTTTTAAATTACCGAAAGAATCTTGCGCTCCGATACAGGATGGACAGCCCGATTCACAGGCACAACTAGCCACATGGTGCTGTGTCTTTACCAGCAGCTCTTCCCACAAGTCATAGACCTTTTCACTTAAACCGATACCACCTGGATACTTATCATAGACAAAAAACGTCGGTAGCTCGTTATGAGTTGCCTTTACTTGTGGCACGACTGCTACATCACTGCTATCACATTGGATGAATAAGGGGATAAACGCATTCATCGCATAGGCAGCTCCTGTCATGGCGTCCGTTAACTCTTCCTCTGACCATTTTTCTGGCGCTGTAAACGATAACCACGATGAGCTTGTATGCATTTCATCGGGTGGTAAATGAATGGGACCTGAGCCAATATTGTCGTGTGTGCCAAAACGAATTTTTTTAAAAATCGTTGCTTGTGCTACCAAGCCTACATCACCGAAGCAAATGGTACCGCCTCCATAAGTTCGGCTTCGATCCTCCTCTAACACCTTCATCTCCACCGCTAAATTTGCATCTGTATAGTAATCAGCATCGACCTCACGCACAAATGCTTTCTTTTCTTCCCAATCAAGCTTCTCGACTTGAAATTGAATCCCTTGATGCAAATAGATCGCTTCTTCATGGAGCAATGTCATTGCGCTATGACGGTCCATTTCCCCAATAACTTTCGTCTGAGCAGGCACCGTCATATCAATGATGACGACATTTTCCTGCGAGGCTGAGCGAAGACTAATGTCATGTGCTGGGAAACGATCACTCATCCAATGCCACTTGTCACTTGTTTTAAAGACTACGCCTTCTTCCGCTAAGTACTCTAGCAATTCTTGTATATCATATTCGCCATACGTATCCTCTGTGGTAAATGGCAGTTCAAAGGCCGCACATTTTAAATGGTCCATCAAAATCAACATATTTTCAGGATAAATTCGCGCCTCCTCAGGTGCACTACCAAGTAAAAATAACGGATGATTCACGACATATTGGTCAAGCGCTGTAGATTGCGCCACATAAATAATGAGCGCCTCGTCCTGACGACGCCCTGCACGTCCTGCTTGTTGCCATGCGCTCGCAATATTTCCCGGGTAACCCGTCATAATACAGGCCTGTAATTGACCAATATCAACCCCTAGTTCTAACGCATTTGTACTGACCACAGTTTGAATCGTCCCGTCACGAAGCCCACGTTCAATGACACGTCGCTCTGAAGGTAAATAGCCCCCTCGATAGCCACGCACAGATTCATCCAGTAACTTATCACGTGTCAGTTCCTTTAAATAGGTAACAATCATTTCTACACGCACTCGGCTTTTTGCAAAAATGATGGTTTGAATCCCTGCTGTATAGAGCCTTTTTGCCAAATCACTTACTTCTAATACTGCACTGCGCCGCACACCAAATGTTTTATGAACAATAGGCGGATTGTAAAACAGGAATGTTTTCTTGCCAACTGGTGCACCAGAATCGGCGATTAAAGTATGTGTGTCATTCGTTAAAGTTTCTGCTAGCTCTTGTGGATTTTTAATGGTCGCAGACGTACAAATGAAAACAGGCTTGCTGCCATAAAATTCGCAGATACGTTTGAGTCTTCGAATAACATGCGCAACATGTGAACCAAATACACCTTTATATGTATGCAACTCATCAATGACGATATACTGCAAATTTTCAAAGAGGGAAACCCATTTTGTATGATGCGGCAAAATGCCTGAATGTAGCATATCCGGATTCGTCATCACGATATGACCTGCCTTACGCACCTTTTGGCGAATACCGGGCGCTGTATCGCCATCATAGGTGTAGCTTAAAATGTCTTCACCGCTCAGTTCTATCAGTTCATTTAAATCATTTTTCTGATCCTGTGCTAAAGCTTTGGTCGGAAACAGATAGATAGCACGAGCATTTCGGTCCTCTAGAATTTTTTGTAACACAGGCAAATGATAGCAATAGGATTTACCTGAGGCTGTTGGTGTAACAGCGGTAAATGATTGCCCACTCGTCGCCAAGTCAAACGCTTCACGCTGATGGGTATACAATTGCTGAATACCACGAGCATGTAACGCTTTGACGAGTGACGGATGCAAATTTCCCGGGAAAGGAGCAAGCTTTGCATCGCGCCCCTCCAACGTTTGCCAATGTAGGATACGTTCTTTTAATTCCTCATCGTAGCGCCATTCGTGCAAGAGCTCACGAATGGTCCGTTTTTTCGATAGCATCTGTCTGCTCCTCCTTCACTAAGCCATAAAAATTTTTTAGCGTGTAGGAAGCCGAATGGGTGGCATCTAAAAAACGTTTTTTACTGGTTTCTTTATAAAAGGATTGCACAACAAATTGCCCCATCGATTCTACCGCTGAAGAAATTTGTTGTGTATGCATATATTTCGGCCGATTTTTTTGAATCCAATCATTTGCCTGCTGTTGCCAATCCTTCAATAATTGATGGATTTCATCTGCATGTGGCTTCACCTCTGCAAAAAAATCTGGCGCACGATCCTCCTCACGCATTTGCCAAAAGCGTGAAACACATTTGTCACATTCATCTATTAATATGGAAGTTTGCTGTATCAATAACAATTTCGCACCTCATTTATTTTCATCTTATGAGGATAGTGTACCAAAGTCTATCATTTTTCACTACTAATAGGCGAACAAGCATTCTTTACTTGCCAGTTCTTTTCTGCTAAGCTTACTTTCTGGCTTACAGATTTGAGCTGCATAAAAAATTGCAGACTATGTGCATTGTCTTCCAATGACACTCTCGTTAAAAGTAATTGATTGACTAGATCCAGCTGCGCAACTAATTGTTTTATCTTATTCAATACAACGCCTCCTTTTACTTTACTTATGTATTCCTCGCATGTATAAAATTACCTTCATGCGTGACAAAATAAGCGTAAGTTAGCTGAAAGAAGAAGTATTTCGATAAATATTTTTAACGCTCAATGACAATGAACAACTTTGCTTCAAAATAGTACCAATTTCAAGGGACACTGACCTATTCCTCTAGTGATGAAACTGGAGATTTATCGGAGATGTTGACGGATGTTATAGCGAAAATTAGCTGCTCTACAAGCGCATTTTCGACTTCTAACGGCGATTTTACTAACATAGTGGAATCCACTACACCGACAATTCACCACAGGATTTATCGTTCTAAAGCGCAGCCCTTTTTAATAGAATGGATGGCTGACCTACCACTAATTGGCATGTAAAAACGGCATCCACCACAGGTCTGACGGAAGTGGAGAACTTCTACTGAATCATGGTAAACTATTGTGTATAATAGCAGTATTATAGAGGGTGATTCTAAATGACAATTCGTTATCCAAATGGGAAATTGTATACCCCTGCTCCCTCTGTCACGAAAACAGAGAAACAGGGAAAAACGAAGGATTTCTCTTTTAGTAATCGAGGGAAAACGCTAGAAGATGAAATTAATGAAGCAAACGACTATTATTTAGAAAGGCGGCTTGCCATCATTCATAAGAAACCTGTTCCCGTACAAATCGTCAAAGTAGAGTACCCATCACGAAGCGCTGCAGTTATTAAAGAAGCTTATTTTCGAACGCCCTCTACAACAGACTATAACGGTGTTTGGAATGGGCATTATATTGATTTTGATGCAAAGGAAACTGCCTCAAAAACAAGTTTCCCATTAAAAAATATACACACACATCAAATGACACATATGCAGCAAGTGACGGAACAACATGGTGTGGCATTTATAATCATTCGTTTTTCAGCTTTTGAACGTTACTTTATATTGCCATACGAAGTTTTACAAAAGGCCTGGCAAGCGATGACCAGTGGTGAACGTAAATCGATACCCTTTTCGACAATCGAAAAAGAAGCCTATGAAATTCCAACAAGTTATTATCCGCGTATCGATTATTTACCCGTTCTCCAGCAGTTCATCGTTGCAAAAAGTCATGGCTTTGAAAGTGAGGAGATAATAGAATGACTGAACGTCGTCAAACACGCGGTGAGCATCAAAAAACTCGCGCTCAAAAAAATAAAGAGAAAGCACCAAAATCAACATCATCGGTCAAAACATGGTTCAAGCGCATTTTCCTAACCTTGGTAGCTATTGGGGTAGTAGGATTAGTAGGTGGCGCCGGATTATTTGCTTATTACGCCAGCACCGCACCTGAACTAAATGAAGAATTATTGAAGGACCCGGTTTCTTCCGAATTTTACGATAAAAATGGTGAAATTTTTGCGACAATCGGTGCAGAAAACCGGAAATATATAAAATACGAAGATATTCCTGAGGATATGGTCAATGCCATTCTTGCGACAGAAGATGTACGCTTTTTCCAACATCATGGGATGGATTTTTATCGTCTCGGTGGGGCCATTCTTGCCAACTTCCGTGATGGCTTTGGCGCACAAGGTGCATCTACATTAACACAGCAAGTTGTCAAAAACTCATTTTTACAAAACGAGAAAAAATTAAAACGTAAGGCGCAAGAAGCTTGGCTTGCCTTTCAGCTTGAGCGTAAATATTCAAAAGAAGAAATTTTTGAAATGTACTTTAACAAAATGCTGATGTCTGGCCGTATCTACGGCTTTGGAACAGCATCCCAATATTTCTATGGTAAAGAGTTAAGTGAATTAACACTGGATGAAGAAGCATTACTTGCTGGTATGGTGCAACGACCAAATGCCTACAATCCATTGAAAAATCCAGATCTTGCTGAGAAGCGTCGTAATATTGTTTTAGGTTTAATGTTACAACACGGTAAAATTTCCAAGGCAGAGATGGACGAAGCCAAAGCAGTGGAAGTGACAGCCGGTCTAGCTGATGATGCAACCCGTCAATCATTTGCAGGCTCTAAATATGATGCCTTCTTAGATATCGTCATTAATGAACTTGAGAAAAACGATGATGGCACAGCAATGGCAGAGGGCATTAAAGTTTATACAACACTTGACCCGAATGCTCAGAAAATTGTAGAAAACATTATGAATGATGACGCTAACTTCCCTACAGAAAACATTGAAACGGGTATAGCTGTTGTTGATACAAAATCTGGTCAGATTCAAGCAGTTGGTGGCGGACGTAATTACGGCGCTGAACGTGGCTTCAACTATGCAGAAGACTTAAAACATCAACCAGGCTCTACAATGAAGCCACTCCTTGATTACGGTCCTGCAATCGAATATTTAAAATGGTCAACAGGTCAAACGCTTGTCGATGAACGCATGAATTATACAGGTTCCAAACAAACCATCACGAACTGGGATGATAAATATTTGGGGGCAATGACAGCACGTAAAGCTTTATATACTTCTCGTAACGTGCCAGCAGTAAAAACGTTAAAAGAAGTTGGTACTGATAAAGCACAAGAATTTATTGGTCGCTTAGGTATTGATGCTGAAAATGTTTTTGAATCTGATGCGATCGGGGGTGGGGATATTGCGATGTCTCCTATCCAAATGGCAGCCTCTTATGCAGCATTCGGGAATAATGGTGTTTACACTACCCCTCATGCGATTACAAAAATTGTTTACCGTGATGGCAAAACATCGAAGGACTATACACAAAAACCGAATGTTGCCATGAGTGACTATACAGCTTATATGGTGACAGATATGCTACGTGATGTTGTCGGCAACAAACCTGATGCTCCAGGTACGGCTGCCAATGTTTCCGGATTAGATATTGCAGGTAAAACAGGTACAACAAACTACTCAAAAGCTGATTTTGACAAGCATAATTTGCCAAGTACGAGTGTTCCAGAATCATGGTTTGCTGGTTACACAACAAACTATTCAATCGCAGTATGGAGTGGTTATGAAAAACATTTTGATCCAATTACAACTTGGGATGAACGTCGTTTACCACAACATTTATTTAAACAAATTATGAATGAGATTTCGGCGAACGTTGAAACATCACGTTTCAAAAAACCAAGTTCAGTTGTAGAAGCTACAATTGAAGTCGGCTCAAACCCACTCAGATTAGCGAGTGACTTTACACCGAGCGATCGACGTCAAACAGAATTATTCGTTCGAGGTACAGAACCTACAGAGGTTTCGAATGAATATGAGGCACCTGAACTGTCAACACCTTACAGTGTTAGTGCAAGTTTAGATTTAGGTGGTCAATCCATCAGCATCGGCTGGGAACATGATGCCTTATTAGATCCAGAAACAAACGAACCACTGCCGACGACATTTGAAGTATCTGCCACACTAGAAGGTGGAGAAACTTTCAAGCTTGGTACTACTGATAGTAAAGGCTTAACAGTCGGCAACACATTAGAGGACGGCAATTACGTCATTTCTGTAGTAGCTATTTTTGATGGTACGCGCAGTGAGCCGGGTACAACATCCTTCCAAGTGACAAGTATACCTGATGAGGATTTAGAAACAGATAATCCAGATGAACCAGACATCGAGAACCCTACGCCACCAGATCAAGGTGACAATAGCGGCAATGAAAATGGTAACGGCAACAATGGAAATGGAAACAACGGCAATGGCAACAACGGTAATAACGGCAATAACGATAACGGAAATAATGGTAACAACGGCAACAATGACAATAACGGTGGTCAACCACCTACTCCGCCAACCGAACCTACAACGCCTGATGGTGAAGACGCAAGCACTGAATAAATTAAAAATGCAGAGAAGCATTAACGCTTCTCTGCTTCAGACTGTAGATCAAACTCAAAAAATTGAGTTTGTCTACAGTCTTTTTTCTTTTAATATAGAAGTATCTATATGAACCCGTCGATTTCCGCTACGGCGGACGAAACAGGTACATCTTCGATTAACGCAGCTGCACTATTTAACATTTCGTCTCCCGGCATGATTCGGAATTGGAAAATAAAGGTTGAGAATGGTGGTTATGATGCCCTTGTTTCTAAGAAAAAGAGGGGCATCCATCCATGAAAAAGGAAACAAAAAGAACAACGAAACCTATATTCAGTAGAATATTTTGTATAGGACTTTAAAAAAGTCTCTATACCATTTTTTTGATAACGGCGAACTTATTCACTGACAACCCGATTTGTGACACCGATATCTTTTGCGATTTCAATCATGGATTCATCACCATTTAAGTATCGTTGAAGCGCTTGAATACGTTGTTCAACACTTACTTTTGCCATAAAAAAACCCCGTAAAGTTAGATTGGTGTCTAACATTTACAGGGCAGTTCATTAACGCTTCTCTGCTTTCCCATGTTCTATGCGGTTGTTTGGTTCTAACCGTCACTTTGCGAGTTCTATCCATCACTTTACGGGTTCTATCCGTCACTTCGAGACTTCTATCCATCACTTCGAGAGTTCTATCCACGACTTCGCAACTTCTATCCGTCTACCCCTAGCCCTTTGCTGCCTGTAGTCGTAAGCGTGCTGTACGTTTTTTTGTTTCTTTAAATAATTCATCTAATTGCCGATAACATGCGTATTGACCTGGTTTTGCTTGGATAAAGACTAAGCGCTCCATGCCATTAATCGGCATCACTTCCTCACCAGCCTCTTGCGGTAAACGCTCAAACAGTGCAATCCCCTGCTCCATCAAGCCCTTTGCTGCGCCGTTGCGGGCATCATGCGCTAGATGTATTTGGCCTTCTAGTGCCGTCCACTCAGCAAACCATGCATCGACTTTGTCCTTTGCGATTGCCTCTACGTTCATGCTTCCTTCACCAGCCCTTTTTTCAAACGTTTTTGTCCTTCACGGCAATCGCCCAATAACGGACATGTATGGCAGCCCGGATTTTGTGCTTTACAATGATAACGACCAAAGAAAATAAGCTGATGGTGGGTTTTAGACCATTTATCCATAGGCGTTTTTTTCATGATTGTTTCCTCAACCTCTAACACGGAATCCTTCCAGCGGCATAATCCTAAGCGCTTAGAAACACGCTCTACATGCGTGTCCACAGCTAGTGCAGGTACATCAAAGGCAACAGATAACACAACATTGGCTGTTTTACGACCTACTCCAGGTAACGTCACTAATGCTTCTCGGCTTGCCGGGATTTCTCCCCCATATTCAACAAGCAAGCGTTCGCATAGCGCTTGAATATTCTTCGCCTTATTGCGATACAAGCCGATGGAGCGAATATCCTGTTGTAGCTCCTCTAAGGGAACGGCTAAATAATCCTCTGGTTTTTTATATTTTTGAAACAATGTTTTCGTTACTTTATTGACGAGTACGTCCGTACATTGTGCCGATAATAATGTTGCAATTGTTAGTTCAAATGGATTGTCATGAACAAGCTCACAATGTGCATCGGGAAACATTCTGTCCATTTCTGCTAGACAATGCTCCCATTGTTTTTTCGTTAACATGCCTGGAATCCCCCTATTCTCTTTCTTCTAACCAATTATAAAAAGCTACTTTGTTTGTCGACTGAGTTTCTTGCTGTGTTGTACGGGCTGGTGGTCTGTTAAAACTTTGCTTTTCACGGAATTGTTCCCCTTGCTTTTGTGCAGCCTGAGGTGTGGTAATATTTTTCTTTTTCCACTCCAGTAGAATACGGTCAATATAGCGAATGCTCATTTTGCCAGCAAACACAGCCTCCTTGAGCGCCTCTTTAATAAGTGCTGGACTGTGTTTATCTTCATCTAGCCATGAACCGATTTTTTCAAGCTCTAAAGGAGATAAAAGACGCCCCATTTCCTCTTCAAACAAACGGAATAACTCGCCTTCTTCTTGTCGAAGGGTCGTTGCTGATTTTTTTTGTTCCTGCATTTCAATGATTTGCATGATGCGCTCCCATAGCGGGTACACAGAATATTTTTCGTATATTTTGCCACTTGCATCCACATCACGTGTTATTTCGAGGAAGCCCTTTTGCATCAACCGCTGGAGGCGTGATGAAATGGCATCACTCGGCATTGTTAGGCGGCTCATCAAATCATTAGGTGTAGGAAATTCATTGCCCTCGATATGAAAGGCAAGTAAATGCACGACAATCAGGGCCTCTTCATCCTCTATGTTTAACTCCTTATAAAACTGAAAAAAAAGCTGAGGTATTTGAATCGTTCTCTGCTCAGTCCACGTACGGAGTCGATTATTATTTGTGCTCATATAGATGACTCCTTCTTTCTATTATAAGTAGAAAAGCCGCGTAGAAATTTCACTACGCGACTTTTAAATTGTTTTTTTGTTTGTTACTAACCGATTATGGGTATAAACGGTTTAGTAAACGTGGGAATGGAATTGTTTCACGGATATGCTCAGTGCCTGAAATCCATGCCACAGTTCGTTCTAACCCTAGACCAAAGCCTGAGTGCGGTACTGAACCTTGTTTACGAAGCTCTAAGTACCATGCATAAGCATCTAATGATAAATTGTGTTCTGCAAGACGAGATTTTAGTAACTCGTAGTCATGGATACGCTCTGAACCACCGATGATTTCGCCGTAGCCTTCAGGTGCGATTAAATCTGCACATAATACGACGTCATCACGATCTGGATGTGGTTGCATATAGAACGGTTTGATGCCTACTGGGTAGCATGTGATGAATACAGGTTTGTCAAAAGAATTGGCAATGGCTGTTTCATGCGGCGCACCAAAGTCATCGCCCCATTCAATATCGTCAAAACCTTGTTCATGTAATAGTTTAATGGCATCGTCATAAGAAATACGAGGGAATGGCGCTTTGATATTTTCAAGTGTCGATGTATCACGGCCTAGTCGCTCTAATTCTAATTTGCAGTTTGCCAGTACTGATTGCACAATATGTTCAACATATTGTTCTTGTACTTCTAAGTTTTCTTCAAATTCCACAAACGCCATTTCCGGTTCGATCATCCAAAACTCGATTAAGTGACGACGCGTTTTAGACTTTTCGGCACGGAACGTTGGACCGAATGAGAATACTTTTCCTAACGCCATCGCAGCCGCTTCCATATAAAGCTGACCTGATTGAGATAGGTATGCATCTTCATCGAAATACTTTGTAGCAAAGAGCTCAGAAGTACCTTCAGGAGCTGAACCTGTCAAAATAGGTGGGTCCATTTTTGTGAAGCCATTGTTGTTGAAAAACTCGTATGTTGCACGAATGATTTCGTTACGGACTTTCATCACTGCATGTTGCTTACGAGAACGTAACCATAAGTGACGGTTATCCATTAGAAACTCAGGACCGTGCTCCTTTGGCGTGATTGGGAAATCTGTTGCCACATGTAAAACTTCAATGCCCGTTACAGCAAGCTCACAGCCAAAGCTTGAACGCTCATCGGCTTTAACCTCGCCAATAATATACATCGACGTTTCTTGTGTCAAACCTTTTGCAATGGCAAAAATTTCTTCGCCTACTTCTTCCTTGACAACTACCCCTTGCACAAAGCCTGAGCCATCGCGTAATTGTAAGAAGGCAATTTTCCCACTTGAACGTTTGTTAGCTAACCAAGCACCTAGCTTGACTGTTTCGCCGATATGCTGTGGCATATCTTGAATCATAATTTTTTTCATAGATATCCTCCAAAGTTGGTTAGAAGGATTAGTCTTGCCATTTTGATTTTACAAATGCATCAATTCGACGGACTGCCTCTTCTAATAATTCTAAAGATGTAGCATAAGATAATCGCATTGTAGTTGGTGCACCAAAACCAGAGCCAGGAATTACCGCTACGTTTGCTTCTGTTAAAATATCCGCAGCGAATGCATCTACTGAATCATAACCAGTATGGGCCATAGCTTCTGCTACGTCTGGTAATAAGTAGAATGCTCCTTGTGGTTTTAATACGTTGAAGCCCGGAATTGCACTTAGCTGTGGATAGATTTTCTCAAGACGTGATTCGAATGCTTGACGCATTTCTTCGACAGTGTCCTGAGGTCCGTTATAAGCTTCCACTGTTGCATATTGTGCAGTTGTCGTTGCGTTAGAAGTAGAGTGTGAAGCAAGGTCAGTCATTGGTTTAATAATGTCTGCATCACCTGCTGCATACCCGATACGCCAGCCTGTCATAGAGTGAGATTTTGCTACACCATTTACTACGATTGTACGTGCTTTCACTGCATCAGAAACTTCTGCAATTGAAAAATGCTCTATACCATTGTATACAAGCTTCTCATAAATTTCATCTGACACGATTAAAATATCTTTTTCTTCTGCAACAGCAGCTAATTCCACCAGCTCTTCGCGAGAATAAATCATACCAGATGGATTACTTGGTGAGTTAATGATGACCGCTTTTGTTTTATCTGTAACAGCCGCGCGTAATTGAGCTGCCGTAATTTTATAGCCTTGTTCACGAGTACCTTCAACATAAACTGGTACACCGCCTGCTAATTTTACTTGCTCCGGGTAAGAAACCCAATAGGGGATTGGGATAATCACTTCATCGCCTTCGTTTAAAATAACTTGGAATAACGTGTACAGAATATGTTTTGCACCAACGCCTACGATGATCTCATTCGCTTTGTATGTAAGGCTGTTGTCGCGTTGTAGTTTGTCGATGATTGCTTTTTTAAGCACTGGCAAACCGCCAGCTGGTGTATATTTTGTGAAGCCCTTTTCCATTGAATCAATGGCAGCATCTAAAATATTGCGAGGCGTGTTGAAATCTGGCTCACCAGCACCTAAGCCAATGACGTCGATGCCTTGTTCTTTTAATTCTTTAGCTTTTGCAGTAATCGCTAAAGTTGAAGATGGTGTTAAAGTATTTACTCGGTTTGCTAATAATTTTTTCATACGGAATCTACTCCTCTTATAAGTTCTTAATGTGCTTCACCCAGTCGCCGTCCTCAAACAAAATATAGACATAGTTGAGCTTATCGTGATTGTTGAGGTACGTAATTTCCCAAACAACCCCTGGCTCCTCATAGCCTAATTTCATATGTAGAACCTTTTGTACATTGCCTTCATCTTTAAAAACCGATAATGCTTGCTTTTCCGTAATACCATCTTTCAAAAACACTTCCTGAATGGAATCCTCTTCTAGATTCGTCGGAACAAAGATAGCCTTTTTTTCACCATATTCGTCTACCCCGAACACAGTGACATACGAATTTTTGCCATTATATGTGTAGGACTCCGATACAACTGCGAGGGCCTTGGCATCGAGTGCCAACTGTTCAGCCTGCTCTTCAATTGAACGGAACGGAGCCTCGGCTTTCCAGAATACTAAAATACTTATGACAAGTGACAAGGAAACCATAAAGACAGAAATGAAAATCAGCCAGTTTTTCATCTATTCACCTTATGTCCCACACCTAGTATATTCCTCACTAAGAGTGCATGATGTTTTTGCGTGTCTATAACTGCATTTACTTTCATTTTGCTTACCATTTTTGTCAACCTGCTTTCTTTCCTCATACCACAACATTATACACCAAATTCACACTGTCGTGTTTCCTAATTTCATATATTGTACGTTGATAAACCAACGTTTTCAAATGATTCGAGCAACGACTTTCATTTTTTGCTTTTTCACGAAAAAAGACAGCCCTTTCACACGAAAAATTCCTATTCACCTGTGCAAATAGGAATTTAACAGGAATGACTCAAACGTTAACTTCATGCAATTAGAGCTCACGAATCACATAGTTCGTACGACCGTTATTTTTGGCTTTATATAAGCTACGATCGGCTTGCTCAAATAGATATTTAAAGTCATAATTTTTTTGATCATTGATACAGGCACCCATACTCACCTTGATTGGATAACTTTCGTTTTCATGTTCAAGCGCTAAAGTCAACATGTAAGCATGCAATTCCATTACAAGTCTGTTTATGTACGCCCTATCCTTGTTGTAAATGCAGATGATGAATTCATCGCCACCATAGCGAATTATTTCGGCGTCCTGCTTCCGTAAAAAATCTCTTAAGCCTGTGGCAAGTAGCTGTAAAACCCTATCGCCAATTAAATGCCCATACCGATCATTATACATTTTAAAATAGTCTATATCGAGCACGATAACCCCTACAAAAAGTTGGTCATTTTGCGCTCTCCGCATCCATTCCGTTACTTCTGTATCTAAAAAGTTGCGGTTCAGTACACCTGTAAGGGGATCATACAGCGCCTTTTTCTCAAGCTTTTCCTTTTGTTGATTAAATTCTATATACATCACCTGTTGTAGCAAATTATCGGCACTCATTTTTTCCGTTAGCTCGATATAATCACGTTGCACTTCAAAAATTTCTTCACGTCGATCCAATTCATAAAGTACATTTAAGAGCATGCGCATCACTTTCTTTAAAATGGGTTTATCACCGTAAGATTTTGCAAGGTCTATCGCCTGCTTATAATAGGCCACTGCTTCTTCAAGTTTTTGCTGTTTTTCATATAAAAAGCCATAACCAAACAAAGCAGCTACCTTTTCTCGTTTATGGTTCTGAACAAGCTCTGAACGCAACGTACGATCTAACAACGTTTGGCCCGTATCAAAAGCCCCTTGCAGAATATAAACGTCCGCCATGTTATTATTGATGCGAATTTCCTGTAATTTCGCCAACTCAGGCTGTGTTTTACCTAGTTCTTTATTGTATGCTCTCGCTAATAGCCCTGCTTGCATAGCCTCCGCATAACTTCCATTTTCAACTTCAAGATAGCATAGATTACTATGACAGCGTACAAGCATTACTAAATCCTTAAGCTCTGTCGCATACTCTATTGATTTTTTGGTCATGTCCACCGTCTTCTCTTTAACACCAACCAGATCATATATTAAGGACATCACGAGGTAAAAATGCATGATGTCTTTTGCTGTACCATACTTTTGACAATATGCTTCGTACTCATGAATTAGATTCACCATGCTTAATGTGTCGCCAAAAGCGTGATGAATTAATATTTTTTGATAGTATAAATCCAATCCATGCCCATATTTACCATTCTCTAATGCGACCAATAATCCTTGTTTTGCAAGAACTAAGGCTTCTGTCAAAAGCCCTTTCGTGCGCATCACCAAGATTGTTTTATTTAATTCATCTAATGTTAATTCCAACTAATCACCACTTCTCTATGCCCGGAATTTACTTACTATCTAAGTCACCTCAACATAGCAAATAAACGCCATATCAATTATAAGCCAAGTCCATACCCTCGTCCTACTTTTCTAAAACATCCCATAAATTACCGTTCTGACTTTTCCATTTTATGATTTAGTGAAAGCTCTAATTTCGAGTGCTTTCTCGGTTAGCTTGTTGTGGATAAGGTGCACAAATTTTATAGCCCCCTCGTTATCACCATGTAAACAGAGCGTATCTGCTGTTAAAGACACTTCCTCGCCCGTTATAGCTAGCACCTTTTGCTCCGTAATCATTAAAAGTGCCTACGCTAATGCTTGTTTTTCTGAATGGATTAGCGCCTATTGTTCCCTTCGTGGCGTTAAAGAACCGCTTGCACAATACACGCGGTCAATAAATGCTTCATGTGCCATCTGCAAGCCCGCTTCCTCACCAAATTGAGTCAAATAACTACCCGACAGTCCACATAAAAGAAGACGATCATCTACGTCCCTCACCGCACGCGCAATAGCCTTCGCATAAACTTCAGTTTTAGCTGCCCTATTTGAATATCCCTCCCATTGACCTGTGCCTGCATATCCGCTCCTGTTAGCACATATTCATGCGTTGATACTGCTTTAAACATGACGCCACCCTAAAAAATCTCCAACGAAGCCCCTTGCCGTTCATTATTTAAAATCTTATGCCCGCGTGTAAAAGCCATGCGGTGTAAACAATTCAAGTTTGAACCCGCCTAAATATGGAAAATCCGGTAAGAAACCCATCGCATAGACTGTATATTTCGACTCACAATGTCGTTGGAGCACTGCTTCTGGTAATAATCCGCTATACTGCGCTAGCCGAGCTAAATCGGGCGCATAGGGTTCTTCCTAACAAACAGGCACCGTGACGATGCGAGGTGCGGTACGAACTTCCTCCCACGCGGCTTTTTGCCATGCATGTTGAATTTGGTTCAGAAGGTAAAAAAGTCCCGACTTCCATTTTAAGAATTTTTGCACTTTTATATTTTTTTATATCGTAGCACAAATACTTCCATTTTTGTCCTAGTTTCTTATTATTTTCACCCATATGATGTAATAGGTTGTGTATTTATCGATGTAAAAACTGAAGGGACGTGTTGTTTTGTACAAGAAAGTGAATCCTTCTGACCCAGCTTCTATTCCCAAATTTGTAGATGAACTACCGAAGCCAGTTACGGCAAAACCGAAATACTGTAGTGGTCAACCGAGAAGAGAGTATTATGAATTAAAGATGATGGAAGCGGAGCATCGTTTCCATAAGCGTTTTCCACTGTCAACGATTTGGGGATATAATGGGCTCTATCCAGGTCCAACTATCGAAGCCGCTAAAGACAAAACTATATATGTCAAATATAAAAATCAACTACCGAATAAACACTTTTTACCGGTCGACTTCACCCTTCACGCCGCTAATGATTCCCAGGAGGTAAGAACCGTTACCCATCTACACGGAGCAAATGTTGATTGGGAAAGCGATGGACATCCAGAAGCATGGTACACGAAAGATTTTACACACACAGGGCCGAAATTCAATAAAGAAATCCATGAATATACCAATCATCAACCCGGCACGACGATGTGGTATCATGACCACGCGATGGCTTTAACCCGATTAAATGTTTACGCAGGGCTTGCCGGTTTCTACTTGCTTCGAGATACTATAGAAGAACGCTCAAACTTACCAAGTGGGGATTATGAATTCCCGCTATTGATTCAAGATAAATCCTTTAATCAAGATGGCTCGCTCTTCTATCCCGACGCGCCAACATTCCCTGTTCCCGTACACCCTTCGATTACACCCGGGTTTGTCGGTAATACAATTGTTGTCAATGGCAAGGTCTGGCCTTATTTAAATGTCGAGCCTCGAAAATACAGATTCCGTTTACTCAATGGGTCCAATAGAAGAGGCTATGTCATCAGTCTGTCAAACGACCAGCCGATGATTCAACTCGGTACGGATGGTGGCTTTTTAACTGCCCCTCGTGATATTCAATCCGTCGCGTTATTACCGGCTGAAAGAACAGATGTCGTCATTGACTTTACAGATTGTGCTGGTCAGGAAATGACGTTAATGAATACCGATACAGATTTTTTTGACGAGCATACAAACTTGATTATGAAATTTAAAGTGAATCTCCCACTGCAATGCGAGGATACAAGTGATATTCCCGAGAGGCTCGCTGTATCGATGGATTTGCATCCTCATCATGCGCATATCGAGCGTAACCTGCCACTTAGCGCTTCAACAGATGAATTCGGCAGACCGATGTTACTATTAAATGATCGAATGTACCACGATCCTGCTACTGAAAAGCCAGCACGGGACAGTATAGAAGTTTGGAATTTTATGAATACCACGCCCTTTATCCATCCCATCCATATCCATTTAATTCAGTTTAAAATTCTTGAACGACGGCCATTTAATGTTGAACTCTATCAAAACGAGGGTAAACTTGAATTTACAGGGCCATCTGAAGAGCCTCATGACTATGAGCAAGGTTGGAAAGATACCGTAAAGGCTGACGCCGGCAAAGTCACAAAAATTATTATGCACTGGAAAGATCATATCGGACATTACATGTGGCATTGTCATTTCCTTGAGCACGAGGATCATGATATGATGCGCCCGATACTTGTCATGAAAGATGTTCATCCTGTTCAACAGCCCCATGCTGATACACAACATGCTCCGGAACAACACCAAGGCACGACTACCATCACAAACAACACCCAGCAAACTACCCCACTATTAAATAACGCTCAGAATATTACATCGTCAAACAAGCGAACACAGCACGTTACTTCTGATGAGGAGGATTATTCTGCTATGCAGGCAGCTGATTTCCTTCATGAAGACGACATCCAAGACACGTATGCGCAAGAAGATGAACACGTTCGTCATCTTCCCAACCCAATGTTCCCGTCCAACAGGTTCCGTCCTCGTCCGAATAGGCCCAATAGAAGGCGTAGAAGACGGCGTTAATAATAATAATAAACCACCCTTTTATCACAACAACCACATAAAAATCACCTCTATTTAGCTGAGGGCACTGAAAAAGTCCATAAAATGAATTTTAGCCATGGTGGAAACGATTAGTCGTTTCTCCATGGCTTTTTCTTCGATGCCGTTGATTGCCGTTTCGGCGGACGCTTTCCTGGGGGCGAAACTGGAGCATCCTCGTCGCTAATGTTTCTGCGGGGTCTCAAGCTGTTCGCTAGTCCCCAAGGAGTCGCCGTCTGCACGCCAATCAACTAATTTTCTCGTTTTTTTGATTTTTTCATTGTTTTCGATTCACACCGAACCCTTGGTGATTTTACGATTTGCTTGATGCAATACGAAGCGGCTACAGCATAAGTAATGCAGTCATTTAATTGACTAAAGAAATCCCCCTTTTTCAGCTTTAATTCAGAAACGTCAGTGTGTCATGATGGGCATCACATATGATTTGCTTTGACATTCCCCTTATTAATTTCCAATTCCAGTACCATTTCTTGAGGCAACGTAATTGTTAAATCGGATTTTGTTTGATGCTGACCTGATTCATTCAAGGCTTTCTTTGCTTCAAATTGTATGTACGCTAGATGCGAATTTATAGCTCCATAATCCTTAAAAATTTCCTGTGCTTCTTTTTCATTTTTTGCTTTGATATAAACTTCACCTTCAACCTTGAATTGATTATCTTCCGTACCAATAAGCGTAATGTTCCCATTAGGAATGATAGCTCTTATTTTTTCGATATCCCTTGAAACATCCATTTGTTCACAATAATTAAATTTGAATTCCTGCAAACTAATTGGCATATTGGTTGAAATAGGACAACGTGCAACTACCACCGCTAATATACCGACCATTATTAGTGAAACAATCCCCATTAACTTATTCATCTGAAACGTACCCACCTCTATAGCAATTTGGTTTCTATCCATCGCTTTTTTTCATCGTCATGTTCTTTGTGAATCCTAAGATTCATTTGTCAACTTGTCTCAACTTGTATAACTGGCAATAACAAATCCAATTGTGTAAAGTCTTCCCCACGATACCATTCTAGAATTGATCGAGTTGGTACCCATTTATGTTGAAGGGCATATTGTAGTAATTTTTGATAACCATCCTTTAATTTTGTGGGATGCTCTTTAAATGGCAATGCGAGACATATACAAGAAGGCATATGCTCGATAAAATCAACATCTGATAAACTATTTGTTTGCATGTCATCTGGTACACCGAAACCAATTTGTGCTTTTATCACATCACGTCCTGATAAATAATTTAAATAATAACTTTTAATCCGAATATTGCATTGCTTTAATTCGCTGGCTCTTTTCACAAAGTGCTCGCCAAATTTACCTGTAGTGGATTGCTCGACGAACCAAATAATTTTTTCATCATTTTTATCGATTAAATAAATGGCATCTCGAAGGGAATCACTCTCTAAATAGCGTAAGCTGACATCTAAAAGGTCCCGTTTATTCCTTATCGTCCGAACCCACTCGCTCATCATATTTTGACGAACCGACTCGTCATGCTCCTGCAAATAATTTTGAATTTTAGTGATCGGTACATCGGCTATACGCAAAGTGGATATCAGTTTCACAATGGCCACTTGATGATCTGCATAAATGCGGTACCCATTCGAACTTCTTTCTATTGGTAATAGTAAATTTTTGGACTCATAAAAGCGTAATGTACTTTTAGGAATACCCGTTCTATCAGAAAACTCCTGAATCGTCATCAACTTATTCAACCCCTCACACTCCTTGCATATAATCTTAAACCTTCAAGTAACTTGAAGGTCAAGACAAATCTAACAATCCAACTATGTAACATCACCGAAGACCAATGACGATACCATGAAAATCTTTAACAAAACCTTCGCGATGAACATCTGGTTCCATCATAAAGATACTTCCTCGTTAGATCGACTATCGGTCTATTAAATTGGCAAAATAAATGGAGAAGTTAGTTTATCCAATTGTAAGAAATAACTATTGCTCCCACGTTTATTTTTTAAAGGAATGTCATGTCTTTAACCTCCCAAAAAGATAAAACAGCTATTGAGTTCCATTCCTAGGACTGCATCTCTAATCTTTTCATTTCATATTCAGTTCATAAACAAGTGTTATAGTAATGGACATAGCAGTACTAAACATTTCTTTACAAAACTGAGGAGGATTTTGAACAATGAACGCAACAAAAAAGGAAGCTAAATCGACCGATTGGCGACGTTTTATACGACTTATAAAACAAGCAGAACCCCCTAAACTGCTTTTAATTATTGCCTTATGTATGAGTTTAGCGACGACCGGCGTTGGCTTTATCGTGCCGTTATTCACGAAAAAATTGGTGGATGGTTTTTCATTAGAATCCCTTGATTATTGGCAAATACTTTTATTAGGTGTCGCATTTATCGCACAAGCCATAGCAAGTGGGCTTTCTATCTATTATTTAAACCGTGTTGGTCATCAGGTTGTCGCAAAATTGAGAGATCAATTATGGAGAAAACTTCTGCACCTACCAATCCCTTATTATGATAATAATGATACAGGTGAGACGTTGAGTCGCGTAACGAATGACACAGCAGTGGTAAAGGAGCTCATTACTGAACATCTTGCGAACTGTTTAACAGGCGTTATTTCCATCATTGGTTCAGTTATTATTCTATTATTCTTGGATTGGAAAATGACATTAGTCATGCTCATTGCTGTTCCTGTTGCGATGATTATTTTGATGTTGTTAGGAAAGCGCATGTTTGTGATTTCAAAAGGGATGCAAGACGAAACAGCAAAATTTACAGCAGTATTAAATCAAGTATTGCCGGAAACACGTTTAGTGAAGGCTTCTAATGCAGAAACCATTGAATACCAACGTGGCAAAAAAGGGATTACTAATCTCTTTAACTTTGGCTTAAAAGAAGCAAAGATTCACGCACTCATTTCACCGTTAATTTCCTTTGTGTTGATGTCTGTACTCGTTGCAATAATCGGCTATGGTGGTGTGCGTGTCTCTTCTGGTGAGCTCACAGCTGGCGACATGGTGGCATTTATTTTATATTTAATTCAAATCATTATGCCAATGACGCAATTAACGATGTTCTTCACACAATTGCAAAAAGCGATGGGTGCCACAGAACGCATCAGCGCCTTACTTGAACACGAAGAAGAAGATATTTATGTAGGACAACAATTAGATACCGTAAAGGACCCGATTCATGTAAAAAATGTAGACTTTGCATATGGTGAGGAAGCCATATTATCTGCTATCAATTTCTCCATTGAACCAGGTAAAGTGACAGCTATTGTTGGACCAAGTGGCGGAGGAAAAACGACGACATTCTCTTTACTAGAACGATACTATCGCCCTACTAAAGGCATCATTACACTCGGAGATACACCGATTGAAACATTCTCCCTCCATTCTTGGAGAAGCCTAATTGGCTACGTTGCGCAGGAAAGTGCGCTGATATCCGGAACCATTCGCGATAATATTTGCTATGGTATCGGCAGAGAAGTGCCAGATGAGGAACTTCAGAAAGTAACAAAAATGGCCTATGCACATCAATTTATTGATGAACTACCCGATAAATTCGACACAGAAGTCGGCGAACGTGGCATTAAACTATCCGGTGGACAACGACAACGGATTGCTATCGCGCGCGCATTATTGCGTGATCCACAAATTTTAATGTTAGATGAAGCAACCTCAAGTCTTGATAGTAAGTCGGAGATTTATGTTCAAAAAGCATTGGATAATTTAATGAATGGCAGAACGACTGTTGTCATTGCCCACCGCCTTTCTACCGTTGTGGATGCCGATCAAATACTATTTGTGGAGAAAGGACATATTACGGGTAGTGGCACGCATGAAACATTATTTGAAACACACGACATGTACAGAGAGTTTGCCAAACAACAATTACGTATTAAAGAGTAAAGGCGAAGGGATTTGTGCTCATGACAAAACTATTAGTTGTGGATGATGATGATCATATTAGAGAACTAGTAAAAGTATTTTTACACAATGAAGGCTTAGATGTTGTAGAAGCTGTGGACGGTGTGGATGCACTGTCAAAGCTTGACACCGAAAAAGTGGATATGGTCATCATGGATATTATGATGCCGAATATGGATGGTTGGGCATTATGCAAGGAAATACGACAATATAATAACGATTTACCCATCCTGATGCTGACGGCAAAGGGAGAAACCGCCCAGAAGGTAAAAGGATTTAACCTTGGCACAGATGATTATCTCGTTAAGCCATTTGAGCCAGCCGAGTTAATCGTCCGTGTAAAATCTATTTTAAAGCGCTATCGTATTTCCTTATCGCAAACTGTGGAAATCGGCAACGTTTGGATGAATCGCAATACGTATGAGCTCGTGTATGGTGGCGAAAATATTACGCTACGCTTAAAGGAATTCGATCTGTTATTTACGTTAGTAAGTTACGCTGGGAAGACATTTACTCGCGAACAGTTAATCGAAGAGATTTGGGGATTTGACTATGAAGGGGATGAACGCACAGTGGATGTCCATATCAAAAGACTCCGCGAGCGGTTCCCTGAAGAAACAAGTGGATTCGCCATACGGACGATTCGTGGTCTAGGATATCGACTGGAACTGCAATCATGAAAAATTGGAAATTTGTAGTCAAGCTGATCATGGTACTGACAGTCTTTCTTTTGGCCAATCTATTATTTGCGTTTATTGCTTTTCATGTAACCGCATGGATTTATAGTTGGTTAGATCGACACCCCCATGGATTTTGGCAGCAATTAAATACTGTCATCGGTGTATTTGTGCTCTTTGCCTGCTCTGCCGCCGTCATTTTTTTACTTGGCTTAAAACAACAACGGAATTATTGGGACACGATTGTCGATGCTATAGGGCGAATCGCCAAAGGAGATTTTACTGTAAAATTAGATATAAAATCAGATGAGGATAACGATCATTTCGGACAGCTCATTAATGGTATCAATCAAATGGCGGTTGAGTTGGGTGAATTAGAACGAATGCGTCAAGAATTTATCTCGAATGTTTCTCATGAAATTCAATCGCCCCTCACCTCTATTAATGGCTTTGCCAAGGCTTTGAAAAACATGAACTTATCTGAGGAAAAACGACATCACTATTTAGAAATCATCGAAATGGAAAGTCATCGGTTATCAAAAATTAGTGATAATTTACTAAAGCTCACTTCCTTAGAATCTCAACACCATCCGTTCGAACCGAAGCATTATCGACTCGATAAGCAATTACGTAATGTTGTATTATCGCTAGAACCCAATTGGTTAGAGAAAAACATTGACATGGATATTCAATTGAAGAACCTTTCAATCAAGGCGGATGAGGACTTAATGAATCAGGTATGGATGAATTTATTGAGCAACAGCATTAAATTCACACCGCATGGCGGCCAGATTCGCATTTCGATGACTTCACAACAGGGTATGGTGACTGTTGTCATTGCTGATAATGGCATTGGGTTAACGGAAGAACAACAAAAGCATGTTTTTGAACGTTTTTATAAAGCAGATCAATCTCGGGTTGCTAAAAATGGCGGCAGCGGTCTCGGATTATCCATTGTAAAAAAAATACTGGATATACATCACGGTAGCATCACGGTTCAAAGTAAGCTTGCTGAACATACAACATTTACTATTACAATGCCCTTGGAGATAACAAGAGAACACTAAAAACGAGGCTGGTACAAAAGAGAAAAAGTGTTAGATTGACTGCTGTCGATCTAACACTTTTTCGCTGTAAGCGTTGATGTCCGCTGCGGCGGACGCTTTCCGGGGGCGTAGCCTTCGCTACCATCAACTAGTACTCTCTTCTGAATTTTATTTATTCCAAAAGGAAGAACGTCTAAATTTTTCTTCATTTTTAGATAGCAAAAATTTAATAACGCCTTTGCTCCTCTTTCTTAAAATTTAAAGTTATGTCCCAGCCTCGTTTTTTATCACTTGCTAGTAAGCTACTTTGCTAAAATACTGATAGATTTTTTCTAATTTTTTCTGTTGTCCCCCCTTTTTACTCTCCATACTGCCAAATTCAAAAAACTTCACTTTCTTAATCCCTACAAAATTAAATAAAGCCTTTCGCATCAAGATTTTATGCGCGTTATTCAACCATAAAAGTGGATATTTTGCAGGCCCCTTCATAGTGGATACGCATACGACTGATTTTCCTTTTAGCAACCCCTCTGGTAGTAGCCCCTTCTTATCTCTGTAAGCAAAATTTGCCGCAAATAATTGATCAATATAGCCCAGAAGCATCGCTGGAGGTCTGCCCCACCATATCGGATACACAAAGACAATTTTATCGGCCCATGTAAGTTGTTCTCTATATTTTTCTAGCTTAGGATCGAGATACATATCACGGCGTCGCTTGTATTCATTAAATTCTAAGATTGGATCAAATTCTTCTGCATATAAATCCAAGACTTGTAATTCACTTATGTACGGATTTTCGTTACAACCTTTGATGACCTCCTGTAAAAAGGCGAAGTTCAAACTTTTATGATTGGGATACGTGTAAATAATTAATGTTTTCATAACATCCTCCATTACTTATCATTCGATAACTAAATAATAACCTCCATTTTTTTAGTTGTCAAATGATAATTGTTTTAGGATAAGTTATTTGTTATGTTGTCACTAAGAGGTGAAATTATGGACAAGAAATCATTATTCAATCAATTTGTCACATTTACAACAGCCGTTCATGAAGTAACACATGATTTAACACAAAACGTTAACATCGACACCGTTACGCCCGTTCAATATAAAATTCTCGAATATATAAAAGTGAGCCAGCCTGTCACGCCTACTGAAATTAGTGATTGCCAGCATATGTCATTACCTAATACAAGCCGTGAGCTCAAGAAACTACAAGAAAAAAATTTAATTGAAAAAATGAGCGATACCGAGGACCGCAGAAAACACTATATTTGCCTTACGAATGATGGAGAAAATATGATGAATGAGGCTTTTGCCTGTGTTGAAGCACGTTTTCAACAGCTTATCCAAAATAGTTCGGAGGAAGATTTAGTAGAAATAAATAATGCATTACATGTGCTACAAAGCAAGGTATTCAATCGTCAAAAATAGACAAGGACTTCAGAATGGGATCATTCCGAATACCTTTTGTGATGGAGTAAGCAGGGACGGGCCACTTCCTTCAACTGTGTGCAGACAAGGGTCTGGACTGTCTCGCTCTTCCTGTTCCAATCCTCTAAATATGAACATAACACCATACGAAACTTCAACATAACTATACTTTTAGGTGATTTGCCACGATGACCAAACAAGATTTTAATTGATATCGCCTAAATAAATGGGTGATTTCTGGTGCTTAACATGCTGTAGGATATGTTTTCTTAGTTCTTTAGGATAAATCCGATATTCCAGTAAATCATTAACTGGTAACCATTCTATCCCAACCTGATAGCTATCGGGATTTGTTGGTATTTTAGTATTGTTGCTGTCATCAATTAGGTTGCACACAAAATAATATTCAACTTGATGTACATTAAAATCAAAGGAAGCATGCTCGTGGTTTTTTCCTATATACTCCCGAATATGAAGTAGCTCACCGATTGCTACTTCCTGACCTATTTCTTCCAAACACTCTCTTGATAAAGCCCTATGAATGGTTTCGCCGTGTTCTTGTCCACCGCCAGGAAAAAGATAGAAAAACCCCTCACTATCCTGATTTTTTGTTAATAATATCTTGTCTCCACTAATGATTATTGCTTTTACTGAATTTCTAATACTCATATAGATTGCTCCTATCTTCCGCTTCATTTTCTGCGTTTTTCATGATTCTTAACATACGATCTGTTACATTAACAATGGATAGATCCAATTTATTTTCACCTCACAGGAAATCCCACCATTTACTTTGTCAACCAGAAATTAATCCTAAATTCTTATACTTCTATTATTCCTTCTTCAACACTGTTCATGGTACGATAAGTAAAACAAAAATAATCATTTACTTCCATCTTAGTTTTATTTTAACATCACCGAATTGTTCGTTAAACAAGCACTGTATAACGTAGTGTTTTGCCCAAGATTTCAAAGATCAAGCATATGTAGTTATTTTCAAATAATTACGTGTAAATCGTCACCCAATTCGTTCTTCATTAATAGTCTAAGGATGTATAGAAGGAGGAGACTCAAGTGGGTGCAGTTTTAGAAAAGCATTGGTTAGACAAACATTCAGAAACCCTTCCCCTCTGGCAGCAAACCGCTTATAACGCCTTCTCTGCCATGATTGCCGATGACGCAAACAGGTTCCCTTGTATCCCAGCAAGAAAGGGCTTTTTATCGAATGAGCTGCGCTATGGTTTTGTTGGTGATCCACGAGAGGTTCATACCGCAAAAGAATTAGCAGATTGCTTAAGAGCGTACGATCTATGCGCACGAACCTCTGGGAGATATACCTCACTGGCTATTTTTTTTGAAACACCTGAAGAGTTACTTAAGGGGTTTGAGGTGGAGGATTATCGGCAATTGTTTTGGTCTGTTTTAAACAAATTAACCACATTTGATGACAAGGATTGGCCAGCAGATATACCGCCAGATCCTTCCAATCATCAATGGGAATTTTGCTTTAACGGTGAGCCTTATTTTGTATTTTGTGCTACGCCAGCTCATCTATTGCGCAAAAGTCGTTACTTCCCCACGCTGTTCATGGCATTCCAGCCACGCTGGGTGTTTGCGGACATGAACGACTCCACTGTCTTTGGACGCAAATTAAAAAAATTAATACGCAAGCGCATCGATGCCTATGATGCCATTCCAGGTCATCCTGATTTAAAATGGTACGGGCAAGCTCACAATCATGAATGGAAACAGTATTTTATCAGTGATGATGACCGTAGTCCAGCCTCATGTCCATTTTTCAAGATGCAACTGGATCTCAAGTTTCCACCGCAGGAGTAAGAGCTGTCATCAAGTACGCTGATGGTTTCGCCGTTTTTTCATCATCAGTAGTGTCGCAATTCCGATTATGACTATGAAAAGCAGGCTCACATAAAATCCGAGTCTGCTTGTTTTTTCGCCTAACGTCCCCGATACGGTTATCGCTATCAATACCATACCTATGCTATTTTTTATGTGTTGTGCTGTCGATAATTTCATAAGCTTGGCATACGTCACTAAAATAAAGAGCCAATTATAGATCAGCATCAGGCCCGCAGCTGTTATCAAATATTCAAAGATCTTTTCCGGTATTAAAAACCCGATGACAATGATGATAATTAAACCACCTGCTACAAAGAGAAATGCTGGAAACGGTACTTTTAACTTGCCTTTTTTAGCTAGACAAGCCGGTGCATCTCGATCTTCTGCAAGCGTTGTTAAAATTGTCAGCACAGCATACAAGGAAGCAACCATTGTGGAGAAGCCTGCTATAATTAGAATGCCATTAATGATATCCGTTACAAAGGGGATATCAAAATTTTCAAGTGCCGTAATAAAGGGACTTTCATCTACATGAAAATCTCCCCAAGGAACAAGCGTAAGCGCAAAGCCAATGGCGATGACATAAATCGTAGTTAGTGCGACAATCATTACTTTTCCAGCTTTAGGTGCTTGTTTTGGATCTTTTAAATCAATAACTAATAGACCCATCACTTCGATGCCGCCAAAAGCATAAAATGCATACAATAATCCAAGCCATATGCCATTCACACCTTCTGAAAAAAAGCTCTGATAGTTTTCCATGAAAGCATCTAGTTGTCTTGGTTCACTGTTAAACCCTTTCATCACGAGCATGACGGCTAAAACAATGAACATAACAATGGCAGCGGTTTTCAGCACACCGAAGATATTTTGAAAATTTTCAAAGCCCTTCATACCAGTAAGAATGACAATCAAACCAAGGACGGCGAAAATGGATGTCGCAATCCATAATGGCCATGCAGGAAACCAAAACCGCGTAAAAATCCCTAGTGCCATCAGTTGACTGCCCATTATCAGCATTTCAGACATTAAATAGACCCATCCATTGCTAAATCCAGCCCACTTGCCAAATGCTTGTTTAGCATAGGTACGGAATGAGCCCTTATCCGGATTGTCAACAGACATCTTTACAAGGGCATCATAGACAAGGTAGGTGCCAATTGCCGCTACTAAAAAGGGGATTAACACAGCTGGACCACTTTTCTCAATAGCCATACTCGTCCCAAGGAAAAATCCTGTCCCTAATGTACAGCCCACACCGAGAAGGGAAAGTTGCCACCATGACATACGACCTTTAGTTGTTTTCGATGTCATTCGAATCACTCCGATGCCTGTAAGATGATTTACCTTCTCCGCAATAACGGCAGTGTCATACAACGAATACCGCCGCCGCCTTTTTCGAGCTCTGTCACTTCAATTTCGATGATGTTCTTCTTTTGTAATTTTGGATGATTTTTAAATGGTTGTTTCGTAGCCTTCTTACTAATTATTAACGTCCCTGGATTCAGGTTTAGAAAGTTAAAATCAGGAATCGACTCATATTTGTCGAGCCAATAGACCTCAAACCCGTGGCGTTTTAAAAACTGATCCGTCATATCAAAACGTGCCGTTTGAGCAGTGAACACATGTACAGGAAAATAACGCATAAAGCTCTTCGCCATCACGAGATCCTCATTCGCTACATTACAATTCATATCCAAATGAAGGGTATCCGAACTCCGAGGTAAGTCAATAATACCGATTTCACAAAAGCCTGCCTCAAAGATTTTTTCCTTTATACTCTCCACACCTTCAATTGTTGTTCGTACCCCAATATTAATAAGCACAGCGTCTTTATTGAGAATCAGGACATCACCAAACTCTAATGCTTTTCTAGGGACTTTGTTGTGGTTATAACTTTTAGGAAACCATTTTTCCAATAGTGTATGGGCATGTACATACTCGGGGCGTCTCATCGAAATGCCCGCTTCTCCCGGTACAATCATATTGCCAAAGACACAGGCAAGATCACGCACAAAATAGCGATTCAAAAGTTGATCACTAAGTAGTTGTTCCTGTGCTGGTAGCTCTTTCGAATAATCAATGACTTTGACCCCTGCATTTTCTAAGACATCTTTAAATTCCAAAAAATTCTCCATTGCTCTTACCTGATGAACAGAAGCGCTCCATTGCACATTCTCTGCCGTTTTTAAATCAGGCACATCCAATTGAGAAGGTGCACAAAGCAAGACAACCTCTAGCTCCTCGTGTTCTGACCAACAGTTTGGTTGAAATGAGTACATGGTGACATCTCCTCTTTTTTAATCCTATCCATTTAGGCTTACCATCGACAATCGGATTATACAGCACATGTGGCGCTAGACGACAAAAAAGCACATCCAAGTATGTGCTCTCAAGTAAAATATTCTAATTGGTGTTACTGAATATGTTGATGCCATTATGTAGAAATTATCAGGTATTTTTTAAAAATATCTTTCGTTAAACTTTTGCTATTACTATGTAAAATAATAATTTACCATTTACCGCTATTCTCCTAACTGTAAACAGTAGTTTTCATTTCCCCTACCATCAAATTGCTCTAAAATTTATTTTTGCTGTGCTAACCATTGAGCTACTACTTCTGCTTCTTCACCTTCTAATAATCCTCCAGGCATTGTTGTTTTATCAATACCATTTACAATAATATCCAACAATTCCTCTTCATCATACATAGATCCAGCAGTTATTAATGTTGGTCCTACAATACCTTCTAAGTTTTGACCATGACAATTAGCACATTTTTTGTTATAAAATTCTTGCGCTTTATCATTTACCGCTGTTGTTTCATTTTCTATAGCACCATTCTCTTCACTACTTTCGTCTCCACTACAACCAACTATTCCAAGTAAAAGTATTAACAAACTTGCAAATAAACTTTTTCTTAACATTACGACTTCCTCCTCATAAGAAATTAGTTTCCAAAAAAAACATTATTATTTTGGTTCTCTTTCGAATATAAATTTATCGACATTTCAAAATCATTATAATATTCACGTACTACATAATAAATAAAAAACTATTTCATTATATAAATAGTAATAATTTCTACTAACTTCCGCCATACTTTGTTAACATTTCCACAATCTTGACTTCGATAAACATGAACTCACAGTGTTCGCTCACCATCCATTACACTGCGAAAATTTTTGATTTCTACATTGATACATCGGGCTTTTTCAATTGAATACGGTTGAAAACATACGAACAAATCTGACTGCTTCAGTAATTTTCAGATAGAATAAAAAACAGAAAAAAGCAAATTGAAATAATTATCATATAATTTTCAATTTTATAAAATATTATATTTAAATTAAATGATATACTGAAAGCGCCAATATTAGGAGGGAGTGCATGGAAACAAAAAAAAGAAGATTGGCGATGAGAACCGTCGTCTTGGCATTAATCATTGCTGCATTAATCTATACTCTGTGTATGAGTTTTTTCAAAGAGAAGAAGGATATCATTTCGATTGGTGATGAAGCACCGAATTTTATTTTAAAAGATATGAATGGTGTGGAATTTCAACTATCGAATTATAAAGGCAAAGGGGTTTTTTTAAACTTTTGGGGAACGTATTGTGGACCTTGTAAAAAAGAAATGCCTTATATGAACAACGTATTTAAGGAATATCAAGCAGACGGTGTAGAAATTTTAGCCATAAATATTGGTGAAGCCGAGTTACGAGTTAATAACTTTATAGATCAGTATGGATTGGATTTTCCTATTCTATATGATCGTGGAGGTACCGTAACAAATTTATATGATTTTATTCCGTTACCTACTACATTTCTAATTGATAAAGATGGCATGATCGTTGATATTATATCCGGAACATTATCAGAAGCGTCTATTCGAGCAAGTATGGATAAAATTAAACCAACATCTTGATACATAGAAGGGAGGGTTTGTTCTCTTGTTAATATTGGACGGCAATATATTTTACGATTTAAGGATCAAGCATGATGAACTTTTTCGTTTAGATTTCCTTAAATTGATACGAAAATTTATTATTCAAAAATACTATTATACTAATGTTCAACCACCGTCTATCTAATTACAAGAGAATATATTTTTATGAATAGAGTAAAATGCGTCTGTGGTCATGTGAATCCACATGGAACCAATTTATGTGAAGCTTGTGGTAGATCATTAGGACATAACGAAAAAACTGATAACAAATTAGTCGATATGCGTTATGAGGGAGTTGCAAGACGTTCAGAAATACATAAAAAATCCTTCATAGATAAAGTTTGGACTATATTTTCTTCTGTTAAATTTGCAATTTGTCTTCTATTCATTACGTTAGTTGCATCTGCTATCGGCTCATTATTGCCACAAGAAAAAAATACGGTAATCCCTTTTGGGACAACCGTAGAGCAATTTTTTGAAGAGGAATACGGGGTTTTTGGTGCTATTTTTTATATGTTGGGATTTCATAAATTATATGGAACTTGGTGGTATATTACGCTCGTTTTTTTAGTAGCCGCCTCTTTAATTATCTGCAGTTTAGACCGTTTTGTACCCCTTTATCGTGCGTTGAAGAAACAACGTGTTGAACGTTCAAATGGATTTATGAAACGTCAACGTTTTTTTTCATCAACTAAGATTGCTAGTTCAAAAGTGAATATGACTGAATTAGAGCAACGATTGAAGAAGCATCACTATAATGTACGAATCGAAAATCAAAGTCTTTTAGCTGAAAAAGGGCTTTTTTCCCGTTGGGGCCCCTATATTAATCACATTGGGTTAATCATCTTCATTGCGGGTTGTATGTTACGTTTGGTGCCAGGAATACATATTGAGGAGTCTTTAGCTGTTAGAGAGGGAGATACAGTTGTTATCCCAGGAACAGATGGCGCATATTATTTCAAAAATAAAGAGTTTATTGTAGAAATGTATGATGAAGAAGACAATAAAGCATTTGCAAGTGCTTTAGAAAAAAATAATGGTTCAATTATTAAAAGTTATACAACACATGGTGTTTTATATAAATCTGTTAGTGAGACTATTGCTGGTGCTACGCCTGAATTGGAAGAAATTACAGAATACGATGTGATGATGAATAAACCTTTAAAATTCGATGGTTATGCAATTTACCAAATGGGTTATGATGCTCAATTTAGTGAAATTACATTTGCATTACAGAAGAAAGAGAATGCTAATGGAAAACCAATTGGTACAATTACAGTAGATTTAATGAATCCAGAAAGGACATATGATTTAGGTGATGGATATGTAGTAGTTATTGAAGAATATCTCCCCGATTTTTCTTTAGACGAAGATGAACAGCCAACAAGTCTATCAGCTAATCCAAATAACCCTTTTATTCTATTTAAAATGATTACACCAGAATCTCCTGATGGAGAAACGATTTACTTTACGATGTTAGGTTTACTTGAGCCGAATAATTCACAAAATAATTATGCTTTGAATTATGTACAAGAAGGCTATGACTATATTACATATTTGCTTGTAAAGAAAGACTTAATGTTACCAGTTTTATTTGTTGGAGGAACAATTTTTATAATTGGTGTAATGATCGGTTCATTTTGGTATCATCGCCGCGTGTGGATAACTGTGAAAGAGGATGAAGTTTTCATTGCCTCTCATACAAACAAAAATTATTTTGGATTAAGGAGAGAGTTGGAAAAAGTTTTGGAAGAATTACCCTTAACTATTCCAGAAGATCAATTAGTAGATAATAAAAAGAAATAATTAAAGATGGAGGATTAAATAATGCAAGAAGCAAGTGGATATTTATTAACGATAGCCTTTGCTTTATACTTAGTTGCTACATTATTTTTTGGAGCTTCTATACGCCAGAAAAAAGCTGTAGCTATAAAGAACTCTGCAAAGGTTGCTAATATTGGATTTGTGATAACAATCATTGGATGTATTTCGCAAATTACTTCCTTTATACTCCGTTGGATAGTAGGTGGCTATGCACCCGTCAGTAATATGTATGAATTTACAACCTTTTTTGGATTAATGTTTATTATCGCGTTTATTATACTATTTTTCATTTATCGTTTAAGTGTAATAGGAATGTTTACATTACCGTTAGTTGTATTAATGATAGGTTTTGCAAGTATGTTTTCAAGAGACATTACTCCCCTTGCACCCTCATTAAAAAGTAACTTTTTACAAATTCACGTCATGTTGTCTGCGTTAGGGCAAGGAATTTTAGCTGTTAGTTTCGTTATTGCTATCATTTACTTAGTAAAAGTAGTAGACCAGAATATTAAATCTAAAAAGACTTTTTGGTTAGAAGCTGTTCTTTTTACATTATTTGTTACAGCAGGGTTTATTATTGCTACACTTTCATTTACTACTGCAGGTAGATACGCAGCAGTTTTCCAAATTGATAATGGAGAAAAATATATCGAATATCGTATGCCAATTATTTTAGGTCCAACCGACGGCGTATTAGTATCTGAAACAGGCTCCGATTCATTTATTGAAACGCCTTCGTTTATCGGTGATGTTGTTGATTCAAATAAAATAAATACATTCATTTGGTCATTTATTTTTGGCGCAATTTTATATATATTAGTTCGATTGATTACGAGAAAGCGATTCGCTGCTATTTTACAACCGTTTACTAAGAATATTAGAGCCGATTTGCTAGATGAAATATGCTATCGTTCTGTACTAATTGGCTATCCGATTTTTACACTAGGTGCTTTAATTTTTGGTATGATATGGGCACAAATTGCCTGGGGTAGTTTTTGGAGTTGGGATCCTAAAGAAGTTTGGGCATTAGTTTCTTGGTTATTTTATTCTTCTTTTTTACACTTACGTTTATCACGAAATTGGCAAGGTGAAAAGTCCGCATGGTTAGTTATTGTTGGATTTGGACTTATTATTTTCAACCTAGTATTCGTTAACTTTTTACTTGCAGGTCTGCATTCATATGCAGGTTAATAAAGATCGGAATAAGGCTCCGTTAAACACGGAGCCTTTAGATTGAAGACACAAGGTTTCAGGAATGCTGGTGAATCCCGAAACCTTGTGATTTTTTCTGTGATTTACATTCAGATGACGTGTAAGTTTAAAGTCAGTAACTCTTATGAGCAGCACTGCTAACACAGTGTGTATTTCTAACCATGACCAAATAGTAATTTTCTTCAAATTCATGGCAGCAACAATAAGCATCGCCTGCTTCAACATTACTTTCGAGTCTCCTTCAGATAATCCTCTTCCATTGTAATAGTTATTTTTCTTTATTCATAACTACTATTCTGAGATTTTTTAGTCCTCTTTTTTCGTTCATTAAAAAAGGAACCAATGCTTTTGACCTTTCGGTATTTTGCAATAGTTCCTAAATTTTATTTACATATTATTTTAGTACGCTTTAGGAGCTTCTACTAGTGGCACTTCTCCACCTAAAGTTTCTAAGAAAGCAACTAATTGATTAATTTCTTCATCAGTTAAAGCAAGTGGTTGGATTAGATTACTTTTATTAGCATCTGCTCCTCCGCCTTCGTTATAGAACTCAACAACATCTTTTAATGTAGCTAAACTACCATCATGCATGTAAGGGCCTGTATGAGTAACCCCACGTAAAGAAGCCGTTCTAAATGCACCCTTATCAGCATCATTATTAGTTACTGCATAACGACCTTCATCGCCTTCAATACCTAAGTTATAGTATTTTCCATCAGACAATGTAGACGTCGTATGACACACAATACAACTTGCTTTACCATTGTAAAGTACCATTCCTTCTTTCGCTACATCAGAAATTGCAGTGTCATCACCGGCTAAGTATTTGTCAAAAGCAGTATCATTAATGACAATTTTTCTTTCAAATGTAGCAATTGCTTTCATAATATTATTAACAGTAATGTCTTCATCAAAAACTGTTTGGAAATCAGTTACATATTCAGGAACTGCTTTTAATTCTTCTACTAATCCATCAAGATCTTGGTTCATTTCACCTTCTGCAGTAATAGGTCCTTGCGCTTGTTCTTCTAAACTACTAGCACGTCCATCCCAGAAGTTTTCAGAATAATACGCCGAATTTATAATTGTAGGACTATTTCTATGACCTTTGAAACCTTCAAACCCAATAAATGTAGCTAAATTATCCCCATAGCCTGCTTGAGGTTGATGACATGAACTACAACTTTGAACATTGTTCCCAGATAATCTAGAATCAAAGAATAAACGTTTCCCTAACTCAACTTTTTCATCCGTAATCGGGTTATCTTCCGGAACCGGAACTTCCCCTATTTGTTGGAACACAGCTTTTGCAGAAGCAATAGCCTCCTCATCAGCAGACACAGTTATTTTCGTTTCTTTGTCACTTGATTTTGTGTTGTCCGCATCATCAGACGAACACGCTGACAAAATACCGATTGTCAAAAAAGTTGCCATTAACAAAAAATACTTTTTCATTGAGTTACACCTCCAAAAATTTTCAAAATATGTACCTTTTCAAATTCATAAAAAATGATAGTATTTTCAGAACTAACAGTTATTTCATGAATTTAAATTTATTATATTACAAAAATCCTAACGTTATATTCTTAATTACAATAAAGTATGTATATAAAGTGAATTTTCTGAAATTAATAATTTACATACTGTTTTTACTGTGAAAATAATTGTAATGAGCTCATACAATCTAAAGTGTACTCTTTGTAAAAAACATTGTGTAAATGGCTTTTTCATGTGCACCCTCCATCAATGAAAATACTGATGATACGCCTGTTCCGCATCTACTTCACTTGCAAATACCACAAGGTCAGTCGTTAAAGGATAGTACGTTTCAAATAAAAAGAGCGCTAATTCATTGGATTATCTGGATTCTTCACCACAGCCGCTTCCTGTATATTCGCTATTTCTTGAATAGGTGATTCCGTAAAGCGAAACTTCAATCAGTGGGGGTTTTCTTCATCCCCCACAATAAATAGAGGAACACAAGCTAAAACCTTCACATTCTGTGAAAAAGCTTGTGTGACCAACATCCTGTTGCTGACGCTTCGCTTTCGCACAAAAAACATCTGTTGCTGACGCTTCGCTTTCGCACAAAAAACATCTGTTGCTGACGCTTCGCTTTCGCACAAAAAACATCTGTCGCTGCCGCTTCGCTTTCGCACATTAAACATCCTGTCGCTGCCGCTTCGCTTTCGCACATTAAACATCCTGTCGCTGCCGCTTCGCTTTCGCACATTAAACATCCTGTTGCCCCGAACCAATCGGGCTTTTACGGTCAGTTGATCGACCACCTCGTTCTTTCCACTTGAGGTGGACGTTTTTACTGACCGTTAATGCGGGTTAAAAAATATAGACAATATCACCTGCATGATAGTCGTTCTGGATGTCATCACCTTCCTCAAGTCATTTCCATCAGTTTGGCTAAAGACGAGGAGAATTATGTCATGTCTTTAAAAACTAGATTATAAGAGGCTATTTTTAATAATCATGATTCCTACAACAAGTGGACAGAAAGGTTAATTATCCACCTGTATAAATCCATCTTCATTGGAAGCTACTGCATGTATGCCCTCAATAAAGGTATTTATGAGGATTGAAAAGCTTTGATTGATATCTAGTGGCATCCCGAATCCGCCCATCTGTTCAATCGAAGTGAAGCCATGTAAAATACTTCGCAATCCCCTCACCATATGAATCGCCATTTCTTCTTGCAAATGATAAGCATTTAGCACTTGAACTACCAGTTGCACAACAGCCTCCTGTGCTTGCTGTAACTCTTGATCATTCGCATCTGGAAAGCGCGTGCTCGCATCATAAAGTCCCGGATGCATTCTTACAAATTGAATATATGCTTGACTAATGGCACGAATAGCATCATCCCCTGAGCGCCCTACAGCAGATTGAAGCATCGTTTCATTTAGCTTTTTTACACCTTGAATGGCTAGCTTTTGCTTTAAACCATTTAAGCCATCTAGATGGTTATATAAGGATGGCGGTCGCACTTCCAATTTTTCTGCTAATAACCCGATTGAAAGTTGATCTAGCCCATATTCATCCACTAACTCAGTTGCCTTTTGTAAAATAATCGATACATCTAATTTTATTCGTCGTGACATGTTATTCTCACTTCCTATTTTGATTGTAAAAATTTGATTTCTGCTTGTGCGATGGCCCTATCCAAAAGTTTCTGGGGTTGCTCTAACATCTTCCCATGACCAACAGCGAGTAAGTTTGGCTTATAATCACTTAATTTTTTGGCACTTTCAAGAGCTGTGCATTTATCCCATGTTGCTAGCGCTGGAAACGGGAACAATGGATTCATCATGCCAGATACTACTAGCTTTCCCCTAGTTATTAGTGCATCGCCAGCAATTAAACTTCTATTGCGTGTGTCAAAAAGACTGATAGAACCTGGGGTATGACCTGGTGTTGCAATCACTTCTAATGAACCAACACGATCACCTTCTTCAAGTAATACATCTGGTTTTGTTGTAATACTTTTGGGAAGACCTCCACGAATGGGTACGTTTTTTTCATTCGGTAGCAACATCGAATTTCCTTCTAATAACAGCGCATCTCTAGAAGATATGTACACCTGACTTTCAGGTAATAATTCTTTTAGCGTGTCTAGCGCGCCGATATGATCATTATGTGCGTGCGTAATAATGATTCTTGTAATCGGTTTTCCTATATCCTCGGCCGCATCCATGATACTTTTTGCGCTATATGGCAGCGCTGCATCAATCAGCGTAAGCCCGTTTTCTTCTTCTACAAAATAACAATTAACAGGAAATAATCTTGGCATAAATGACAATTGAAAAACTGTACCAATCCTTGTTATCTTCATTTTTCATCAATTCCCTTCCAAAAACTAATCTTATTAATACTTTAACTAATATGATTAGTTTTTGCAATATTTCTAATCAAAAAAACACAAAAAAGTTTTCACCCAAGAAATCCGCCACTTTCATCCACTATTTCTCTGCATAGCTTGTACATATTGGAGATTTCCGAATTTCATATGTATGTAACCGATGATTTATACCCTCTCTCCTCTTCAAAAATATTTTTCTAACTTACTTTCTGTAAATCATCAAAATATGGAATCTTTCTATTATTCTGTAAATAAATATAGTAAGTACGCTACAATTGAGAAAAGGAGGAAGATAGATGATTAAACAATCGGTTATTGAAAATGTACTGCAAGCAGCCCTTACTTCAGGGGGAGATTTTTCAGAATTATTCATTGAAGATAAATACGTGAATTCACTAACTTTACGAGGCGGCAAGATGGAACAAAGTATATCTGGACGAGATTTTGGCATTGGCATACGTATTTTTAGTGGACTCCAATCTATTTACACATACACAAACGATATCTCAGAAGAAGGCTTGTTAATAGCAGCAAGGCGAGCCGCACTTGCCATCAAGGGGGGCACTGCTGGCACCATTCTTCCGCTCCATCCAGAGCATATAACCCCTATTCACAAAATCTTAAAAACACCAAACACTGTCGAACATGCAAGAAAAGCAGACGTCATGCGACAGGCAAATGAAATTGCGCGAAGTTATGATGAACGTATCAGTCAGGTTGGCATTCGCTATTTGGATGAACAACAACATATCCTCATTGCTAACTCGGAAGGTAAATTTGTGGAGGATACGCGGATCTATAGTAGACTCTCAATTCAAGCAACTGCCGCCGAAGGGAACGAAGTGCAAACAGGATTCTACGGTCCAGGGGCACATGCCGGCTTTGAATTTATGGAAAACCTAGACCTTCATCACTATGCAGGCGAAGCGTCACGTATTGCCATTACAATGCTTCATGCGGATGAATGTCCAAGCGGTAAATTCCCTGTCATCATTGATAATGAATTTGGTGGTGTTATTTTTCACGAAGCTTGTGGTCATGGACTTGAAGCGACAGCTGTCGCAAAAAATAATTCCGTATTCGCAAATCGCATTGGCGAAAAAGTGGCACCCGATATTGTTACATATATTGATGATGGCACCCTCCCTAATGAATGGGGTTCTCTCAATATGGATGATGAAGGGGAAAAAACGCGCAAAAACATCTTAATTGAAAATGGTATATTAAAAGGTTATTTGATTGATAAATTCAATGCCCGGCGCATGAATACTGAACCGACTGGCTCTTCACGTCGCCAATCCTATCGTTTCAGTCCAACATCACGTATGACCAACACCTATATCGCACCAGGCACCTCTACACCAGAAGATATTATTGCCTCAACCGAATACGGTATTTATGCAAAATATATGGGTGGCGGACAAGTAAATCCGGCGACTGGTGATTATAACTTCGCAGTGATGGAAGCCTATACCGTGCAAGACGGTAAAATTGATCGCCCTGTACGCGGTGCAACACTTATTGGAAACGGGGCAAAAACATTACAGCTAGTTGATCGTGTCGGGAATAATCTAGCGCATGGTGCAGGCATGTGCGGATCAGTCAGTGGCAGTCTTCCAGTGAATGTCGGCCAACCGATGATTCGCGTTAGTAAAATTACAGTTGGTGGAACAAAGGGGGAATAATTTATGACAATCGCTGAATTCCAAGAAAAACTGCTACAACAAGCGGTAGATGCTGATTTTAAAGAAGTGGAAGTTTATTTCGAACGTAAGACATCCTTTGAATGCAAGCTTTATGAAGGTCAAATTGATAGCTACGAGACATCTGAAGATGGTGGTCTTAGTCTTCGAGGGCTTTATAATGGAAAAATGGGCTATGCCTATACCGAAAAACTAGACGATGATTCGATTCCATTCTTAATCGACAGCGCCAAAGCCAATGCAGACATACTTGACGAAGATGAAGGAATCGATATTTTCGAAGGCAGTAGCGAATACGCAGGCCATCAGTTTTATAGTGAAGAACTGGCGAATATTGAAATTCCCGAAAAGATAGCACTACTACGCTCTATTGAAAAGAAAATACGTATGTATGACCCACGAATCGTGACACTTGATTATTGCTTATTGAAAGAGTTTTCAACTGAACGTTCCTTGGTAAATAGTAAGGATCTATCATTATCACAAAAAGAGAATGGCTTGGTGATCTTCATTTCAACAGTTGTCAAAGATGGTGAAGAATTGAAAACTGCTGGCTATTTGAAAATGACACGTGATTTTTATGCGCTTGATGTCGAAGAAATTGCCAAAGAAGCCGCTGAAGAAGCACTTGCTAATCTAGGTGAGAAATCTATCCCCTCTGGCAAATATCCAATTATTTTACGCTATGACGCAACAGCTGCATTACTTGCAACCTTTATGCCTATATTCTCGGCTGAAAATGCTCAAAAGAATCAGTCCCTATTAAAAGGAAAAGTTGGACAGAAAGTGGCCTCCGATGCATTTACATTGTTAAATGCCCCCTTTCATCCTAAAGCTTTGACTGGCTCAAATTTTGACGGAGAAGGTGTTGCAACGAAACAACAAGCGATTATTTTAAATGGCACGTTACAAACACTGCTTCATAACCGAAAAACCGCAAAAATTGAAGGCTGCGCCACAAGCGGTCATGCGCATAAAAATTCTTACAAAGGCACACTGACAATCGCACCTCAAAATTTATATGTTCCACCCGGCAAGAAAACACAAGCTGACTTAATTGCTGCCATTTCAGAAGGAATCCTTATCACTTACTTATCCGGACTTCATTCGGGTACAAATACTATTTCCGGCGATTTTTCTGTTGCAGCAACGGGGTTCCATATTAAAGACGGCAAAATCATCTCATCTGTCAAACAAATGACAATCGCTGGTAACTTCTTTGATCTTATGAAAGATATTGAGGAAACCAGCTCAGAGCTTTACTTCCTTCCACAAGGCTACGGCTCCTCCTCTCTCCTAGTGAAGGAGCTTTCCGTTACGGTTGAATAACAAAAGAGAAAAAGTGTTAGATTGACTGATGTCGATCTAACACTTTTTTGCTGTAAGCGTTGATGTCCGCTACGGCGGACGCTTTCCGGGGGCGTGGCCTAAGCCTGTAGTCTCAGGCGTCACGCTAATCCCCCAGGAGTCGCCGCCTTCGCTACCATCAACTAGTACTCTCTTCTGAATTTTATTTATTCCAAAAGGAAGAACGTCTAAATTTTTCTTCATTTTTAGATAGCAAAAATTTAATAACGCCTTTGCTCCTCTTTCTTTAAAGTTATGTCCCAGCTTCTTCGCGCAACAGCGAAGCGTAACGTGCAACCACCTCCCCGCGTGATGGTGAACCATCAGCATTGGATTACACATACAGAAAAAGCACACTCACTGATGTGAATGTGCTTTGTATTATTTTGATAAATCGATTTTTTTATTTAATAAATAAATCGTTACACCACCAACCGTCATTGACAATAACTCCCCAATCCCAACGGTAAACCAAGTTGCCCAAAACGGAAGATCATAGAGGATTGTTAATTGACCTGCTACGGTAAACATCGAGAACGCAAAAATCAATGCAGTCACAACCATTTTCAAGATGTCATTTGTGATATTTTTTGTTACTTTCCGGCACAGGATTAACACAAGGAATGTCGCAATCCCACCAATAGGTACATCTAATATCCAAGTGGGTGACATAAAATTCGCCAGTATTACGCCTATTGTCACTGCTAATACATAACGTTTGTTGTACAACGCTAGATAGTTGAACATCTCCGACAAACGTAGTTGTACAGCCCCAAAACTAAAGACTGCCAATAAAACAGTTACAGCCACATACAGGGCCGCGACAAGTGCCGTCTTTGTAAGCTCACTTACAGACGTACGAGATGAGTCTTTTAAAATAGATGTATTCAATTTTATTCTCCTTTGTAAAATAGCCAATGCGCTATTTTAGTCATAACTACGACCAAAGGAAGAGAGCCAATCGCCCTATCTGAAGTGTCGTAGTGCAAGCCAAATTTTGCTTACTTGCGTATTATAGCAAAAGAATTTACGATTGAACAATGTTATTTTGTAAGCCACCCGCCATCAATCGGAATAACGGCACCATGCATATAATCAGCTGCCTGACTCGCCAAATAAAGCGTTAAATTCGCCACCTCGCTTGGTTGGGCCCAGCGACCTGCCGGTGTTTCATTCGCTACCCATTTTGCCATGTCGCCACTCCCCTCAAAGTCTGCCTTGTTCATTGGTGTTTGAATGGCTCCAGGTGCGATGGCATTGGCACGAATTCCATCACGACAATAATCTAAATCTACCTGCTTCGTATAACCAACAATCGCATGTTTGGATGCTGTATACGCCGCACCACCACCGCCAGCAACAAGCCCTGCAATAGACGCCATATTGACGATGACACCTGATTTACGTTTTACCATATGAGGTAATATCGTATTCGTCACAAAATAAGTACCCTTGACATTGGTATTCATGATTTTATCCCATAACGCCTCATCTGTATCGAGCGTTTTTGCAAAGCCATCTAATACACCTGCAGTATTTAATAAAATATCCACATGTTTATATATTGAAACTGCTTGTTCATATGCTTGCTCTACATCGTTCTTATTGCATACACTGCCTAAGCTGTAAGCAAAATGTTTAGGATATCGTTGATGTAGATTGAATAATCCCTGCTCCTCTAAATCAAAACCAAATACATTGGCCCCATTTTCTAAAAATGCAATGGCTTGAGCCTGACCAATACCTGAAGCAGCACCCGTTACAAATACCGTCTTGCCCACATACTCTTCAAACTTCATAACATCTCTCCTTCTCTATAAAGTGAAACTTCAATCAGTGGAGGTTTTCTTCTTCCCCCACAATTAATTGATCGCCCCCTAGTGGATGCGTTCTTCTCCTCCAATTTGAGGTGAACGACGACGCTTGTGGGAACAGAAAGAAGCCATCTCAGTAGTTATTTGAGATGGCTTCTCTTTACGATTAATCTACCATTATCCAATCTTCTGCTAACAAATCGCAGACAGTTGGTGTGAACATTGTGTAGCCCTCACCACGTACATTTATTAAAAAATACGGATTTAAATTCTCGCCATCATGTTCGCTTTGCCCAACAAGCTTCACATACAATTCGGCGCCGCCCCAACCATCACGAATTACTTTCTCGCCCGCTTTTAAACGTGGTAATACCTCTTCAAACGTCATCTTAACTCATCCTTTTTCTCAGTCATTGCAAGATTTCTACACCGAAAAAAGTATACTTGATATTTACCGCGTTTACAACTGCAGTGTGTTAAACTCCCAAAAATCCCTGTCAGGTAGCCCATGGGATCGCTCGGGTGAGGGCAGTTATCGCTCAGGTAGCCTATTGGAGTGCTTGGGTGGGGACATCCTTCGCTCAGGTAGCCCTTTGGAACGCTCGGGTGAGGGCATCCATCGCTCAGGTAGCCCTTTGGAACGCTCGGGTGAGGGTATCCTTCGCTCAGGTAGCCCACGATATCGCTCGGGTGGGGACTGCTATCGCTCAGGTAGCCCTTGGGATCGCTTTGGTGGAGGCATCCTTCGCTAATGTACAAACCGAACTACCAACCTGCAATGCCACTTTCCGCCATCTTTTTTGATACGGTTCATCGTAGCCCCTCTACCATGAATGTAAAAAAGAACCTTCCATCCAAAAATGGATGAAAGGTTCTATATTTTATTAATATGATTAGTTTTTGCTTAAACCTAGCACTTGCGCTGTAGAACTATGAACTTCTTCAAGAAGCGCTGGGTTTTCTACTAATGCTATGCCATAAGAAGGAATCATTTCTTTTAATTTTGGTTCCCACTCTTTTACCTGCTGAGGGAAGCATTTATTAATGACTTCAATCATAACTGGAACGGCAGTAGATGCACCTGGAGACGCACCGAGTAAGGCAGCGATAGAGCCATCAGCAGCACTGACAACCTCCGTACCAAATTGCAGCGTTCCTTTGCCACCAGCTTCCGTATCTTTGATGACTTGTACACGTTGGCCAGCAACGACAATATCCCAATCATCGCTCTTCGCGTTCGGGATAAAGTCACGTAACTCTTCCATACGTTGATCTTTTGATAACATCAATTGTTGGATCAGATATTTTGTTAAGCCCATTTCTTTCACGCCTGCCGCCAATAACGTAGTAATATTATGCGGTTTGACAGATGCAAATAAATCCATATTGGAACCTGTTTTTAAGAACTTCGGTGAGAAGCCAGCGAACGGTCCAAATAGTAATGATTTTTTATTATCGATAAATCTTGTGTCTAAATGCGGCACAGACATTGGTGGCGCACCAACCGCAGCTTTGCCGTATACTTTGGCATGATGCTGCTCAACAATATCCTGATTGTTACATACCATGAATAATCCACTAATCGGGAATCCACCAATATGTTTGCCTTCAGGAATACCTGATTTTTGTAATAACTCTAAGCTTCCGCCACCAGCTCCGAGGAAGACGAATTTTGCCGTATGATATTCCATTCTACAGCCATCGATATCATGCACTTTTAATTCCCATGAGCCGTCTTTCGTACGCTTAATGCTTTCAACACTATGATTGTAGTTGATATCGACATCTTGCGTTTTTAAGTGGTCAAATAACATACGCGTTAAAGCTCCAAAATTGACATCTGTACCTGTGTCAATTTTTGTTGCCGCAATCGCTTCATCCGCTGGGCGATCTTGCATAATAAGCGGAATCCATTCCATTAGTTTTTCTGGGTTATCGGAAAATTCCATCCCTTTAAACAATGGATTATTCGACATCGTTTCAAAACGTTTTTTCAAATACTCGACATTTTTTTCGCCTCTCACCATACTCATATGTGGTAAGGGCATGATGAAGTCTTCTGGATTTTGGATGAGCTTGCGATTGACAAGATATGACCAAAACTGCATAGAAACCTGGAACTGTTCATTCACATTGATGGCCTTGCTAATATCGATAGAGCCGTCTGGTTTTTCAGATGTGTAGTTAAGCTCGCACAATGCTGCATGCCCTGTTCCCGCATTATTCCATTCGTTAGAGCTTTCTTCTCCGGCGTTTGCAAGTTTCTCAAACACTGTAATATTCCAGTCTGGTGCTAATTCTTTGAGCATTGTTCCCAAAGTCGCACTCATAATTCCGGCACCAATTAAGATGACGTCTGATTTAATTTGTTTGCTACTCATTTTTATCTTCCTTATATATTAAGATTTGCAGAAAGGATGTAGGCGCTCCTGTTTGGCAGTCACAATAAGACAAGATGCGACTTAGGAACACAACTTTTCTGTATCAATTATAACCTTATTGCAGTATATCACATTTAATTATAGATTAAAATATCTACTATCTATACGATAGTTGTAAGCTAGTCAGAAGTAGGGGACAAGCGAGAATTCCTTCTACAGGACCTAGCACATTCCTGTATTTCGCAACATTTCGCAAGTTGCCTTCGAGCTAATATTTGTTGTTACTTGTAATATGGTTCAGCGCATATTAAATTATGTATAAAGGACAACACACGAATCTTTTACAAACACTTAACTAAGTTACTTGCATAAACCACCCTTCATTGTTTAATATCGTTTTCAAGTCTTCCATCCATTTTTCATGGTTTTTCGACTTCTGCTACAAGACGAACCATGTCCACCAAAGCCCTGTTATTCACATAAACACCCCCATTTTTTAAAACTTTTATTCGCACCCTATAAATTTTACCATATAACAACCAAAATTATTAGAATATTTTATATTATCAAATATTAAAAAAAGAGGTGAAATTTCACCTCTTTCAAATAAAAGACTTCCTTGATTCATTGCTCGGTCTTGATACAGCTTTCAATAAGGTCACTTCCCAAGAAATAATCGTTGTACTGTCCCTTACATTACATTATTTACTTTAATGGTATATGAGGGATAATACGCCATTATCTTCTCCACAGATTGACAATGCATGTGATATTTCTCTAGGGTTTATAAATCATTTGGACATTCTGAGTCCATCGATTGTAAAAAAATATGATTTGCTCTCCTTTTAGGCATGAACTACAACACAAACAATCAATCCATCTTCTTCTTCATTTGCACTTGCTCAGTTGTCACTTCCAAGCCGTTTTCTAGTAAATAGTTCGTTACGGGATTGCTGGCTAAGAAATTAACAGCGGTGATGCTTACTTTTTCGTTGGTTAAACTTGCCAGGAAATGAGGAATATCTTCTACAGTGCCTTTTTCAAGCAATTCTAGCTGGAAGCATCGTAAACTTTCTAATTGTCCCTCATTGTTCCAAACACTTCTATATAACATATAACCGATTGCTTCATTTTCTTGATTATAAAATACGCTTGCTTCTCCCTGCTTGTTACTATGCCAACTACATTGCCAAGGCACATCTTCTTTATAGAAAGAAAAGTTTGAAAGCTGCTCTGGGCGAATCGTTTCTACCTGCATCTGTATTGGCTCCTGAACATGTGCTTCAAACGCGCCACTTAGAAACAGCAAGTGATTCGTTATTTCATAGCCATACTTTTCGTAGAGGGCAATAGCTTTACTATTTTCATTTATTGCTTCAAGCGTAGCAATTTCAACGTTTTCTCTTGCATAGATTGCCAATGTTTCGTCCATTAAAGCGCGTGAAATGCCCTTCCCTCGATAGTCCGGTGAGACACCTGTTCCACCATTCCATGACGTCTTTCTTCCATTTAAATGTCTAACCCCATTCATGACAATGCCAACTGGCGTATTTCCATCAAAGGCAACAATGGATAACTCTGGAGATAGCTCCTCCCTTACGAGTCGGTTTAAAAACATCTCTTCGCTCATCTCAATTCGCACAAAATATCCTTCAAAGCCTTTATTCCAAGCTATTAAAACTTCTTCCAATGTACATTGTGATACAGTTTTCATTTCCATGAGTATCCCTCTATTCTATGAATGATTTATTTTAACTCGCTGCTCCCTAGATCGGCTAATTCAGCTAATGACAATTGTTTCACAATCTCATAGCCGTTTCCTTGACCTCTAGGCTTGACAATCACAGTTCCTAAGTTTGAGATTTTGCCCAGTCCTACTCCTGTTGGAAAGCTATGGGCAATAATCATTTTGTTCGTTCCTTGAGGTGGTTTTATTTCCAATACTGACCGCAGATCAATTAAAATCTTATGTTGTTCAGAGGTTGAGAGATTGCCACCTAACTTAAAGATGTCATACCAAAAAGGCTCGATTTGAACATTGACATTGGGAAATGCTAACTGCGCCGTTTCGATTGTTCTACAAAAAGGGCTTGCGACAATTGGCGGGCTGATTGGAATTTGTAAATAGCGCAGCATTTGTCCATAATAAATAGCTTCTCTGCGACCAAGCTCAGACAAATTTCTTTGCGTATAACAGTATTGAAAATTAAAATACGGCTGATCGGTCCCCACCGTTGCTTCTCCATGCCTAGCATATAAAATGAATCCGCCCTCTCTCAGTAAATCCAGCAATGACTTTTCCAAGTACAACTTCCCCTCCTCAATATTACCATTCAGACTACTAATACTGTATGAACTTTAATGCCTATACAATGATTTTTTGGCAAAGATAAATTTACTTTCTTGCATGCAACGAAAGGGGCTGTCACAAAAGTCATTCAAACAATCACAATCGTTTCCTATATAGAAAATTCGCTTCGCTTTCCCGCAGGACTCTACGGATATTTTTTTCTTAATGTCAAAAAAATAGCATGCCAGGAAAGTACTCTCCTAGCATACTATTTTTACTTTTTGGGCAGCCCCTTGTTTTAGATTTACTTTAAAGGAATTTTTACAATGGCTGTCGTCTCAAGTTCTTTTGTCGGTTCGATTGAGATGTTCCCATTATATTTTTTCACGATTTCTTTCACAATAAACAAACCTTGACCTCTTATTTTTCCTTGCTCTGGTTTTTTAGTTGAATACCCTTGTTTAAATATTTGTTCACGCTCGATGATAGTCGGTCCTGTATTTGTAATCTTAAATTCATACTGGGAATCATCTGCCATACAACAAATCGTAATGTTACGTTGGCCTTCTGGTAATTCTGATGATGCATCAATCGCATTATCAATTAAATTCGATAATATTTTAATTAAATCTGTCGTTTTTATTTTATTGAATGCATCCTGAGAAACCGTAAAATCCATATAAATATTATGGTTTTGAGCGGCTAGCTTTTTCGTCTGCAATAATATAGAAAGACCTGGGTGATCTATATTTAACTTTAGTGTCTTTATAGCTTGAACTTCTTTAGATAGAGAGGATAGGTATTGTTGTGCCTGATCGGGTTTCCCTAATTGAAGAAAACCATGTAGCACTTGAATATGATTGGTGAAATCATGTCTCAAAGAGGACACAGAGGTGATTAAAGTTTTAATCTCCGTTTGGTAAGTATCCTCTGTTACCTCTACTTCCTTTGTCACTTCTTTTTGATACCATCTCTGTAAAAAATAAAAGGAAGCGATTACCACTAAAATAAATACACCATTAAAGATAAAGTTAAAAAGATTGTCTTCTAAAATTTTACCTTTGATACCATTCAGCGTATTCGCACTAATATCGATACCTAGGTAGGCGATAATCTGTCCAGTCCCATCCTTTACTGGTGCGCCAACTGAAAGATACGAACCGTAATCGGAATCCTTAATGACACCTGTTACATATGTATGACCTTCATAAGCTTGTCTGACTTGTTTTTCTGGTACTGTGCAAACCTCGCCTATGTCAAAACCATTTGTTTGCTCCTCGGGTAATCCAACTACCATTGCCGTTGATACTTCTGGGTTATCAATTTCCAATGTATAAACAAATAAAGCGCCTAGCTGTTCTCTTGCATCATTTAATTTACTTCTTAATTTCCAATAATGTTCGTTCTTTACAGGATCATTCAGAAATTGCTTATACTCATCTATATCAATTGACGATGCAATAGAGGCTGCTGCTTCAAGACTTTGATTTGCGATGGACTCTTCAACTGTCTTTTTCAATTTCACATAAGAGGTAAAGACATTTAAACTTGTAAATAATAATAATAAGACTGTCGATAACACTATAATTAGTTTGATTTTACGTTTTTTCATGCAAACAGGTACTTCCTCATCTATTGATTTAGCTAACTATTTCTAAAAATTGAGCTTTTATTTACGATTAAAATAAAATCTATAAATATTTTCTATACAATAATATTATACTATAATAAATTCCGAATTAACTTGATTGATTAATTAATCATATTTATAAAGACATACCTATATATCCTACTTTAATCTAGTGACAAAATCAATTTGTACTCAAATAGATAATATTTCATGCTCAAGACACAGAAATTCATACCAAAAAAGAGAATAGTATCAAAACCATCATACCATTCTCCCACTACATAAAGTTCAATTATTCTCAATAAACCACAATATATTAGATTTCTTGATAAATTCTACCCATTATCGTTCTCGGAAAAACTAGCCTCCCTTCCATATATTGTAAGTGTAGAGTTTCAGCCACAGAAAAAGCACGAGACCTAACTGGAAGCGTTAGCGACCAATGTGGCTCGTGCCTTGTCCGTGGAAAGTGACGCGGATTTACATGATTAGAAAATATACTGACCTAAAATAACTATAGCTATTTTCCATTCGTTCGAAATGTTTTACAGCACGTGTCCGAGGATTGATTTGCTTCTTCAGATTTGAACTGTAAATCAAAATCCGAAGCAAACTCTGTGTTATGCTTACTGTCTAACTTGTAATCCATATCGATTTCAATTGCTTCAGCCCCACAAATATTTCCTTTAGCATGAAAAAGACAATTTGAAACGGTACAGTTCACTTCTACATTTGGCATAGCTCTCCACCTCTTTCATGAAATAGGTCATGAAAAATACAGAAAAGGCCTTTCCTTACCTCTCCTATATTCCTCATTATGTAGGTTGTCCATTTCAAATTTTTTTACTATCGCAATTGTAAGTTAAATTTGGCCAACCATCTCTTTAAAGAACAAAGTTTAGCTGTAAAGGATTGCAAACGCAATGTGAAAGACCAGGCACTCGCACCTGGTCTAAAATAATAAAAAATGGTTTAACTCTTGCTTGGTGTCCGTGTCTTATCCTGTGGGTTTAAAAATTCAGGACGTTTACTATATCCTTTTGGGGATACACGTATTAAAGATTTTTTGATATCCGCCCAATTTAGGTTTGCTGCAATATTCAAGTATGGTACACCCAAGACACGCATATTTGCCGCATAAAGAATGAGGAAGAACAACGCCATAAAAAAACCAAATAAACCAAAAAAAGCAGAGGCTAGAACAAAAATCAATCGAAAAATACTCATCGCCGTTACAAAGGATTGGTTGACAAGTGTAAAGGCAGCAATACTTGATATCGCAATAACCACAATCATGGCAGGGCTCGTTACTCCAGCTTTAATCGCCGCTTCACCAATTATTAAACCGCCCACAACACTCATTGTTCCACTAATAACAGACGGAAGTCGAAGGTTTGCCTCACGAAATAATTCAAACATAAATAACATCATCAGTATCTCTAATACGGTTGGAAGGGGCAGTCCGTTTCTCGATTGAACAATTGTGGCTAACAGTAACACAGGTAATTGTTCTTGATGAAACGTTGAGAGCGCAAGCCAAAAACCTGGCAACAGTATACTGATTAAAATGCCTACTATTCGTAGCAATCGTTCCAAAGCGCTTGCAATATTTGGATAATCATTATCTTCACCTGATTTAAAAAGTAATAACATATTTGCAGGCGTAATAACGGCATACGATACGCCATCAACAAGAATGATAATCCGTCCTCTGGTCAAAGCTTGCACGGCAAAATCAGGACGGCCCGTATAGTCATGCCTCGGAAGGACTTTATCATTTTTGTCAAGTCGCTCCATCAGCAAATCCCCACTAAACACTATGTCTATATCAACTTGGTTTAGTTGCTTTTTTATGGTTGTCAGCATATTTTTATTTACGACATCCTCAAAATAGAGAACAGCTACTGTTGTTTTGGAACGCTTGCCGATTTCCAACGTCTCCACATTCAATGAATTTGTAGGTATTCGTTTCCGTATTAAGGCAATATTAATAAAAACATCTTCAATAAAATCATCTCTCGGCCCTCTAACAATTAATTCAAGTCTTGTTTCTTCCGGTTTTCGATTTGGTTTTTTTGCAATATTACTTGAGAAAAGAAAGTTTTCTTTTTCAAAATAGAGTAAAACATGTCCCCTATACACAAGTGTAATGGCATCCTCTTTCGTCTTTACTTTTTGAAGATCGGGAATGTGTAAATCATTTTTTATGTTGTCTTCTAGCAATTCCGCTGATATATCTTCGAATAGAGACTGGACTCTTTGAACAATGACACTATTGAGTAGCTGCTGATCGATCATCGCGTCACACGTAATAAAATGTACTTTATGTTCATTAAAGTTATATTGTTCAAACAGTACATCCGCAGAACGTTGAAACAATTCTTTCAAAGTTTTTACAGTTATTACTTGTTCCATTGATGTTCGTCATCTCCTACTTAGCCAGAAGTTAGTGTATTTATGAACAGCACAAGCATTCATACACTTAAAGATATTTTTCCCATGATATTTAATAATATTCAAAAAAAGCGAAACATTCATCGATGGAAATCTCCGACGTATAGGACATACTTCTATAGTTATTTACAATTGGGTTCAGCCAATCATTTTTTTCAAATTCGCCATTTCAATCGCAGACATTGCTGCATCGTAACCCTTGTTACCTGATTTAGTACCGGCTCGTTCGATTGCTTGCTCGATGTTTTCAGTCGTCACAATACCGAAAATAACAGGAACATTTGTAGAAAGTGACACGCTTGCAATGCCTTTTGCAGATTCGTTGCATACATAGTCATAATGGGTTGTAGAGCCACGGATGACTGTCCCTAATCCAATGATTGCGTCATAATTCTTCGTTTCTGCTAGTTGTTTGGCGATAAATGGTACTTCAAATACACCAGGCACCCAAGCAACATCTATCAAATCCTCGCTTACGCCGTGACGTTTTAACCCATCTAATGCACCGTCTAATAATTTACTTGTAATAAATTCATTGAATCGCCCTACTACTACAGCGATTTTTAAGTCTGATCCGATTAACTGTGCTTCAAAAGTTTTGCCCATCATGAATGCTCCTCTTCTATACTGTTATTTTGTTTTCAACACTTGTTTGCTTACGTCGAAAGGCGGCTAATGCCTCAATCGAAATCATTTTCAAATTATGTTGTGCTGCATATTGCACTAAATCATGAAAACGTAGCATTTCGCCACTATCCCCCATGATTTCGCAGATAATACCTGCTGGAATACTGTTGCATAGTCTCGCTAAGTCAATCGTAGCCTCTGTATGTCCTCTGCGTTCTAAGACGCCATTTTCTTTCGCAATAAGGGGGAATACATGCCCCGGTCTACGAAAATCAACAGCTTGCGTTTGTGGTTCTAGCATTTTTTGAATCGTCATTGCCCGTTCATAAGCACTAATACCAGTTGTTGTATGCTTGTAGTCAATACTAACGGTGAATGCTGTTTGATGATTGTCGGTATTGTTTACCACCATTGGGTGCAATGCTAATTTTTGTGCAAGTTGCTGTGAAACTGGCGTACAAATAAGCCCTCTACCGTATGTCGCCATAAAGTTAATGGTTTCAGGTGTACTAAACTCCGCAAGTGCCAGTAGGTCACCTTCATTTTCACGATCCTCATCATCCACCACGACAATCATTTTGCCTTGTTTTAAATCCTCTAAAGCCTCTTCAATTGAATGTAACAATTGATCTCCTCCTAAAATCCATGTTTTGTTAAATAGTCTCGCGTTATAGCGGATGTTGCTTGACCACGCTGTAGCTGATGAAGAATGTATTTGCCAACCAAATCGGTTTCAATATTGACGGATGTACCTACATTTTTCACACCTAAAATCGTTTCCTTGTACGTATGAGGAATGAGTGATACAGTGACACTGTTATTTTCGACATGAAAGATTGTTAAACTGGTACCGTCGATTGTAATTGAACCTTTTGGCATACAATAGCTCGTCAATTCCTCTGAGAGCTCAATATCAATATATACGGCATTTGCCATCGGTCGCTTGCGTAAAATTTTCCCCACACCATCAACATGCCCAGACACAAAATGACCGCCAAAGCGTCCATCTGCAGGCATGGCTCGCTCTAAATTCACCGCATCGCCAACTGCGAGTTGCTGTAAATTGGTAGCTTTCACCGTTTCAGGCATCACGTCCATCGTCAGCTCCTGCTCATTAAAATGCGTCACCGTTAAACAAACACCATTGACCGCGATACTATCACCGAGCTTCACATCACTGACCATCTTGGTAGAAATAACGGTTATTCTCATACTTTGCCTATTGTTATGCAAGGTTTTAATGGCGCCAACATCTTCTATAATCCCTGTAAACATTTTGTCACCCTCTTTCTATCGTTTGTTGATGCTATCCGTCACTTTGGACGTGCTATCCACCACTTTGAACGTTCTATCCAACACTTTGGATGTGCTATCCAACACTTTGAACGTTCTATCCAACACTTTGGATGTGCTATCCAACACTTTGAACGTTCTATCCATCTACTTTTAGGATGCTATCCGTCCCTCCTCAACTGCAAAACGAGCAAACTTTTGCCTCTAGATGGCCATTTGATCCAGCTAAGAAAAAACAAAAAACCCCTTACATGTAAGGGGTTGGGAGATTTCACACTATAAGACGTCATCAAATAAACCTAATCGATATCACAATTTTCAATAGGTTGCCATCTCATTGTTCTTCTCCCATCCAGACTATAACTGTCGGTTTTGGATTTGCACCAAATCAGCTTTCGCTCACGGACTTTGAATTGCTTCATCACCGCCGATTGGGATTTTCACCCGACCCCGAAGAACATTTCACATTATTCAATTTTAGCCAAATAAAAAACTCCCCAACGCAGCCGATGGGAAGTAGGTTCGTAAAAAGCGTACACAAATAGACCTTTTAAACTCAGACGAATTTAAAAAGATATCACTTTTTACCCTTCTCCCATCCAGACTATAACTGTCGGTTTTGGATTTGCACCAAATCAGCTTTCGCTCACGGACTTTGAATTACTTCATCACCGCCGATTGGGATTTTCACCCGACCCCGAAGGATTTTTTATTTAGCTTGCATTAACGATAACACTAATCAACAATATTATCTACTAAAAATCTTTTTTTCATGTAGCCTTAAAAACTCCTATAATATATGACCTTTAACATGTCCATCATGCCTAGAAATTATCATGAAGAATATTGGATAAATGCGAAAAATTTATTTATTGGCTATAAGATTCTTCAGTTTAAAGAAAAGCAAACAGCCAGTCCCCGGTGAAATACCGAGAACTGGCTGTTGTTTTCTTACTTATTGGCTTCATATACTTTCAATAGCTTACCTTTGATCGTCGTTTTCTTCATGTTTTTTAAGACAATCGGACCTTTATTATTTAGTATTTCTACATAAGTAAACGTATCTGTAATAGTAATGATGCCGATATCTTCTGCTGATACACCATCAATTTTGGCAATCGTCCCGACGAAATCTACTGCTCTTAGCTTCTTTTTCTTCCCACCATTAAAATATAACTTCATGATTTGCTCGTTCAGCTTTTCACTTTTCGCCTTTTTCAATGCTGGTTCAAGATCCATTTTCGCTTCAAAAGCTACTTTCTTTTTCGAAGCCTCTTCTTCAGTTGGCGCTTCTTTGTTAGGAATTTTAAAACCAATATAGTCTTCAATTTCACTTAAAAAACGATCTTCAAATGGTGTTACAAGTGTAATTGCTTTCCCTTGTAGCCCTGCTCGTCCCGTTCTTCCAGTACGATGGACGTAACTTTCTTTCTCTAACGGCAAATCATAGTTGATGACATGCGTGATATTATCAATATCAATACCGCGAGCAGCTACATCTGTGGCAACCAAATAGCGGAAATCGCCTCTTTTAAAATCATTCATTACTTCAAGTCTTGCATCCTGTACCATACTACCATGAATTTTATCACAGCTATAGCCGAAATTGATTAACTGTTCACATAACGTATCGACTCTATCCTTTGTGCGGCAAAAAATGATGCAGCTATCTGGATTTTCAACAATCGTTACATTACGCAGCACAGATAGTTTTTGTTCTTCTTCCACTACGTAAAGTGAATGGTCGATTTTATCGGTAGTTAATCCTGTAGCCTTTATCTCTACATCAGTCGGTGTTTTCATATACTTAAGCGCTAAGTCTTTAACCTTTTCAGGTAACGTAGCTGAAAATAACATCGTCACACGATTTTGAGGTACTTGTTTAATGATGGATTCGACTTGTTCGATGAAGCCCATGTTTAGCATTTCGTCCGCCTCATCAATGACAAGATAACGAATTTTGTCTAAGACCAGTGTTCCTCTTTCAATATGATCTAGCATACGCCCTGGCGTACCAACAACCACATGTGTTTTTTGCTTTAGTTCTGTTTTTTGAATAGCTATCGGCTGTTTTCCATAAACTGCTGTTGCCTTAATGCGTTTAAATCTCCCGATATTCGTAAAATCCTCTTTTACTTGAACAGCAAGTTCCCTCGTCGGTGTTAACACTAACGCTTGTGGTTTGTTTTCTAGCCAATCAATGGCTTCACAAATCGGTATGCCATACGATGCCGTTTTCCCACTACCTGTTTGCGATTTTACAACAAGATCCATTTTTTCTAATGCGAACGGAATAACCTTGCTTTGAACTTCTGTTGGTTGTGTATATTCTAGGCGATCCAGCGCCATTATTATGTCATTACTTAATGTATAATCCTTAAATCCATTTTTACTCATTACGAAGCCTCTTTTATTTTCAATTTGCAAATATCTAGTTCCTAACTCATTATGAGTAAAATTACATCATAAAAATACTCAATCTATAAAAAAGAATTCATCATCATACAATGGGCGTGATTTCCGTGCCGGCTGAGCACTTTCCGGGTGCGTCTGATGAGCCGCTTCACTCGCAAGCTCGCTCCAATCAACAAGTGTACTACTATTAATGGAGCAAAAAGCAACTACCATTTTACTAGATGAAAATAATTGTTTGATATTTTACTCATTATGAGTTCTTAACACAGACTCTTATTATACATAGCAAAGAGAATAATAACTACTCTCGAAGTTGAGGCAATTTTCTAATTTACTATATAGATACATGTAAATGCTTTTCTCGTAAACAATTATCAAGCATAATAAGTGAGTAAAGCTATCAAAAAAAGAAAACAATGGACTCAAGACAAAAGCATGACTACATTTCCCCCCAATGAGTAACATACTAAGATATGACGACGATACGACTGAATCCTAAAGGAGTACAACTACTAATGAAACATATTATTTTTGATTTTGATGGCACGTTAGCCGATTCTACGAAGGTTTTTATGTCTGCGTGGAATAATTTAGCTGATAAATATCATTATAAAAAGATAAAGCTCGAAGAATTAGAATCTCTGAAAAAATTGTCCATCATGGAGCGTAGTAAATTATTTAACTTTCCCATGTATAAAATGCCCATCTTTATCCCTCAATTTTATCGGTTATACCGCCAATCCATAAAGGATGTCCACCTTATTGACGGCATGAAGGACTTATTAAAAGAGCTCAAAAAGAAGGGTTACACAATCACCATCATCTCTTCTAACGATAAAGAAAATATTTTAGAATTTTTAAAATTGAACAAAATAGACACTGTCACAAATGTGATTTGCTCTAGTCGTATTTTTGGCAAAGATAAAATTATTCATAAATACTTAAAAGATCAGCATTTAAAGCCTTCAGAAGTGATATATGTTGGCGACGAGCAACGAGACATTGTTGCCTGTAAGAAGGTTGGCATCCCAATTATTTGGGTTAGCTGGGGATATGATGCTATTGAAGTGGTTCGAGCCGAAAAACCCGACTACAAAGTGTACGCCCCAGCCGAAATTTTGGAAATCATTTAATAAGCAGATTCCAGCCGTAGGTAATCTTCATCCTCTACTGTTGGAATCTTTTTTTATGGTGTCTTTTTCAAAATCTCTTCATATCTCTCCGATGTCCTTACTTCCACTGTCAGAAAGTCTTTACCATAGACCGCCTTTATTAAAAATGGAACATCGCTTGTATTTTGAAATCTGAAGTCTAATCCACCATATGACACAGTGGCATCTCTTCCTTTTGGTACATACCCTATATCTAATGAATGATGATGTCGCTCTACAAATTTTATTGGCATTTGATCTACCGCATTAAAAAGCGTCGAGGATGTTTGGCAAATCCCTCCTCCAATGCCCATCACTACTTTTTTATTGATGATTTCAGGTGCAGGTTGATAGCCATTTGCCTCGTCTCTCGGACCTACTACCGTATTAAAAGAGAAATGATCCCCACTGCCGACGATGACATTATTAATAGCCTGTGCTGAAAGCTCAATGTTTTTGTTTCTCCCTACGTCTGAAGTATTGAAGTACGTTGTATAGGAGGCGACAACAACATCTTCTAAATAAGGAATATCCTCAAAATAATAACCACTTTCTGATACATATAACGGCATTTCCACATCTCCACCGGTTGCTGATGCCGCCATCACTTTTTCCACCAATTCATTTTCTTTCAAAAGCACCTGTGGGTTTCCTTTAATAATTTGACCATTTTCATCAATTCGATCGAGTACCATTCGCTTATCATAACCCGCTTCTGTTTTAGTCCCTCTTGCAAGCTCTTTCGCTAATTGTTCAATTTTCTTTTTATACGTTGCAACATCTTCTTCATAGCCTAAGTCTTTCGGCGATAAGGTTTGTATGATATCCATTGTATTCGGATCGACAATATTTACGACCGTAGGCACTATTTCTTGTGTGTCTTTTTGATCGACAGACACTGGCTTTTGTAATTCCTCGATTTGTTGTGTTAATTCATTTACTTGATTCTCTAATTCTTTTTCTTTTGCCGGTTTCCCCTGACAACCCGCCAGTCCAATAGCACAGACAACACAAATTGTAGCCAACCATTTTCTCTTCACGCTCAAACACCTACCTCTACGGTACTTCTACAGAGACATCTTATTCATGTATTGATAGTAGTGTGTTTATTTTCCTTCATTTTTATTTATGGCTACTAACTTATTTACAAAGTAAAACACGCTACAAAAGTTTATATTCCCACTTTTGTAGCGTGTTGTTTTTAAAGATTCAGTGCTCGGTACATAAATGCCACGAATTGCGCGCGTGTCACTGGTTCATCTGGTCTGAAATTACCGTTGTCACCAAGTGCAATGCCGACATGTGCGAGCGCGGCAATATAATCATAGCTCCAATGCGTTTTCGGAACGTCTTGAAAAGTGCTTGTCCCACCTGGTGTGATGCCAAATGCGAGGACAAGTATTTTCGCCAGTTGTGCACGTGTTAGTGATTCGTTGGGATTGAATTTGCCGTTAGAACCGTCTACAACGCCTGCTTGCTGTAATCTTGTAATGGCCTCATAGTATGGATGATTTGTTGGGACATCACTAAACTGTGTGGCCTCGCGTTTGGGTGTTAACTCAAAAGCACGGGCAAACATCACTGCCACATGTTCGCGTTTGATAGGTTCATTTGGTCGGAATGTGCCGTCAGGATAACCTGTGATAATCCCACGAGCTGCGATGTCCTCAATCATGTCCTTTGCCCAGTTGTTTGAACTATCTGTGAATCGATAGCTTGGTGTTATTTCTTCTGGTTGCTCTGGCTCTTCAGGTGTTGGGACTGGTTTTGTTGGCTCTACTGGTGTCGGATTTGGTGTTGGGCTCGGAGTTGGGCTTGGACTTGGCTCCGGTGTCGGAATATAGCCACCACCATTATCTGAACTGCTACTAGTCTTGTACTCAATTGATGCCATGTTTGAAATACTTAGATTCCCTGCAGCATCACGATACTGTACGTAGAGCTTCTTCTGCCCAGCATTCCCAGTCAAAGTCCATTCTTTTGTAGGCGCTACTTTTTCCCACGCTGACCAGTTTAGTTCATCTGTAGAAAAACGCATTTCAGTGACTCCACTTCTCGAACCATCTGATGAAGTTAGACTAAGTGTTACAGAATGACTATTTGTCGTAGCAGAACCTCTATTAATAACAACTGTTCCTGTGGGTGCTGTTCTATCAATCTTAAAATTTATCGTTGTGACACGGCCTGCTATATTTGTGACAAGCAACGTGTACGTCCCTTCCTTATCCACCTTCGTTCCTCTCGTAAAGGCTACTCCATTTAACGTCGCCGTTCCCTTATTAAATACGATTGTTACCTTGTCTTTGTAAGCACCGCCATTTGTTACGCCTGTGACAGTTGGTGCTGTCTTGTCAATTGTGAAGCTTACAGTAGTGACATTGCCCGAAGTATCCGTTACAACCAACGTGTACGTTCCTTCCTTGTCCACCTTCGTTCCACTCGTGTAGGCTACTCCATTTAACGTCGCCGTTCCCTTATTAAATACGATTGTTATCTCGTCTTTGTAAATACCTCCATTTGTTACGCCTGTTACGATCGGTGCTGCCGTATCAATCGTAAAATTTACCGTCGTGACATTGCCTGCCGCATCTGTTACAACCAGTGTATAGCTTCCATCCTGGTCGATCTCTGTACCGCTGGCAAAAGCCGCTCCATTCAATGTCGCCGTTCCTTCATTAAAGCTAGGCGTTACCTTTGCTTTGTAATTACCTCCATTTGTTACACCTGTTACGATCGGTGGTGCCGTATCAATCGTGAAATTTACCGTCGTGACATTGCCTGCCGCATCCGTTACAACCAGTATATAGCTTCCATCCTGGTCAATTTCCGTACCGCTGGCAAAGGCCGCTCCATTCAATGTCGCCGTTCCTTCATTAAAGGTAACATTAACAGCCTCTTTGTAATTTCCATTGTTCGTAATCCCTGTCACTGTAGGTGCTACCTTATCGATTTGGAAACTCACCGTTGTTACATTCCCTGCCGCATCCGTTACGACTAGGGTATACACACCATCTAGTGAAACCTGTGAACCACTAACAAAAGCTGCTCCGTTTAAGGTTGCTGTTCCTTCGTTAAAGGTAATCGCTTTGTTCGTGTTGTATATTCCACCGTTCATTACACCAGTCACAATAGGCGCTGACGTATCAATCGTGAATGTCACCGTTGCACTATTGCCTGCTGGATCGGTAACGATCAGTGTATATGTTCCATCCTGCGTGATAGTTGTACTACTGGAAGAGGGATTCCCATTGAGCAATCCGCTGCCTTCGTTAAATAGAGGCGTAACTGTGCTGTTATATACTTTGTTATTCACTACATTCGAAATAACAGGAGCTATCGTATCTACTGTAATCATATTGCTGATGATTGAGCTACTCGTATTGCCTACTTTATCTTTATATTGTACATATACGGTTTTAGCTCCCTGTCCAGCTGGAAGGTTCCATGACTTCCCGTTCAAGTCAGCGATACTGAACCAACTAGTCTGCCAACTGCCGTTGATATTGGAGAGACGTGCCTGCTCAACTCCTGAGCCGCTTCCATCCGTATAGGTTCCTTTCAAAGTGACCGTGTCTGATTTCGTCCATGTGGCACCATCATTAATGATCAGTGATCCTGTTGGTGCTGTCTGATCCAATAGAATAGTCTGAGAAGAATTGGCTGATATCCCATTGTTGGAATCCCTTAACTGCATATAGATGGTCTTCGATCCATCTCCTCCACTTAGACTGAATGTTGCTGTATTACTGAAAGGTAGCCAAGATGCCGCCGATAAATTGGCAGCGCTATTGGCAAATCTCATATGGGTAACACTATCACCTACATCAGGATCTGATCCTGTTACGGATAGATTGACTGTGCTGTTGCCTGTCATCGCTCCTTCCATAATCGTGAAGGAACCCGTAGGAGGAGTATTTACAGGTCCAGTCTCATAAGTAACAATCAGCTTCGGGCGGTATGCAGCATTCCCATAAGTTTCTAAGGAATGAATAGAGAGCCAGCCGCTATCTGCATCGGCCTCATTCCCATTGAGTGTAAAGGTTATTTTGCGATCAGAACCATCCGTAAAGGCATCGACAGCACTCTTCACATTAAGTGTAATCGATTGATCCTGAAGATAAGTTCCCATCGGCACTTCCGTAGTGCTTTTCGCAGTGAACTTATCTGCATAAGGACTATTTGTATCTAACGAAGGGAAGGTTACATAATTCAAATCATTCGCCGCAGATCCCCTAGCTTCCATATACAAAGTATGGTTAGGCTCTCTGATAACAGTAGCAACAGTCAAGACCAACTCTGCTGATACAACACTCCCTTCTGGCACGCCTAAATCAAACGTTACGCCAGCCCTCTGCCGAACATTCCCGAATTCGTCGTTACTCCTGCCAATACTAAGAAAACCATCCCCATCATGATCATGAATGCCGTCATACTGAATATGGCCTTGTAATTCCATGGTATCCATCGTTGCTGTATATGACTTTGTTACTGTACTTCCTGCAGCAAGTGGTGCAAAATCAGGTACTATTACGGAAAATAAAAAAATAAGAACCACCAATCCTACCCGTTTATTTTTCTTCATTTACTATTCCTCCTTGAAAAATATCTCTTATACACTGTAAAATAACAAACAACTGTGCGCTACTGACGAATGTTAAGGGTTTGATTATTAACATTAAAAAAAGATTTTTTAATAAGAAATCGCACCACCTATAAAGGTGGGAGACTTCTGTACTTGTCGCTACGCTTTCGGTACAAAAAATATTTGCTGAAAGAAGTCTATATAAAAATCCCTAACTAACCACCAAATTATAGTGAGAGAGTTAGGGATTTTTCTTCTGTTTAAGCTTTATATGCTCGTGCTACGTAATAAGCGATTGAGCCACTTCCTGAATTGCAGCGAATACTCAATTTAAGGCCGTCTTTTTCAACCTCCCAGAATTGCTTATTGTTATTGGAAGTCCTTTCCGCAACTGTTTTAGCACTTTCATCTATGGCACAATAACAATTATTATCGGTAGAAAGAGATGTTAACGGACATTCTACACCGAATGAGAATTTAGTGCTTGTGCTACCATATTGCATTGTAAAGCCATATTGAGTCCCTATTAAAGCCTTATCTCGCTTCTCAGCCGCAATTAATCCAGCTATAGGGTATTTAGCAGCCCCAGGAATTTCGACACCTTCAGGAATAGGCGTTGTCATTAGCATTGGTTTGCCGTGAATATTATGATCGTCTACAAATACAAGGGGCTTGTCCAATTCATTAATTAACAAGACAATAGCATTTGCTGGTTTTGTCATAAAATAAATGATCGGAATAATGATCGCTACGATAACAAGAGCCGCGATCGCGACAACTACACCAACTGTCGCAGTAGTAACACCAGCTAGGGCTGCGACTGCTTCGGCAGCACCAGCTGCCAATTTTATCACAACTTCCGAAATTGCTAAGGAGCCGATTCCTAATACGCCTGAAAGTAGGATTTGTGCAGTCACAAGTCCTGCATCGTCTTTTTCCATCCCTTTTAATCGTTCAAGACCATCAATAATGACATGCAGTTGTCTTTTGATATCATCACCAGTCGCATTGACGAGAATATCATACGTCTCCTTTTTCAAAGGAATTGCTGCAGTTTGGTCACTTGCCTGTAACTCAGAGATATCCTTGCCTAGCGCGTCCGCCAGCGCTTGCTTTCTTTCCTCTATAAAAATAGCCTGAAGCTTATTGATTTCCTCTTGAGAAGTAGCTTTCTCGAGCTTTGTTGCATAATCCGGGAATAATGACCGGAACCCCTGTTTTAACTTAAGATCGATATCAATTGTAGTGTGCATAAATTTCGAACCTCCCGTGTTTTTTTCAATATTTTTTAGCTTGTTGTCCACCAATCGTACTGGAAATCACCACATTCTATATTTTTGAAAGAACATAAGGTGATGAAACCTGTACCTTATGCAGTGGGTGACGTCATGAAATCTCTCTTGCATTACCTACCGCATTAATTAGTAGATGGACTTTGTTGTAAAAATACGACAACGATGATGAATAAGTGCAATTGCTTTTTAAAGGAAACCCCCTTCTTTTATATGTTGATACTCACGTTTTATAAGTACCTCTCTATTACCGTAAAACAAAAAATGGAAATACAATACTGACAAATGTTAATAGTTTGACTATTAACACTAGTAAAATGCTTAAAATTTGGTATAAAATGATAGTTAACAGGCTTTTTATCCATCATTACCGTAAAATAATGCTATCTATCTTTTGAACTAAGGAGAGAAATAATTTTGCCCAATATTCTATTATCTTCTAAAATAAAAATCCCTCATTGCTTGGCAGAAGCTGTGGAAAGACCTAGATTGTACGATGTTTTTCAAGATAACACTATAAAAAAAGTAATGATTATACGTGCACCTGCAGGTTATGGCAAAACAACACTTTTAAGTCAATGGCTAAAACGTACCGAACAAAATATTGCCTGGGTATCAATAGATCCTGCTGATAATGATCCTATTCGTTATTGGACATACGTTCTACATGCAGTGGCAAAAGCCAGTCAATCGGATATAGACAAAGTGTTGGAACCACTCTTGCAATCACAAGAGGCGACTACTTTTGAATTCCTAATTGACGCCTTTTTACATGAAGTCAATACAATGGAAGAAACCTTACATATCGTCATAGACGACTATCATTTAATTGAAAATTATGTGATTCACCAAATGATGATACAATTTATCGAGCAACTTCCAGAGCATGTCCACGTCTATCTAACAACACGCACAGCCTTGCCATTACCAATCGCAAAGTGGCGCGTTAAGCAATGGGTCTATGAAGTTACTATTGAACACTTACGTTTTACCTATCAGGAAGCAGGGCAATTTTATGCCATGAAAAATTTAACCTTACCCCATCAAGAAACCCTACAATTCATTTTAGAAAAAACCGAGGGCTGGGTAGCGGGCTTATTATTGACGAGTCTAGTTACTGAGTCAGCGTCTGAACAACAATGGCATGGGCTAGCACAGCCACTCGTATCTGAATTTTTATTACAGGAAATTATCGCGACGCTCTCACCAAAAACACAAGATTTTCTCATACGGACATCGGTGTTAAATGTGCTCGATCCAGCTGTCTGTAATAGCCTTACACAGCGAACAGATAGCCTTGAATTGCTTGAAGACTTAGAGGAGAAAGGGCTTTTCATCGTGCGGTTACAGTCAACAAAACCTGTTTTTCGCTACCACCATTTGTTCGTGGAAGCTTTACAAAGCGAATTTAAAAGAAGGTTTTCAGTCCAACAGGTAACGGCATTTGCACAGGAAACGGCTACGCTCTTGCATGATCATGGGGATTTCATCTCTGCCATTGAACTCGCACTTCATCATCATCTTTTCGAACAAGCTGATTTATGGATAACAGAACATTTAGTGGAGCTTTATTTGTCTGGTCAAACCGCTACCTTTATGCGTTGGCTACATCAGTTACGAAATCATCACTATACGGTTCCCTGCGAAATGCTTGTCATGGGGTTAATTACGGCTCTTTCTACATTGGAAATAACAGAAGCTTCGTCGTTTATGGAGGAACTTGAAATACGTCAACACAACGAGCAATGGATGGATCAGGAAGAAAATAAGGCAATGGCCTATATTTATGAAACGGTAAAGGCTTATGCCATCATCACTACAGGTGGGGATTTACAAATAGCCAAAGATATTATTCAAAAACAACTTGCCAAAGAAGCTGTATCCTCTCGTTGGGATCAAGTACCGATGCAATATAATATTTTTGAATATAAACTATTACGGACAAGTACTGGCTCAAAGGGAAAAATACCAACAATGGAGGATGGTAAGGCGATTGCAGACCTTTTTCGTGAGACAACTTATCAAACAACAAATGTTACAGCGTTTAGCTATGGAGCTTCGGCGGAATCTTTATATGAGCGAAACTTAATGGACTACGCAAAAAAAGACCTTGAAATCGCTATCGAATATGGACATCAGCTCAATGACCCTGGCTTATTTATCCCTATGTATTTATTAAAGGCGAAAATTTATATAGCCGAAAAGCAATTCATTTCTGCACAGGCCATGCTTACGCAAGTTAAGGATATGGTCAAGGAAAAACATTGGTTGATGACCCTTCGAATCATGCAGGCCTATTGTTATGTTTTAGCAGGTGATCCCATGAATGCCGAAATTGAGTTACAAGCAACGAAAACAAAACAGCCATTTTGGATGCTTGTCTACGCGCGCTTATTACTATTGAAAGAACAAAATGAAGACGCCTTAACTGTTGTTATCCAAGTGAAAACAAAGGCACAACAGGATACACAAATTGCCACTATAATTGAAGCAACTGTTCTTGAGGCCATTTGTCATCTAAAACTTGGTAAGACAGATTCGGCATTAGATATTTTACATGAAGCATTGGCACAAGGAGCACCCTATTACTATATTCGTACTTTTTTAGACGAAAAAGAAATTCACCCCCTTTTAAATAGCTATTTTAAACTGTTACAAGATAATCACACGTCTAAATGGGAGCCTATTTCGCTTCATTATTTGCAACATCTTCAAATAGAGGACGCTAGAAACAGTGAATTGGATGATTTACTGACACCACGTGAACAAGAGGTGTTTGATTTATTAGCGGGCGGCGTAACAAATCGTGAAATCGCTGAAAAGCTTAACTTATCGGAAGGAACCATTCGTGTTTACTTATCAACGATTTATAGTAAACTTGGTGTCAATTCGAGGACTAAAGCGATTCTTCTTAAAAAACAATAAATGGCACGGAAATAGAGGACAAAGCTGATAGATGCTTGGGTTGTGCTGATAGAACCGTCGTTAGCACTGATAGATGCTCCATTTGCGCTGATAGAACCGCCGTTAGCACTGATAGCTTATTTCAAACATAAAAAAGGCTGTTCCCTATCAGTACATACTGACGTGGGAACAGCCCATTTTTTATTATTTTTGTACAAACATTTGTGTCCAGTAATTGCCTTCTGTTACATAGCCTACACCAATATGTGTAAAGTTTTTACTCATAATATTCGCTCGATGTCCTTCGCTATTCATCCATGCCTTCACAACTTCTGCTGCTGAGCGTTGACCCATTGCGATATTTTCTCCGGCTGATTTATACGTAATGCCATAGCTCTTCATCATTGCAAATGGTGAGCCGTATGTTGGGCTTGTATGACTGAAATATTTTTTGTCATGCATATCTTGAGATTTATATTTGGCTACTCTTGAAAGCTCCCAATCTTCTTTTAACGCTGGAAGACCTGCTTTTGCTCGTTCAGCATTGACAAGTTTAACAACTTCTTGTTCTACAGTTGCTTGTTCTTTCGTAGGAATATTAATTTTTTGTCCTGGTGTAATTTGATTTGGGTTCGCCAGTTGTGGGTTCGCCTCAATTAACTCCTGCACACCCGTTTGTGATTTTACGGCAATTTTCCAAAGAGAATCGCCTGCTACTACTGTATATGAATCTGCTGCCATTGCGCTTATTGGTACTAGTAAAGATACTGATAATACTGAGGCCATTGCCACTTTTTTTACTTTTTTAAACATCGAATCATTCCTTCCTGTTTGCTCTATATTCATGGTAAATAGTTTCAGAGCATAATTCATCACTAAATATTTGGAAGGATTTTTACAATTGTATGACAAGGCCTGCGGTTGTCTTCAAGATACCTTTCTTAGCGCGATTCAAGGCTATGAGTTTAGTAATAATTTCGCAATATATTTGTAACAGGAATAAATTACTATAAGTTTTTTTAGCAAAATGCTATTTTTCAAGCTACAAATATCCCAATAAATAGAAAAAATCACGCTCGATTAGTGAAAGAGTGATTTTGCATATTCTTAATTTTATGTCATCATTCAAAGAAGAGTCATCTCCAATATACCTATCTAACCGCTACTTATTTAGTTTCAAAAGAGACGAATCTTCAACTAAGGTAGCTGTGTTAAATAATAATAGTACATCTTCTATGCCATGTTCAGTCATATACTTTGCAATACTGCCGTTATAATAACGAAGATCGATGACATGAATTTCGGAAACATGGTTTGTGAGGAATGGGATGACATTATGCGCATAAGAGTCTTTAATGACTAACAGCTTATCTTGTTCAATTTGCTGTGGAGCAAGCTCTGTTGTAAGCTTCATCAGCGCATGAACGCCTCCTAAGAAATAAGAGTACTGATCCTTCTTCGTAAGAAAACTTTTATCATACATAGTTGTCATTTTTTGATCAGAATCGGCGATATACATCTCTGTCGTTACGTCTCTACGAGGTATGTAAACTTGAATCGTATCCGGCTTTACACCAGTAAACTGACTTCTTGTATGGTAGCTCCCCAGAAAAGAATCGCTGGCTGTTTCAATTACAAACTCGTTCTCAGGAAGCGCACGCCACCCTTTGCGCGCCGCATATGCAACATAGGCTAAATAGGCTCCATATGTCGACCAATGATGATCAGTCCGATAGTAAATGGCTTCAGACGTATGCGGTTCTAAAAAATCAAAACCATTCATAAATGGTATCTCTTTGTGCATATGATCGCTGATAAATTGATTGACCTGCTTCTCGGAGTACACTGGCGCTTTCCATGGTAAGCGCTCAGGATACAAACCAATTGATGTTGGTGCAAGCATAAACGTTATATTTACGTCAGAATAGTTAGTAGCAAATAGGTTGACCGATTCCACATATTGCTGAACCTTTGTATAATCTGGCTCTAAAAACTTTTCAAATAAATAGCCATCTTTCCCTTTATAAATGCCGTTATTCTCCTGCTGCAAACGAACCTTTTCCGAAGTTGACTTTACCCATAACCATTTGTCCCGAAATGGAAAATGATCCGTTATAAAACGCTCCGCTTCTTCGGCATATTTCTTTGATCGTAAACTTTCCCAGGTTAAATGTGGAACAGCTTGTAAATATCTATTTTCTAGGTCAGAAAAACGTTGATGAGGCAACAGGACAAGCAGTAGAGCGATTAGCAACATTGTACCGACAAATCCATATACGAATAATCGCTCTGCTTTTTGCTTCATATAGTTTTTCCCCTCCCTAAAAACGAAAATATAAAAATGGATTAAACGTAGCATCTACCAAATAGGCGACAGAAAGGGCATACAGAAAGCCATACCAAATAACATGAAGTATCGACATATCCTTGGTGCTTAACCCGACCTTTAATGGTAGTGAGGCGACAATTAAAACTAACAGTAGCACCGCATTTGTATAAAAAAAGTACACGGTCTCATTATTCCAAAGCGCTTGTCCATTAAATCCCCACATAGCAGCTAAATAGCCAACAATTAAAGAAGGCTGGTCAAATGCGAACAGCACCCACCCAATTAGAATGAGAATGATCGCATACAGGTGTCTGACCCAGCGTGGACAGCGCAAGAGGTATGTTAATCCCCACCATTTTTCAAAAATGAGAATGATACCGAAATACAATCCCCACCCTATAAAATTCCAATTTGCGCCATGCCATAATCCCGTAAGCAACCACACGATTAGGATATTACGCATTTGAATGGCTAACCCTCGGCGATTACCACCAAGGGGAATATAGACGTATTCTCGAAACCAACTGCCGAGTGAGATATGCCACCTTCTCCAAAAATCAGTCATGCTCTGTGCAATGTACGGTTTGTTAAAATTCTCGTTAAAACGAAAGCCAAACATCAAACCGAGCCCAATGGCCATATCAGAGTAACCACTAAAATCAAAGTAAATTTGGAAAGCAAACGCAATAATGCCAAGCCATGCCGTCAACACAGGCATCGATGCTGGATTAGTACTTGATATTGTGTCCCACAGCAAGCCGATATTGTTTGCTAGTAGCACTTTTTTTGCCAAGCCCATCGTAAATCTTCGAATCCCTGCGGCAAACATCTCGATATTTACCGAACGCTGTTGTAGCTGCTGTGCAATTGTGTTATATTTCACGATCGGTCCTGCCACTAATTGTGGAAACAGCGCCACATATGTTCCAAAGTCAATCCAATTTCGCTGTGCTTTAGCCGTCCCTCTATAAACGTCGATGATATAAGACATCGATTGGAACGTGTAAAAGGATATGCCAATGGGCAAAGGAAGTTCGGTTAGAGGGATAGTTGTACCGAGGAACGCATTGACATTATGAATTAGAAAATCAGCATATTTAAAATATGATAACAGCATGAGATTCACGATTATCGAACAAACAACAATGCTCTTTCTTTTTACCGAATTCATAGTAGGTTTATCGAGTAGCAAACCAAAACAATAATCCGTCAGTGTAGATAGGAGCATAATGACGATATAAACAGGTTCGCCCCAGGCATAAAAAATAAGGCTCATGATAAATAAAATGAGATTTCGAATACTTCTAGGCGAACAATAATAAAGTGTTAGCACTGCCGGCAAAAATGCGAATAGGAAAAGAAGGCTACTAAATACCATGGTTGACTATTTTTGTTCGAAAAAGCTATCGTAAACTTTAATTAGCTCATCTGCGCTATCAGAAATAACCAATAATACATAATTTCCTTTTGTTATCAGTTTATAATTTTTGGCATTTTCGTATTGTTCAGGAAGATATTGCTCAAATTGCTTTATTACATTTTCTGCACGTTGTTTTGCTGCCGCTTCAACCTCCGCGACATCATTTGCATCCTTCACTTTTAAAATGGCAATTTCATTTGTTTTTACGTTCATCATTGGCACACGAACAGAATAATCCTCAAGCTTCTCGGGATCAATATTGTAAAGGTTCTGCAATTCCTCTGCTGATAATTCCATTTGAGCTGGTTGCTCTACTTTTTCCACCATTTGATCTGCCATTTCTTTCGCAGACTGTTTTACTTCTATTGTAGAAGACTTATCGCCAGCACAAGCTGAAATCACCATCGCTAACACGATTGTTAACAGTAACATCATTGTTTTTTTCATTTGATTCGCTCCTTCTATTTGAGTTTTACAATGAGATTAGACGTAGACAGTCTACGAATGTTACGTAATAAAACTATTTTAATCATAAAATTTTGAGCTTATGCAAATAGTATACTTAGATTTCCATAAGACATACTTGATTTCCACTTATTTAGATGTACAATCCTTTGTGATTTTAACGAGCCAAAATACCTACAAAAAAATAAGATGGCATACAACGCTTATAGCGCAATGCCATCCCTCTATAGAATTACTTACTTTCTTCTATAATTTATCTTTCTGCTATAAAGCCTGTAGAGCCATACAATGTACAGCCAATCATATACGAATGTGGCGATTGAAACAATTGTTATCAACGGCGTTCTAAAATACATATAGAACGCGACAGAAGCAAACAAAGTACCAATCATTTTACAAACCGCAATAGACATCGATTGACCGCCCGCGTTGCCTCTCCATAACAATAAAGAAATAAACAGCCCTGACATCATCAGATTTTGAGAAAACGCAGTATATTTCCCTTCAATATCATTCAGTTCCTGGGTCATTGTTAGGATAATGAGAAAACTTACCCCCAACGTTACGAGGAAAGATGCATAAAAAAGTTTTGTGGATATGAATTTTTTATATTCCTGACGACCATATCTTAAATACTGTAGCAAAATAACAATATCGAGTAAAAACCAAAGCAACGTAATGATTTTTTGCAAGTCATTTTGCGGATAAATAAAGGTGAAGATGAATTCCCAAGAAATATTCGCACAAATGGCCACCATCGGCATGCCGTATTTCTTATCTTGAAATCCACGCTTTATAATGAGTATGTATGTAATAATCCAAAAAATCCCCATGCCTAATTGGCAAATCAATAGAAAACTATCCTGATCCATAAACACACTCCTTTTTTACATGAATAACGGAAAAAACAAGGTCTTCTCCGATACTATATGACCAGAAATTTATCAAATATGTCTGGTAAAAGGAGTTCGATGTTAAAGTTAAAGCACTAATAATGATACCCGCGTTTTTTCTTTGCGTGGTATGCAAATCGCCCCAAAAAATGATACATAGCATAAGCTATACATTGGCAATTCAATCATATATAGTAAGATGAGGTGATGATATGAAAACAAAAATTTATACCAACAATGACAAATTCATAGCAGGAACTACCTTAAAAGATACTAGGGAACTTGAACATAACAATATGGCACTACATGTCTGCATTAGTGCGGATGATGTGCTACAGAATCGGAAGAAATTAGCGGCTACGCTGCAATGTGACGTGAATGATTTTATCTGTACCCAGCAAACGCATAGCGCTAATTTTCATCGGGTAACATCTGCTGATATAGGGCGGGGAGCTGTACAAAAAGATACGGCCATAGCCAATACCGACGCTCTTTATACATTTGAACCAGATTTGTTATTATGCAGTTTTACGGCCGATTGTGTACCTGTGATTTTTTATAATGAGGTTAATGGCCTTGTCGGAGTGATTCATTCTGGTTGGCAAGGGACGGTCAAGGAAGTGACATTACTACTCTTTCTGCATTTAATACAACATGAGCAATGTCGTCCCCAAGATTTTCACGTACAAATTGGTATGGCACTCAGCCAGCAAAAATTTGAGGTTGATGTAGATGTCTACGAAAAATTTAAGAACCTAGGCTACGCCGAAGAATTTATGTATTACAACGCAGAAACCTATAAATATCATATTAATAATCAGCAAACGGTGAAAAAGCAATGTGAAGTTGCTGGTATTCCGTCGGATAACATTAAAATTGATCCAACTTGTACGTATATTAGCACGGATGGCTTTTCCTATCGTCAAGACAAACAAGCAGGCAGACATCTAAGCTTTATTATGCGAAAAAGCATAGGAAGCCAAAAGTAACACTAACACTCAGAAGTTTGAAAACTCATTCATCGCACATCAAAAAGGCAATTTATCACGCATTCCAAATGTGATAATTGCCTTTTCATCTATACATAAGCCAACTATTAACTTTAGCCCTCCATTATAAAGTAAATTTCCCACCATGATAACAATAGTAAGTTTCAGCTTTAAGATCTTTAATCTTTCTCAAAGACTGTTCTGCTTTTTCAACATTTAAACAAAAGTGTGGATTAGCAATGACCAATTCATGATGCTCATGAACAGCTGCATCACCTGTAATTACACTTTTTAAACTTGGAAAATATAATGAAATATGCCCTGAAGTATGCCCTGGTGTTGCTACTACTTTACATTTGTTATCTAGAATCATATCGCCATCATGTACCTTTTCATCAATTGAAACATGCTTCAAATTCTTTAATTGCTGTATAAACCATTTACCAAATTCGATTTCTTCATTTGGCATATTTTCTAGCATTTCTTCGGCTTGAACCAATCTCTCTGACTTCATTTCACCACTAATGTATTTTGATTCAATTTCACTAGCTATAATGTTAATCCAAGGATACTTTTCTTTGAAATCATATAAGGAACCTATATGATCATCATCATAATGAGTAATGATTATATTCTTTAAATTCTTCATTTCATATCCATTTTTTGAAATTTCATTTTCAATTAAAGTTAAAAAATTTGTATACCCTGTATCGACCAAGGTTAGTTCATTATTCAATATAATTAAGCTAGGATAAATGGTATTTTTTTGTCCATTAAATTCAAATTCAATTGGTAGTGCTAATATCTTCATTTTTCTTCCTCCATACTGCCGGTTTCTGAAACATTCGATAGCCGAATATTCTATACATTCATTATACATGACGATATAAAATCTTCATATCGCCCCAATTTTCAAACAACTATGTTGTTTTTAAAACGACTTTATTATTCGTAAACATCTGCGTAATTAAAAAACATTCATTTATTTTTGAATCCCTCCAATAATGGCTATCCTAGATAACACTTACATCGAACAGGGGTGATGATGATACGAAAACCCAATATTATGGTCCTTAGCCTACTCATCGCCATGTTGAATATTTTTGATGGTTTCGCTACGCATTACGGGCTAATGCTACATATAATTGAAGAATTAAACCCTATTATGGATTTCTTATGGGTGACTAGCCCAACCATGTTTTTAGTGGTGAAAATGATGCTGTCGTATTTCATTTCCGCTCTTTCCTATTTAGTTTATCGCAAGAGCGGTGAACGGTTCCAAAAACTCTTTTCTTTCTGTTTGGAATGGTTATTAATCATTTACTTAGGCATATTCGCCCTCCATATGTATTGGTTAACGATGCTGTAACTAACAGTTATTTAAAGAAAAATAAATAGGCCTGCGTCCATTATCTTATCGAACGCAGACCTACTGTTCTTGGTTGATTATGTAACGAACATTTTTGAAAAACAGCAAAATAGATTTGAAATACTACAGCAATGCAAAAAAAGATGCATCTCATATAAGCATGAGACACATCTTTGTAAATACCGTTTTTAGTTGTGATCATCCATTTCAACTGGACGACGTTTGCCGATACCGAAAACATAGTAGCTAATTGTCACAAGGACAAGGAACACAATCCCTACGATTAATGACACACGTGTATCGTCATTAAACCACATACCAATAAGTACCATCACTAAAAAAGCAATTGTTACATAGTTAGTAACTGGCGCAAATGGCATTTTAAATGGGTGTTTTGCCAATTGTCCATCTTTTACTTTTCTAAAGCGAATTTGACTAATCAAAATAATAAACCATGGCACCATCCCAGGAAGCACACTTGCACTGTATACATAGACAAATAAATTTTCAGGCGCAATATAACTAAGGACAACGCCAATGACTAATCCAACAAGTACACCAGCTGTCCCAAATAACGGCACGCCGTTACTAGAAAGCTTTGCAAAGAATTTTGGTGCTTGGCCATTCATCGCAAGGGTATACAGCATACGTCCTGCGCTATAAATTCCGCTATTACAGCCAGACATTGCCGCCGTGATGACAACAAAGTTAATAATCCCTGCTGCCGCAGTAATCCCAACCTTTGCAAAGGTTGCTACAAACGGGCTACCGATTGTACCCAACTCATCCCATGGGTAAACAGTTATAATGACAAAAATCGCACCAATATAGAATATTAAAATACGCCAAATAACACTTTGAATCGCATTCGTAATTGTTTTTTGCGGATTTTTTGCTTCTCCCGCTGTTATCCCGATTAGTTCAACTCCTTGGTAGGCTGCTACAACTAATGATAGCGCAAAGAAGAAGCCAGTCCAGCCACCCGTGAAGAAGCCGCCATGTTCCCAAAGATTCGATAACCCTATCGCGATGCCACCATTACCAATACCAAAGAAGATCAGTCCAAAACCTGCGATAATCATGAGAATTATCGTGACAATTTTAATCATCGCAAACCAGAATTCAAATTCACCAAACGATTTAACTGAGATAAAGTTCGCAACACCTAGAATCACCATCGCGATTAAACCAGGAATCCACGCTGGTAAATCTGGATACCAATACTGCATGTAAGTTCCTACTGCTATGATTTCTGACATCCCAACGATAATCCACTGAAACCAGTTACTCCACGCTGTTAAATAGCCCGCTAATGGATGAATATACTTATAACCAAATGTTGCAAATGAGCCTGTGCTTGGTTCCATATAGAGCATCTCACCCATTGCACGCATAATGAGAAATATAAAAATCCCTGATATAGCATAAGCAAGTAGCACAGACGGTCCTGTCCACTGAATGGCACTTGCAGAGCCCATAAATAGACCTACACCAATCGTACCACCGAGAGCAATCATTTGTATATGACGCGCCTCTAAACCTCTTTTTAATTCTTTATTTGCCACTTGAATTACGCCTCTTTCCTTCTTGTTGTTCCACATTTAAATTACTTTACTAATAATAATAAATTCTTCACAAAAACACAATTGTATTTTTAGGAAAAACATTGAATAAGCAACATTTCCTTTAGTATAAGATTATTCAAAATATTATTTCGAAATATTAAAAAAATTAAGAATAATCCTTTTATTACATAAATCCTTTAATAGTTCATTTGATTTAAAAATTTGTTATTCACCTAATTTCACTTTCATTTGCACAAACATTTGACCTTGATGTCAAAACACATAAATTTTTTTCCTATTTTCAAGATAAAAGTAGCTTAAATGTGAAAAATATATTGATAATTTATTGAAGAAGAAAGGAATAACTCAGCTAAAGCAAACGCTTGGTGCTTTCGATTTTTTATTGTAGGCATCGGCGCCTACCCATACCAATACGTGGAGGATGTTGCTTATGGCATTGCGTTAGCAATTACGAATAAGCGTGCTGCAGGACGTCTCTAAAAAAAGCTGGGTATAGAGTACTCCATATCCAGCTTTTTTTGCACGTACTTAGATACGACAACGGTGCGCTCACGCTTAAAGAGCATGGTTCGTATTTACATTCCGTAAATACGAACCATGCGCGATTTATTAATGTAATCTATCATCAAACATTAATTGTATTTGAATACCAAACGGGTCTTCAACAATACCGTATGCTTTGCTAAAAACGTTACTAGATAACGGAACAATGATTCTCACGCTCTCATCTGTCGTCAAGCTCTTGTAAAAATGCTCGATTTCTTCTAAGTCTGCACTTTGAATACACAATGAAGTGTTGTTCCCAGCTACATATTTTTCTGTGACATCCATTGTATCTTCTGCCAGCATTACCTTTGTTTTTCCGATTGCTAAGACGGAATGAGCAATATAATTTTTATTCTCTTCAGTAAGCTGCAGCGAGCTGTCATGTTTTGCCATGTCTTCATAGGTAACGACTAACAATTGCTCTGCGTTAAAATGCTTTTTGTAAAAATCGACCGCTTCTTTTGCTTTTCCGTTCATGGATAAGAAAATAGCTACTTCTAATGTTGTACTCATAGTATCAATCTCCCTTTTTAAAAATAATTTTAGGTAGATATCTTATCAATTGATATTACCTTGACCTTATTCTAAGATGTAAAGGTATCAAAACATGACACCTTTATCTTCATTCAGCAAAAGACTCCCATCTCTGAAGGTGATAAAATGAATGCCGATCTGGTTCCTTTTCAGTGGGTGTCCAAACGCCTGTTGCTGCCGCTACGCTTTCGCACATAAAACACCTGCTGAAATAGAGGCACTCAGGAGGATGTCACGGATTTTGAAAGGAATGAATTGTGCGGGCACAATTCAAAATTCGGACGAAATTACGCCAAGGCGAAATTAATAAGGAGATTTGTATGAAGAAATCAGAAAGATTAAATGACATGATACGATACTTAAACAGTCGAGAGTACTTTAATTTAAATGACCTAATGACTAAATACAATATTTCCAAAAGTACAGCACTGCGTGATATTAGTTCATTAGAACAATTAGGTATGCCTATTTTTTCGGAGCATGGCAGACATGGACGTTACGGTATCTTAAAAAATAGACTATTATCCCCTATTATTTTTACGATTGATGAAGTGTATGCGCTGTACTTTGCCATGCTGACGTTAGAATCATATCAATCAACCCCATTTCATTTAAGTGTTCATAAACTAAATGAAAAGTTTGAAAACTGTCTGTCTAAAAATCAAATACAGCACATTCATAAAATGAAAAAAGTCCTGCAATTTGAAGTAAATCAACATAATAATGTTAGTCATTTTTTAGATAAAATTCTAAAGAGCATTCTTCATGAAAGTAGCTGTAAGATTCAATACTTGAAAAATAATGAGAAAAAAAGTTACTATGTTCAATTTTTCAAAATTTCTGCTAGGTTTGGTCAATGGTATGCTACAGGGATAGAGTTAAATACGGATAAATACAAGGTTTTCAGATGTGATAAAATAGCCTTTATGGAAGAACAGGAAATCAATTCTCACCTTTCTCTAGATGAATTAATTAGTCGTTCGTTAGAAATTTATCAATCCGAGAAGAGAATTGACTTTGAAGTAGAGATTTTAGCACAAGCAAAAGATCTATTTTATAAAGAACATTATCCCTCTATGAAAATAACAATTAGTAATAAAACAGTCGTTACAGGATTTTATAATCATGGAGAAGAGGAATTTATTGCTAACTATTTTATGAGATATGGTCACTATGTTATATCAGTGAAGCCTGAATCATTAAAACAAATAATCCAGGATAAAGTAGAAAACCTCTTCAAACACTATCAAAAATTATAAATCAGCAACATTCATTTATTGGATAAATCGAGATAGCCGACAACTATCTAATTCTTCCAACTGTACATGATTCACAATTTCCTTCGCAACCAATCGACTTATGACCGGAGATAACGTGATGGCCGAATGCATAACTGCTAAATAAAGTCCTTTTATTTGATCGTGAAAACCAACAATAGGGTAGCCGTCTTTAGGCATTGGCCTCATCCCTACTTTAATACTATCTAATTCTAGATGTTCCCCTTCTTTCAAATCATTGCGAAGGGTTTCAAAAGCTTTTTTTCCAACCTCCTCTGGTCCATTTTCTCCATAGTCATCCAAATAATCTTCAGCCGCAATTAGTGTATTATCGGATAGTTGTCTTGCTTCAAATCTTGAATTAGAAATTAATGTGTGAATAAGCTTTTTTGGAGATTTCATACGAATAATAATAGAAGGTGAAGACTCAATAGGAACATTAAAACCAAGAGGTTTACACAGCTCAGGTAACGCTGTACCAGTTGCCAATACAATTACATCTGATTCTATATAACCTTTTGAAGTATGTATGCCTACAACTTTGGTGCCCTCTTTTTTTATTTGTGTCACTTTTGTATCGAATAATATATTTACCCCGTTTACTTCCGCTTTATTTACCAAAAGATTCGTTATAACATTAGGGTCTACCGCACCTTCTTTAAAGGCATATAGAGCTTCCTCAGGATATTCTTTCAAATGAGGTTCTAACTCCGATACTTGCTGCTGAGTTATTTTTTTCACATGAGATTTATTGATGCTTGTGAGATTTCCCCATGTAAGGGCACCGTTCCAATCTACCTTCAACTCTGGTATCTCTTGTTCCAATACATGATATTCTGCTAATGACCCATCATACAAATGTTGGAAGTTACCTGGAACACGCCCTGAAGGATTAATCCAAGCAAAAGATTTTTCTGTTACCCCACATCCTGCTTTTGAATGACTCTCAACTAAAGTGACATTCTGATTTTCCTTTGATAGATTATAGGCTATAGACGCTCCAACAATCCCTGCACCAACAATTGTAATCTTTTGCTTTTTATTCATGACTATTCCTCCTTTTAATTTATTCCTTTATATATTAGACACTATTCGATTTTACTATTGATTTCAACAATTGCGTCTTCATAAATAAATTTTTCAAAAAACATCACCATAGAGATGACGATCTGTAGTTCTAAAAGGATTGGTAAATCACTTGGGAGCGAATGAATACTTAAAAATTCTACAAAAATGAGGTTAACGTGGACGGATGAAGATTAATAATAAGTAAAAACACAATAGATATTTATAGGAAGATGAATACAATATTCTAATAAAATTTGCCCTCGGCTAGATTGTGTCCAACAATTGGGGTGCGGTTCATTCTCTTTGCTTTAATACTTATTTCTAATCATTATCTTATATAGGTAAATCAATTTCATAATACGTATTTTTAAAAAATCATAGACGTGCAGAATATTGAATGATTTCTTAAAAAAACGAATGAAATACCTTATGATGCTGTAGATTCTTGAAGATTAGTATATCTAAGTCTATCCATCGCTAGTCTGGATGCATTGTATGCAATGTGTACTAAATCGAAATGAACTTTAGCTTTCTTCCCGGTACAATGGTAAATCTGATTCAATAGAAAATAGCCTTTTAGATAGGCATTTACACGTTCAACGGCACTTCGCGCCTTATAGAGTTGGTTCCATTTTTTCGAGCCTCTTGCTGGAGCCGTATATCGTCTAAGATCTTTTGTTATTTTCATTTTATATACCTTTTGACATAAGCTATCGTGAGCCAATGGACAATCGTTACATTCATGAGGACGTGTATACTCTAGCGTCTCATGTTTAGCATCATAACTGATAAATAAAATATGTTCAGTGATCCGAATGATTAATGAATAAATCATTGATGGATAATTAAGCGTTTGTGGAGCCTAAATGGGACTTTTTCATGACAACATCAAGAATTGGGTGGATATCAATATCAGATAAAATAGAGTTAAAACGATGGGTAGGTTCCAAATCATATAAAATTTGCATATCAAACAGGCTTTCTTGTCGTATAATAGACATAGAGCATTTCTCCAATCTGTTAATGTCTGTGTAGTAACTCTCATTATACAGGATTTGGGGAGGTGCTCTATTTTCGTAAGGTCTCAAAATTATGAAATTGACTCAGGTAATGAAATTAATCATTTGGATTTATGATGGCTAATATCTGATGGTCTTCCCAACAATCGTTTATTTTTACACTTTTTTTAGCCATACCTTCTTTATGAAAACCAGCTTTTTCTAAAACTCGAATTGAACCGATGTTATGTGGCATAACACCGGCCTCAATTCTATGTAAAGTAAGTGTATTAAAAGCATAGTCTACAATGAGCTTAGTAGCCTCAGTAGCGTAACCTTTACCATTTTGTTTTTTATCTAAGAAATAGCCAATAATCGCATTTTGAAGTGATCCACGATTGATCTGAAATAATTGAATGGTTCCTATTAATTCATCATTCTCTTTTTGAAAAATCCCAAATTTGAACTCGGTATCTTGTTTTGAGTTATCTTCCCATTTTTTTATTAAATTCTTTTGATGTTCTAAAGAATAAAAATTAGTAGGACGATTCATTGAATATTGCTTAAAGAAATCTTTATTTTCAATTTGCAATTGTAATAATTTCTCTGCATCTAATAAGATAAATGCTCTTAAATAAATATTTTCACTGTTTAACATCCTAATCCCCTTTCTTTATAATGTCCACTATAGCATACCCTGCCGGTCCTCCACCAACAACAGCACATTTGTAAAACAAGATACTCAAACTAACCGACTGGTCAAATAAATTGTACTCAATACTAACCAATCGTCAAGGTCTTTAATTGTGATATAATGATAAAAAAATGTGACCATTAATGATAGATGGTAGGGAAAATGCACATCCTTGTTTATCGCTACCATGTCTGCACGCTCCCGTAGTCATTTGGCGCAGTCTGCTGATCAAAAGGATGTAACCCAACAATTAACAGCATCTGTTGCAGGCTATAGCGACACGTTCATGTTAGGCTTTGTAATTTCTATCATTGCCGTAGTAGTGTCACTGTTTCTCAGAAAAAACCAAAAAGAAAAACAAGTGAATTGATCTCTTTTTTCAAGGACTGCTTTGAGAACTATCAGAGCAGTCTTTAACTCTACAACTAAAACACTTAGCTTTACCCCTCCTTCTCCTCTCCAATGTTGAAAACGCTTCTTACAACAAGTAAATCACCGCTCTTTATAAGTCATACCATAGAAAAAGAATGCTCAACTAACCGAATGACTCCAAATAAGTCTACAAGCAGTCCTATACTAGTTTTTGTCATTAATGTATATGTAAAAGGACAACTTCACTTATTGGTGAAGTTGTCCAAATTTAATCAGATTTTAAATTGAACATACCCTATACTATTTCTTGTCCTGATTCACCTTATAATGTAGATGTACAAACTGACCATACCGTCTTGTATCCATTAAATTTAAATCTATCTGTGGATTTTTTTCTTTAAACAACGGAATACCAGAGCCCAATATATGAGGTGTAACAGTAATTATATACTCGTCAATTAAATTTCCCTTTATAAAAGCATCCAGTATACCTGCTCCACCGACCATCCATATTTTAGAGCCTTCTTGTTCTTTTAATTTTTTTGTAAACTCCACTACATCTTCATGGACAAATTCTACATATTCATTTGAACCTTTTTCAGAAGTGGTGAAGACGTAGCATTTTTTTTCAGGATACGGAAATGATTCTGAGTTTTCCATTACATAATCATAAGTCTTTTTTCCCATTATCGTTGTATCAATAGATTGATACATTTCTTCATATCCATTGTCACCCTCACCTTCTGTGTCAGTTAACCATTGTAAGTCATTATCTTCCTTAGCAATAAATCCATCTAAGCTCGCAGCAATGTACAGAACTACCTCACGTGACATACTTTAATCTCTCCTTTTATCTTATAAACTTCCCTTATTGATTAAGGTACAAAAACTATACTAACCATAAAACATGACAAGTAATGGCATGATTAAATGAAAAGGCGAAAAAAATTTTTTCATAAATCAATGTCATTAATGATATTTCCCAAAAGCTTAGAATACTCAAACCTACGTCTTCTAAAAAGGACTCAACTTTCATTTACTGGATAAAACCTAGATAGTCGACAACTCTCTAATTCTTCCAACTGTAGCTTTTTAATAAAGTTTGATTAAAAAATCAGTAGTTGGTCTAGATGGTGCAAAAGGTGAAAGTCAGATTTCCTAGCCCCTCCACCGTATGTTCAACCTTTACACTATTTTTATAGGACATTTTTTTATCCAAGAACATTTGAAATTTGGAAGGCGAATCGTTAATCATAGCTTCATCCACAAATGACCAATACATTTAATAAAATTCATTCTCTTTCATCGATTCTGCTGGTGTTAGACCATAATGATAGGTCTCCCAAGGATATCATCCTATTTTCATATTCATGTTTTTTTATTGCATTCATAGCCTGTTGGTGAAGTGTTTTTCAATCTGGAGAAACCGGTGAATTATATTGTGCAAGTAATTTTTCAATTTGCATATTAATGGCTGTGCTTTCATCAGCAGTTCTTCGTGCAGATTTTGCAGCTAATGCCGTTCTTGTAGCTACTGCTATAAGTTGGTTTATTAACTCTTCCTGAGGGGGGATTTCTTACCTTTTGTCGGTATCAAATCCCAATTAGGTGTATATAGGCTCAATAAAACTGTATTTATATTCTAATAGCCCATTATAGCTGTTAAACAAAATAAAAACTCTATTCCATTATCTCAAGAGAGTGATGGAATAGAGTGATACCCACTACATATTAAGTGAAACTTCAATCAGCAGGGGTTTTCTTCTCCCCCACAATAAATAGAGGAACACAAGCTAAAACCTTCACATCCTGTGAAAAAGCTTGTGTGACCAACATCCTGTCGCTGCCGCTTCGCTTTCGCACATAAAACATCCTGTTGCCCCGAACCAATCGGGCTTTTACGGTCAGTTAATCGTCTTACTGACCGTTAATGCGGGATAAAATTTGTGCCTCATTGCAATAACGTTTGTTCTTGAAGTTTTGCTGCGAAATACTTACGTGCATCAGCTGTGAGAATCTGTAGAAGAACAACTTCGTCCTGACGTCCAAATTCAACAAACATACCACTTAAGTTTTCATAGACATACTGAATTTTATAACCACTGTCCAAATAATGGTCCACTTTTTTTATTTCCTCTGTACTTTGTAAGTAATCTGACATGCAATCACCTCACTTTGTTCAACTTTAACGGACCGGATTTCGCTTTAATGGAAACCCACCTATAGCCAGTTTATTCTGCTCCTTTTATTTCGAGTACTGGATCAACTGAATCTACAGGGTCCCCCGCATCTGGTATAACCGGTGGTATAGAGACTGGTTCTTGACCGAAAATCTCATCCAAATTATGACCAGCTGTAATCCCTAAATACTTGGCATCACTAGGATCTTCTAGTTCAGCTTGTGGGTACTTTTTGAACCACCAATATTTCGCTAACACATAGTAAAGAAGTGCTCCAACGAAGAAACCAATTAATGATGAATAGGTCGGAAACATATTTGCTATGGTCCCACCGATAATCCAAGCGATTAAACCTGCAAAGTTAAAGCCTTTAAAATACTTAAATTGACCGTCTAACTCGTAAAGTTCTTTGACATTTACGCGACGTTTACGAATTAAATAATAATCGGCAAATAAAATACCAACAATTGCTGTTAAGATACCACCAATAATTAATAATGCATTTACTAACACGTCAAATAAACTCCATGGCTGTGCTAGAGTCCCAATTATCCCAGCTATCACAACACCAACCCAAAACGGCACTTTTGGACCACCAATGTTCGAGAAAATGGTCGCCGCAGGAATGACATTGGCTGAAGTATTCGTAGACCATTGTGCTAATACAATCATTAGCAATAAGACACCTAATACAATGCCACTTGCACTTTGTTGCAATGCGTTTATTGGATCAGCAGATGATACGGCCATATAACAGACTGCTCCAATTACAATCATAAAAGTATTGGTAATAGGCATGACGATCAGTGAACCAACTAACTGTGTTTTATTACGTTTAAACCAGTTACGTTCATTTTTTGGTGCTTTAAAGAAACGGGATAGCGATGGCATGTCAGCTGCCAACGTTGCCCAGAATCCCATGTTCGCCATAATCACCACCATAAATGCTGTAAAGGCAGCCATACCCGTTGCTGGTGCTTCCACCCAAGTCCAGACATCTTTTCCTTGGGCAGTTGCATTATCTGCCAGCGTAATATACATCCAGCACGAAATTAAAATAATAATAGGTGCTGCTAAATCTGCAAATCGCTCGATGGATTTAATGCCAAGCGATGTATTGAATAACTGTAACGCCGCAAAAACGAGAAAGCATATAAACCAATTGTTATAGCCAAACATCAAATTCAAAATCCCATTAATCGCCATTGCACCAAAATAGGTGTTGATACCAAACCAACACGCCGCCGTCACACCACGAACTAGTGAGGGGATATGCGTACCAAATGTACCGAAGGGCGCGCGCATATATACCGGAAATGATAAGCCATGCTCAATGCCGATATCACCAATTAACGTCATAAATACGCCGATTAAACACGAGCCTATTAATGTCGCTAAAATAACCATTGGCATTGGTAGACTCATAATAGCCGATCCGCCAATCGCAAATGCAGCTAAGACAATCGCCATTCCTACCCAAATAACCGCAAAACCAAATGCGCCAATATTTCTTTGTTGATGTGTCACTGGAAGTAAATCTGGGGATTTCAAATAATTCCCGTCATTCTCCATACATTTCTCTCCTTTTTTATCAATTTCCGTGACAACTACTTGAGGTTTTTCCTTCGTTGAGCTGATGTCATTTCATCTACAGAATGAAGGTGGCAATTCAGTAAATCATCCTACAATTCGTAATTATCGAGATAGACTACCGATAAGCGATTGGCGTTCATTCCAAGTCATTGGCGCAATAGCTGATTTTCTTTCAACCATTGTAATCGCTCCATCTACTGGGCAAACAATTGAGCATAAATTACAGCCAACACAATCTTCTTCACGAACCTTAAGCATCGGACGACCACTCTCTGCATACAGATCGATACATTGATGCGATGTATCTTCACAAGCGATATGACACTTATTACAATTAATGCAGACATCATTATTAATTTCAGCAACAATTTTATAATTTAAGTCTAAATTGCCCCAGTCAGAATAACGAAGTACCGACCGACCAACTAGATCCATTGCTGATGCAATTCCCTTATCATCTAGATAATTATTAAGGCCATCTATCATGTCCTCTACTATACTAAATCCATGGTGCATTGCCGCTGTACAAACTTGAACCCCAGTTGCACCCATCAACATAAATTCCACAGCATCTTGCCAATTGGAAATACCCCCGATACCCGATATAGGTACATTGATGAATGGATTACGTGCACATTCTGCAACCATGTTGAGCGCAATGGGTTTAACAGCAGGACCGCAATAACCACCATGTGCCCCCTTACCCGCAACATGAGGGATTGTATTCCACGTATCTAAATCAACGCCGGCTAAGCTATTAATCGTATTAATCATACTGATAGCATCGGCCCCACCTCTAGTTGCCGCTTCCGCCGTTACCGTAATATCAGTGATATTCGGCGTTAGCTTTACAATGACTGGTGTACGTGCAACTTCTTTCACCCAAAACGTTTGTTTTTCAACCAATTCAGGGACTTGACCAGAGGCAGAACCCATTCCTCGTTCTGCCATCCCATGTGGACAACCAAAGTTAAGTTCAAGACCATCGACCCCCACATCTTCTACTCGTTTTACGATTTCATGCCACTTTTCTTGCTTCGGTTCTACCATCAAAGAAGCAATAATTGCATGATTAGGAAACCTTTTTTTCGTTTCGTAAATTTCTTTTAAATTTACCTCTAACGGCCGATCTGTAATCAGTTCAATATTATTAAAACCTGCTACTCTTTGTCCGTTATAGCTAACTGCTGCAAAACGTGAAGAAACATTCAAAATCGGTTCACCTAATGTTTTCCACACAGCTCCGCCCCATCCAGCTTCAAATGCACGCTGCACTTGATAGCCTGAATTCGTTGGTGGTGCTGAAGCCAGCCAAAATGGATTTGGTGATTTTATCCCCGCTAAGTCAATGCGCAAATCTGCCATGTCGCTTCCCCCCTCTTAAAATCGCTCCAGCGAATTCGGCGTCCAGATTGTGAATTGTGTAAGCTCAATCGACGCCTTCCAAAATCTATGCCATCCGCTGGAGGTTACCCACATTCAGCAGACATTTACCATCCGCTGTGGAATACCTTAAACGATATTTCTCTCATCACTTATCGCGATGTAATACTCCGCCGAATGCAGTTAGGCAATCTCGCTAGGTTTTCGTAAACGCTCATGTATCCTATATGCTGCGTCCTTACCTTGCTGAACAGCTGTGACAACCATCGCCTCACCTTGTCCATTTCCGAATACGACATCTCCACATGCAAACACCTTGTTATTCGATGTTTGCATTGTCGCTTCATCAATATCGACAACACCGTTCGTATGCTTTAAATCAAATGCTTCAATCAATGACACAAAGCGTGTCTGACCAATCGCTTTAATGACGGCATCCACTTCTATCATAAAATTGGAGCCTTTAATTTCTTCTGGTCTTTGACGACCATCAGCCCCAGCCTCACCCAATTTCATTTTGATGCACTCAATCGCTACTACTTCACCAGCCTGATTACCAATAATTTTTTTCGGAGCTGTCAGCCACTTGAACTCCACACCATCCTGTTTGGCAAATTCAAATTCGAATTGGTAAGCCGTCATTTCTTTTTGTGTTCTTCTATAAAGAATTTTTACATTGTCAGCACCTAAACGAACAGCACATGTCGCCCCATCGATTGCTGTATTTCCAGCGCCGATGACCGCTACTCGCTTTCCAATTAAATTTGTTGAAAGTGGGCCAATCTTTGTTTGCTTAACAAATTCGATTGCATCATGAACGCCCGCTAGATTTTCCCCTTCAATCCCAACATTCGGCACGGCACCCATACCAACAGCCAAAATGACACTGTCATGTTGTTGTAAAATTTCATCTACCGAGATATCGATGCCTACTGTTGTATTTGTTTTAATGTCTACGCCAAGTTTTACAATTTGCTCAACTTCCCAATCCACCACCTCGTTCGGTAAACGGAATGACACGATGCCATAGTTCCCTAAGCCACCTGCTTTTGACTCAGCTTCATATACGGTAACACGATAACCAAAACGACTAAGCTCGCGCGCAGCAGATAAACCGGCTGGACCTGCACCAATGATCGCTACCTTTTGTCCATTGCTTTGTCCTTTTTTAAATAGCTCGACATTTGATGCCATCGCCCAATCCGTTGCATAGCGCTGTAAATGGCCTATTTTTATCGGTTTTGTCGAGGAATTTAACACACATGCCCCTTCACACAACTCTTCGGTCGGACAAACTCTTGCACAGCTTGCACCAATCGGATTTGCCTCTAGTATCGTTGTAGCCGAACCTTTCATATTACCTGAAGCAATTTTCTTAATGAAATTTGGGATTTGAATGCTAGTTGGGCAAGCTGTAATACATGGTGCATCGTAACAATATAAGCAGCGATTCGCCTCTTCTATTGCTTCATTTTTTGTCATCCTGCTTGTCAATTCAACAAAATTTCGATCAAGTTGCGCAGTCATTGAAACCATTCCCACATCCCCCTCATGTGTTCACTTTTCCTAGCCCGATTGTTTTTACTCTCCAGACAGAAACAATCGATCATCCACGAAAAAAAGATCAATTATGCCTCGGCATAATTGCGTTCGGATTCGGCTTTGTGCTTAGGCCTGCACGATGCAGATCAGTTAGCCGCTGTCGCATGGATGCGACGAACTTAGGCTAACATCCTAAATTCACTCCTTGCCGATTCCGTGCCATCCGCCGGATATTTGCTGAAAGAAGTTACATTTTTATCGTTTCTGCAGTAGCCGGTTGTAATCCACGTTTTAAGTATTGGCCACTACCTAATACCCCTACGAATTCTTTATCCTTAATGACGTACTCCCCGCGTACAAGTACACTGATTGGCTCACCTGTAACTTCCCAGCCTTCATATGGGCTGTAGTCTACATTCATATGATGCGTCTTGGCTGAAATTTCGCGCTTTACTTCCGGATCGAAAATAACAATATCGGCGTCAGAATCGATTGCGATTGTGCCTTTTTGTGGAAATAAGCCGAAAATTTTTGCAGCACTCGTCGAAACCATATCGACAAATTCATGGATAGAAATTTTCCCTTTTGCCACGCCTTCTGAATATAAGATGCTGAAACGATCTTCGATAAACGGCCCACCATTTGGAATTTTAGAGAAATCATTTAAGCCTAATTGTTTCTTCCCATTGAAACTAAATGAACACTGGTCTGAACCAATTGTTTGTAGTTGTTTCGCTTTTAGCGCGTTCCATAAATGTTCTTGATGATATTTTGGACGAAGTGGTGGTGACCAAACATATTTTGCACCCTCAAAACCTGGCTGTGCTAACGCAGACTGATCCAGTGTTAAATAAGGCGGACATGTTTCTCCATACACGTCATAACCTTTTTCACGTGCTACAATAATTTCGTCTACTGCCTCTTTGCAAGTTACATGCACAACGTAAAGCTTTGCACCTGCGATATGAGCTAATTCAATTGCTCGTTTCGTCGCTTCGCCTTCTAATTCTGCTGGACGCGTAAGTGCATGATAGATTGGCTCTGTATGACCTGCTTGTTTCGCTTCTTCAACAAGTTCATCGATAACGGAGCCATTTTCACAGTGCACCATCACGACAGCACCTACATCTTTTGCGATTTTAAATGCTTTAAATAACGTCCGATCTGTCGCTTGAAATTCTTTGGCATAAGCCATGAATACCTTTACAGACGTAATGCCTTCTTGCGCTAGTAATAACGGTAACTCTGCTTCTGTCTCGGGTGTTAAATCACCAATCATTAAATGGAAACCGTAGTCAATTGCCGATTTCCCCTTTGCTTTTTCATGCCACTTTTCTACAGCTGTAGCAAGTTTCTTTTCACCAGCAGTTAAACAAAAGTCCAAAATGGTTGTCGTGCCACCGAATGCCGCTGCAATCGTACCAGACTGCCAATCATCATCCGTCACGGTGTTGTTAAATGGCATATCTAAATGCGTATGCGGGTCAATTCCACCTGGCATGACATACTTGCCAGTAGCATCAATTATCTCTGCTCCTGCAACTGATAACGCCTTGCCAATTTGCACAATTTTTCCGTTTTCTATGAAAATATCTGCCTCATACACATCTGAAGCTGTTGCAACTAGTCCACCTTTAATAATTTTTTTCATACTCCCCCACACCCTTCGTTTCATTAAATTTATAGATCTAAACAAATACAAATTTTTCCAAATAAGAACATAAAAGGCTCATCACCGAAACTTGTGGTTGATTTCCGTTTGGCGCTTTCCTTGGGGCGTCCGATGAGCCACTTGGGGCAACAGATGTTTTATGTAGCGAAAGCGAAGCGTCAGCTACAGGTTGTGATACTTTTAGCCTTCGTTCCTCTAATGGGCTCGCTCCAGGGTCTCATCTGTGACGCTGATCCCCAAGGAGTCGCCCAGCCTCCACTCCAATCAACTTATATAAAGTGAAACTTCAATATGAATCGATACCTGATAGTAGTCGGAATTGCGCTGATAGAGCTTCTATCTACGGCGATTGAATGGCATGTTCCGCCGCTAGAACTTCAAACCTTGCTAAAAGCTCTTGATGGAATATGGATTAAAACTAATTTAAGGTGTATGTCTCTCCCATGCTGAACTTTGTCTGTAGTGTTAAAACCGTTTCCAGTAGTACATCTGCACCCTTTGCGCAATCTTCAAATGTCGTTTCTTCTTCTTCACAATGACTTTTACCATTTATACTCGGTACGAAAATCATTGCTGAAGGAATGATGCCGGCGATATACTGTGCATCATGCCCCGCCCCACTAAACATTCGATGAAAACTATAACCGAAGCCCTGGCACGATTTTTCCAATTCATTGCAGATTTGTGCATCAAAAAACACGGTATCTCGCCCCCATAGTTTGACTGACTGAATGCGGCAACCTGTTTCTTGTGCGGGTAGAGCGGTTAGTACTTCTTCTACTTTTAGCATCACCTCTGGACGCTGATGACGTGAATCAATCGTAAACGTTACTTTATTCGGTATAACGGTATGAATATTAGGAGATACATTCACTCGACCAAATGTGTAGACAAGTGTTTCATCGATTTTTCCAAGCTGTTCATGTAAAACCATCATCATTTTGGACGCTACAATCATAGGATCTTTACGCATAGACATAGGTGTTGTCCCAGCATGATTTGATTCTCCAGTAATCGTAATCTCATAACAAACCATACCTAAAACGCCTTCTACAACACCAATCTCGAACTGTTTTGCCTCTAGTACCGGCCCTTGCTCAATATGAAGTTCAATATAAGCAAGTGCTTCTTTTAAACGGTTATCTTTTTCCCTCTCATAACCACTTTCTTGAAGCGCCTCTTTAAACGTAATGCCATTTTTATCGACAGACTGTAACATTTTGTCCTTTTCAAATTTGGAAGCAATCACACCAGAACTCATCATCGCTGGATCGAAACGAGCACCTTCTTCATTCGTAAAATTGACAATCATTAATGGTACATCTAGTTCAATTTCATTTTCCTTTAACGTTCTAATGGCTTCTAATGCAGTTAAAACACCTAAGACACCATCAAATTTCCCGCCCTTTTCAACCGAATCTAAATGTGATCCCATGACAATTGGCGGAACATCTTTTTTCCCCGGTAGAATTGCATAGATATTCGCCATATCGTCTACCTTAATGTCCATACCTAATTCTTCACAGCACTTGCAAAAATAGTCCCTTGCTAAAAGATCCTCATTCGAAAGAGACAAACGCGTAACGCCCCCATTTGGCGTTGCTCCAAATTGACTAAATTGTTCAATTGACCCTTGCAATCGTCTACTATTACATTTATACATATGCATGTCCTCTCTTTCACATTAGTAATTGAAGGTTCATTTATATAAATTCTAAGATAGAAAAAAACTGTGAGATATAGATATAAACCTAAAAAAATATGTGCATCTGCACATTATATATGGTAAGTTATGTTCATATTAAGGGGGGGTTTTATGGGAACAATTCGCAAAATTGTGGAGGGAGTTCAATTCCCTATGCTTACATTAGTAGCTGGTTTTAGCGGTTTATATCGTAGAGTTACAGGTATTAACGTAGTAGAGAGCATTGATTTAATCATGTTTTGCCGACCTAATGAATTAGTCGTAACGACAGGCATTAACCTAGCCCAACAGGACGATTCCTTGGAACAGCTTGTCAAACTAGCCTACTCAAAAAAAGTAGCAGGTTTTATTGTTAACGCTGGTCCATACATTCCAGACATTCCTGAAGCAGTTATTACTTTTGCTAACGAGCATGATTTCCCACTTTTTCAAATGCCCTGGAATTGTCGTGTAGCCGATCTTTTAAAAACAACCTTTCAATTTATCGCCACTCATCAGCAAGAGCATTCTGTTGAAGAAAAAATCCTTTATAACTTACTTTTTCACTACAAACAGCACACAAATGCTATGAAAGAAAATTTACTCCAACTCGGATTTCCACAAGGTAGAGAGCTAGCTATTATTACTTGCTCAACCATTGGTGGACAAACCAACATTGACCGTTACGAGGTCATGATACAGTTCGCATTTCAACATAGATATAAGCGCTTCTTGAAACTGAAGTATAAAAATCACCTCATTTTTTTAATAGACCGAACACAAATCAATACACCCAATCTCCCCTTCTCAAAAATAGTTGAAGAAATTTACGACAAGATTTCAAAGAAAAATGGTGATTTAGATATTATCATCGGCAAAGGAAACTATCATAAAGAACTTGAAAATGTTCGTAAAAGCTATGAAGAATCACTAACGGTTATTCAATTAGCACAGCTTCATAACAATCGATTCCTGTACAAATATAAAGAAATTGGCGCCTACAAAATTATTATGGCTGTTCAAAATCAGAAGTTAATCAAATCATTTAGCCAAGATATACTCGGACAACTCTACCAATATGACGATCTTCACAATACAGATTACGTACCGTTTCTACGCATTTTTCTCGAGGAAAATGGCAGCACAAGTAAAATTAGTGAACGACAATTTATTCATCGCAACACGGTTCTTTATAAAATCAAAAAAATTGAAATGCTGTTAGATATGGATTTAAGTAACCCATTTACAAAAACAAATCTATATATAGCCTTTTTAATTGAAGATGTCTTGGCACATCAATAATTGAAACTTGTCGATATGTGCATTTGCACAATTTAATATATCAGAATCTTCGGTCAATAGATCCCTCTTCTAAACCTCCTCCTGTATTCATATAAAGTAGCAATGGAGTTGTCTAAGAAAGATGTTTGAGATACCTCTATCTATATCAAAAGTAAAGCAGTACTACACAGGACAATCTAGTATTGAAGAGTTGCAATAGATTGCTTGCATAAATACTGCTTATGTTAAAAGGAGAGATGATCGGCAGTGACGAATTTAACAAGTCAAAATTGGCAAGTAAAAGATGAACAGTATGTTTGGCACTCGATGAAGCCTTATAATCCCAATGCAACCATGATCGTACAACAATCAAAAGGAGCTTGGATTACGGACACAACGGGCAAGCGATACCTAGACGCTATGGCTGGATTATGGTGCGTCAATGTTGGCTATGGACGCGAGGAAATCGCCAAAGTCGCTTACGAGCAATTACTTGAAAATACTTATACACCATTATCAGTTGGTCACATCCCTGCTATTCAATTAAGCGAAAAAATTAGCGAGCTATTAGGTGATGATTATGTCGTATTTTTCTCTAATAGTGGTTCTGAAGCGAATGAAGCTGCGTTTAAAATTGCCCGTCAATATCATCAACAACAAGGAGCCGTGAATCGCACAAAATTCATCTCTCGTTATCGCGCCTATCATGGTAGCACCATGGGCGCATTAGCCGCCACGGGACAAGCCCAGCGCAAATACAGATACGAGCCATTAGCACCTGGTTTCATTCATGTCACACCGCCAGATGCCTATCGTGCCAATGAAGATCATATTAAAGACCCTGCCGCTTTACCATCCGTACAAGCAATCGATCAAGCAATGACATGGGAAATGTCGGATACGATTGCTGCGGTGATTATGGAGCCAATTATTACCGGCGGCGGTGTGATTATGCCACACGATCACTACTTACAAGGGGTTAAAGCTGTGTGTGAAAAACACGGGGCTCTTCTAATCGTTGACGAAGTAATTTGTGGTTTTGGCCGTACAGGCAAAGCATTTGGTTTCCAACACTACGGCATTCAGCCCGATATTGTCACAATGGCAAAAGGTTTGACGAGTGCCTATATGCCACTATCTGCCACAGCCGTGCGACGTGAAATTTATGAAGCATTTGCGGGTAGCAAAGAATACGATTTCTTCCGCCACGTTAACACATTTGGGGGTTCGCCAGCAGCATGTGCAGTCGCGTTGAAAAATATCGAAATTATGGAGCGGGAAAATTTATTTGCTCGCTCTGAGGAATTTGGTGCTATCCTACTTGCTGAATTACAAGAGCAATTAAAGAATCACCCAAATGTCGGTGATATTCGTGGAAAAGGCTTACTTATTGGCGTAGAACTTGTAAGCGACAAAAACACGAAAGCACCACTCGACGTAGCTGAGGTCAACAAAGTCATTAGCTTATGTAAAGACCAAGGATTAATCATTGGAAAAAATGGCGTTACCGTTGCAGGTTTTAATAATATTTTGACACTATCCCCACCGCTAATCATCACCTTGGATGAGAAAGATTTCATTGTAGAAAGAATCACAAATGCCTTAAATACGCTTCAACAACAGTCATAACGTGCTTGGAAATAGGAAAATAAGGAGGAAATATATTTATGGTAACCAATACAGAAGTAAAAGAGTTAGGTCATTTTATTAATGGTGAGGTTGTTCCAGGCAAAAGTGGTCAATTCTCGGATGTGTTTAATCCTTGTTCAGGATCGGTCATTGCCCGTGTACCCATTGCCACAAAGCAAGAGGTACAGCTGGCCATCGAAACGGCAAAAAAAGCATTTCCAGCTTGGCGTGCGCTGTCGGTTGGTAAAAGAGCTGACATTGTCTTGAAATTTCGTCAACTACTAACCGAACGAATAGATGAATTGATTGAACTGATATGTACAGAAAGTGGCAAAACCATAGAAGATGCGAAGGGCGAAATCACAAGAGGTATAGAATCAGTAGACTTGGCCATCAATGCCCCACATCTATTAAAAGGCGAATATTCGGTAAACGTTGGTGGCAATATCAATGCATACTCTGCAAAAGTACCACTTGGCGTTGTAGCAGCGATTTCGCCATTCAACTTTCCTGTTATGGTGCCACTTGCTATTACAAGTATGGCGGTTGCTGTAGGAAATTCGGTTATCCTAAAACCTTCTGAACGCGTTCCTTGCTCAGCTCTATTTTTATCGGAGCTTTGGAAAGAAGCTGGTTTACCAGATGGTGTTTGGACAGTTATTAATGGCGATAAAGACACCGTCAACGAGCTATTAACAAACCCTACAATTGAGGCTATTTCATTTGTAGGCTCAACACCAGTTGCTGACTATATCTACGCCACAGGTTCAAAGCATGGAAAACGTGTCACAGCATTAGGTGGCGGTAAAAACAATATGATTGTCATGCCCGACGCTGATTTAGAACAAGCTGCAAACGCATTTTTAGGCGCAGCTTACGGGGCAGCTTCTCAACGCTGTATGGCCATTTCAACGATTATACCAGTTGGCGAAGAAACAGCTAATCATCTTGTGAAAATATTGGCCAATAAAATCGCAAAATTAAAAGTCGGACCCTCTACAGATAAAGAAGTTGACTTTGGACCAGTTATCACACAACAATCCAAGGACGCCATTATCCGGTATATCGACCGTAGCCTAGAAGAAGGTGCTACATTAGTTTGCGATGGCCGAAATCCAGACATCGCGCAAAACTCAAACGGTTTCTATTTAGGTCCTACTCTACTAGATAACGTTAAACCAGGTATGGAAATTTATGAACAAGAGGTATTTGGTCCGGCTCGTAATGTGGTGCGTGTCGAAACATTAGAAGAAGCCATTCAATTAATCAATGAACACGAACTAGGTAACGGTGTCACAATCTTCACCAATAACGGTGCTGTCGCGCGTAAATTTACAACCGAAATCGAAGTTGGTATGGTCGGTGTAAACGTGCCTATTCCTATTCCGGTCGGTTATCATAACTTTGGCGGCTGGAAGCGTTCAAAATTTGGCGAAGGACATATGTTTGGTCCTGACCAAGTCCGCTTCTTCACCAAAGCCAAAACAATCTCCGAGAAATGGTTTGAAGAAGATAGCACATCATCCACTACATTTGCTTTTCCAAGTAATAATGACTAACCGCATAATACGCTAACAAGCATTTAAAAAGCCGTCTCATCAATCATTTGAGACGGCTTTTAAAAAAATAAAACTGACGAACCTTGAAAATACCATCAGGGTACTGCCATCCAGCTCAAGGTTAAAACAATTATTTCTTCTTAGAAGCGCCCTTTCTTATCTCCGTTTTTGGCACATCCATGAAGTCTGCTTCTTCACCAGCTTCCATGCTGTAATTCGAATTACTGTAATTACGAGTATGACTTTCTGAAATAACCTCATCCTCATCATCATCTAACCGTTTCATAAGAATTGGTATAGATATCAATCCGGCTAGCCCAACAAGAGCATAAATCCATCTCGACAGTACCGCCGTTTGCCCACCAAATAAATAAGCGACTAAATCAAATCTGAAAAATCCTATGAGTCCCCAGTTTATCGCACCTATAATTACTAAAACTAAGGCAATCCTATATAATACGCCCATCGTGTAACACCTCCTTCATCTTTTGGATACGTAGCTTGTCTTCAAGCAACGCTGAGATACCTGTACAAGCATTGAAGCCAAAAATAGAACTCGCCATTTATAGTGAGTTATGTTCAACGCTTGTAATCCTTACAGCTGATTAAGAGCTATATTTTTCACACGCGTTACAAAAGAACACCTGTTATGACGCATTCGTATTTTTTGCAGTAACCATTTTTTTATACAGTCTTGCTTGTGATAAAAAATGAACTGAACATGATGACAGAGAAAGGAAATAAGCCTGAAGAATTCATCTTCATGCTGATAATAAAAAGTAAGCGCCAAATCATACACAATTATTCCTTCTTTGTGCATGATTTGACGCTTATGCTTATATAGATATATCGAATTCCTATTTATATTCGCTTTCATGTTACTTGTCATAGATTGAATGCCTCAATAATATTGGTCAGCTATCCTGTTCATGGCTAAAGTTAGATTTTTCATGTTGAAGCAGCCATTCCTTTCTCCACAAACCACCTTCATAACCGGTTAATGTTCCATTTGAACCGATAATTCGATGACAAGGAATGACGATACTTAATTTATTTTTACCGTTGGCACTTCCTACTGCTCTAACTGCCTTGTCATTTCCGATGGACATTGCAATCTGTTTATAAGATCCTGTTTCAGCGTATGCTATATTGGTTAAAGCATGCCAAACCGCTTTTTGAAAGTCGGTTCCTTCAAAAATATAAGGAAAATTAAATGTATAGCGCTCACCCTGAAAATATTCATGAAGTTGTTCCTGACAATCCACTAAAACCTTGGGTGTATCAGCTTGCTTAACATGCACAATTTTATCTTGTTCAGAAAACATAATGGCGTGAATACCTTCAGCTGAACCAACTATTTCTACTATTCCAATTGGGGATTCGTAATCTAATTTGTACATTTTAGTCATATAAGGACCTCCAAAGATAAAAAGTTGCATATGCCTGCCAGCCCTTCCAATGTGTTGCGATTTGTGTTATTTCTTCTATTGATGGTTTACGTTCCAGGCCTAATTGAATTTTTAATGCGTTATGTAGGCCAACATCCGCAATCGGAAAAGCACTTGGGCAATGCAAGGATTTCATCATGACATAATCCGCCGTCCATGCACCAATACCTCTTATCGCCATTAAAGATTTTTTAGTGTGCAAATAATCTTCTTTTTGTAGCAATCTTTCTTTTGTTAATTCACCACTTGCCATCAGCTTTGCGATACCAATGATGTATTCAGACTTCCTAGCGGTAAATTGTAATTGCCTCAATGTCTCGACCGAAATGGCAGCTATTTTTTCATATGTAGGAAACAGCCAATACGTCTCTCCTTCAAAAATTAAACTTTATAGCAATAGGTAAGACTTTGAAGTTATCTCCATCTTTTCCCCTGCTCCACACCCAACGTGCAGCTTTCACCGCATTAGGCGTTCCATCTTACTCTTTTAGACTAAAGCAACTAAATTACATTTCTTACGAAATTGGTTTAATTTCTTCAATTGTTTACCATCCAATTGGAGAAGGCTCTTATATCGTTCAATCGTTTCTGTTTCTGTAGCATGGATTAATTTATGAACATTTCTATGCACTATTACGAGATTCTTGAATTCATCTGTACCTCCCATGAGGCGAGGGATCCTGTGATGACAATGGACTTCTTCTGCTACTAAGAATTCTCCTGTTATCGCACATTTCCCTGACTGCATGGAGTATCTTGAAATTCGATTATCAGCGTACTCAAGGTTATCGTTATAGAAGATTGTTTTTAACAGTCTGTTTATTTCAATAGCTATATAGTTCTTTAGCTGTTTATGTAGCTTTAATCTTCCTTCTTTCGTATAGTTGCATAAATCTTGGCTAAAATTTCTACTGTTCACAGTTTTTATATCTGCTAAAGGAAAAAGGTGGGTACCCCCTATTTCAAATGTCCTGAAATTGTTTTTGTTAAATCTTTTATATGTTTCTGAGGGTTTTATAGGTATTCCGTATTTTCCAATAGATTTGAGTCGATTGTATAAGGTTCGAGAGAGCCGATAGGCTATTTTTGAAAAGTCAATGTTCACATGCGTTGCTATCTTGTAGTAGTTTTTTATTCCGAGAATATATACGTTATAATTCATAGCCGTTTTAGCTGTTGGACTTTTTTGAATTTCATGAATTAACTTTCTAGCTTTTTGCAGAATTGTTTTCACTTTATCATCCATGACATGCGTGTTACCCACATATTTCTTTCGTTTTCTTACTACCTTGAGGGAGAATCCGAGGAAATCGGATGCCCTTTTTCTTAAATTAGTAATTTTTGATTTTTCGTTAGATATGTCAAGATTTAAGCGATTCTTAAGGTAACCTTTAACGGCATGATAAATTTTGGTGGCATTCTTATGGGAGTTTGTAAATATCTTAAAGTCATCTGCGTATCTCACAATATACATTTCCTTTAAGGCTGTTGTTTTCTTTATTCTTGAAACTTTGATTTGCTTCTTTTTATAATTGAACTCGGTTTTCATATTCTCCCATTGGTTACTAATCCACCAATCCAAATCGTTTAGTACAATATTAGATAGGAGAGGTGATAGAATCCCTCCTTGCGGAGTTCCTTTGGTTGGTATTCCTATACCTTTCACAGGTGCTTTAAGCATTTTTGACACTACCCTTAGTACCCTCTTGTCACAAATTCCTATACTGTACATTTGTTTTATCAGTTTCGAGTGGCTTACGTTATCAAAGAAACCTTGTATATCTATATCTACTACGTGATGATTATGTGTAAGATTAACAAGATATTGACATCTTGCTATTGCATGATGAGTTGACCTATTTGGTCTGAAACCATAGGAATGGTTATAGAATTTAGCTTCGCAGATGGGTTCTAGTATTTGTTTAAACATTTGTTGTATTAATCTATCTCTCATGGTCGGAATTCCTAATGGTCTGGTTTTCCCATTTGGTTTCGGTATCTCCACTCTTCTGACTGTTTGAGGTTTATAATTCTTTAAGGTTGTTCTTATTTCATCAACAAAGGTTTGAACATCTTTTATTTTATATTGCTCTATGGTGATACCATCTGTACCAGCAGTTTTTGAACCCGTGTTAACCTTAATATTCCGATAAGCTAGTAGAATATTATTTTTGGATATGATAAGTTCGTATAAATTTGCACCTTTTGTTGCGGTATTTTTACTTCTTTCGTAAAGGTCATCAAATATACTTTGCATATCATAATATTCTGTATGTCGTAGTGTTGTACTCACCGATGGTCTGTTGCCCCTTTCATCTGAAAAGTCCCATCATCTTACTCGACCCTGTGAGTTTCATTTAGTTGATTTAGTTTTCAAAGAGCAAGACTTGGGGCTATCCCTCCACGGTCGTTACTCGCTTCATTGGTACTGTTCCCCTACTTTCACAAGGATAAAGAAATTTTGGTATCCACCTTATATCCACCATCCCGATAATAGTCGTTTTGAATGGATGTTCCTTGCTTACAACGTTCCGAATAACCTGGCTGTGCATATATCTTTAGGTGCTTACTATGAGCCTGTTCATTTATACTCTCATTGTTAAGTATCTCGAATTTCCTATCGAGGATTCGTACTTTTCGATAATGAACGCTGCTTGTGCAGTTTATCCTTTTCAGAGATAATACATTTTTAGACCCGTACATTCGCAAGTTTGTCAGCCCTGACGGGCATTCTCACCATAGATATTTTGTAGCATCCCGACCTATCAAGAACCCTATCCTTTCTTAGCAACTTAGGTACTCTTTAGCCGACTTTACCTAGCTTCATACACGTCCTATCTATTACCAGTCCATGCATGTAGGAGTATCAGATAATTCGTTTCAGCTCAACATGACGGCTTTCATTCCGAATTTTGGTTAATCAGTTGTGACTGTTATAACAGTCCTCCCATTTCATGCATACGCATTTATAGGGAAACGTTTCGCACCCCCAAAATGTTCAACGAATCTCTTTTTTAATGTATATGCGAATGTTAAGTTTATTTGTTGTCCTATTATTGCCCAGACAAGTGCTTCGAATAAATCTGGCATGCCAATCATCCGTAATCCGTCATATTTTTGCGCGAGAGGCTGCAGAATAGTATCCTTATGAGCCATCTTATAAAAAGAACTCAAGCCCCGCTCTAAATCAAACCATTCCCATAAATAGACGGCAATATTCTCGCGCGTGTCTTTAGAGGGGGATGTTAGTGGAAAATCAATGTGCATCGAATTTGGCTTACAACCAATTTTACATAAAACGAATTCTTCATCGAACTTTAACAATTTATATAAATACCCGTCAGTTATGCGATGCAGATTCTCTTGTTCCGACCTGCCTAAAAATACAAGGCATTGTGCAAAATTAAATGCTAAAGGCGTGTCAATCTCTATATATGATTCGCCATCAAACCACTTCATATCCATCACTCCTTAGCTATGCATATTGCGATATTCCGTTGGGGAACACGTATTTATACGTCGAAATACTTTATAAAAATTGGAGGGACTGTGAAATCCAACATCATAACAAATTGCTAGCATTGTCCGATCCGTGCTTTTGAGAAGATGTGTGGCCTTGTCAATTCTTATTTTTTCCAAATAACGACGTGGTGTTTCAGCAGTCTCTTGTTTAAAGATGCGTTCCAGATGATAGGGGCTAATCCCGACATTGTTGGCAATATCCTGTAGTGTTAACTTTTGTTTATACTCTTTTAATAATAAAGTTGTTACATTTTTGATAAGTTGGGTATGCGGAGAGTGCTCTACCTCAGGTTGACATCTTTTGCAAGCGCGAAAACCAGCCAGTTCAACCTTGTAGATATCATCGTAAAAATCCACGTTGACTTTTTTCGGTTTTCTCGATTTACATGAGGGCCGACAATAGATTTTAGTAGTTTTCACAGCTGTATAAAATTGACCGTCATATGTGTGATCACAAGCCATGATTTTATCCCACATTTCATCAAAAGTAAGATTGATGGTAGACTTCACTTAAATTCCCTCCTTGGGTCCAGCTATTCCTCATATAAGCATGAAGTATCCTGGGCGTCCATTAATTGTCTCGCATGCTTGGTCAAATAAGCAATAATTTTATCTGATAATGCATTGCCAAAGCTAAAACGTTTAACCCCTAATTCTTTAAGGATAGTACAATTCGTTAATCCAGGTAAAGACATTAGATTTATGGGTACATCAACGGTCAACGTAAGTTCTCTTATTTCCTGATGATCGGTCAGCCCTGGAACAAATATACCGCTAGCTCCACTCTCCACATAGGCCTTCGCTCTATTTAGGGTCTCAAGAAAAGGCTGTTCCTCATGAAAATATGTATCCGTTCTAGCGTTAATATAGAAATCTTTATAGCCATGATGATCTAACGCCGTTCTCAATTGTGTCAAAAGATTACAATGCTCATTTATTGTTCTAAGTCCCTTTCGTTTTTTGAGTGAATCCTCAATATTGATACCAGCAACACCAACATCTGCTGTCCTTAACACGTTTTCAACAATCGTTTTTGTGTCACTGCCATACCCAGCCTCAATATCTGCGGACACTGGAATATTTAAATTTTCGGCAATCGTTTTTATAATCGCTAAATGCCTATTAAATTCTATTAACTCTCCATCAGCGTAGCCAAGCGAGTTGGCAATTCCCCAGCTCGTTGTACCAATTGCCTTGAAGCCCGCGTTTTCAAGCGTTAACGCAGATAGTAAATCCCAGGCATTGCCGATAAATAAAAGTTCTTGTGATGCATGTAGCTCATTAAATTGTTGTATGGTTGTCATGATACTGCCTCCCTACTGTTTGTAGCCCTCATATTAACAGGGATTCCGTATGTATTGCCTCCTCAATCTTGCTGTTATGGTCTGAGAAACTTTAAAAAAGAATCATGATGTGTTGAATTTTCATCACCTTAGCCATAGCACATATGACTGCAATTTTGTAAGCAAAAAAGAAGCGTCAACCGACAGTAGGTACTGTCTCAACGCTTCTTTTGTCGTGTAGACGGCGACTCCTTGAGGGACTAACGAACAGCTTGAGATCCCGCAGGAGCGTTAGCGACGAGGAGGCTCAAGGTTCGTCCCCAAGAAAGCGGCCACCGAAACGGAAATCTACGGCATCAAGCAAAAGCCATGGTAGCAACGATTAATCGTTTCCACCATGGCTAAAATTCATTTTTGGACTTTTTCAGTGCCCTCCCTTAGATAAACAGATTTTTATTTTTAACCTGTTTATCTTATGAGGAGCTTATTATTAACCGTTCTTCTCAATCTGAAGGATAATTCACATAAGTATATGATTGAAAAATTTTTTCTACTGTTGTTTAGAAAATCTCACTAAATCCTGTGACATCGTACCAATTTCGTCAGCTGAGGCATTCAGTTGTTCCGTCAAAGCAGCCTGCGTTTGTGCAAGCTCACTAATTTTATCCATATAATCGATAATTGTATCAATGGAAACTTTGATTTGCATTAAGCTTGATTCAATATTCCCTGTTGCCTCAGCTGAATTTACCGCTAATTTACGGACCTCTTCAGCTACTACGCCAAATCCTTTTCCTTGTTCCCCAGCGCGTGCCGCTTCTATTGCCGCATTTAATCCAAGTAGATTTGTTTGATCGGCAATTGCACGAATAAAATTCGAAATGATCTGTGTTTCATCTGCTAACCCTTTTGCATCGTTTGCAGCAACTGTTGTTTTTTCCTGTGTATGTGCAAGCTCCTGTGCTTGTATCGTAATGGAATTGATCCCAACAACCATTTCATTGATGGATGCTGTTAACTCTTCCATACGTGCCATCGTTTCCTGCACATCTTGTTCTTTCATTTTTTCATGTGTAATATCACGAATTGTCCCTGCCACACGTAAAGGTGCCCCCTTACTGTCACGAAGCGTTGTACCGCTCGCATGGAACCAACGATATTCACCTGATTTTAGTTGTAGGCGATAATCCACATCAAACGGCGTACGACCCGAAAAATCCAATAAGTGTGCACTGAACGCGCCAAACGCTAACTCATGGTCTTCTGGATGCAGGCGATCACTCCATGAACTCATAATATTAGGAAAATCTTTTTCATCTTTAAAGCCTAATGTTCTACGAAATTGTGGACTCCACCAAAAAGAATTCTGAGGATTCAAGGGGTCACCTTGATCTACAATCATATCCCATGGTGCTTCAACAAGTGCTTCATTGATTAAATCATAGCGTGTTACATAGCCCTTTATTTTTTCTGCACTTACTTTTTCCTCGTGAATATTCATAACTGTCCCCACAATGTGGAGCTCTTCATCAGAAGAAGGACGTGTAACGGTGCCAGTAGTACGAACCCAGCGTTCCAGACCATCCTGAAAGCGCATCAAGTGTTCAAAACTGAACTGTGTTTGCTTCTTTAGACAATCTACTAATAGGTCGTTAAAATCTGTTTGGTATGCCACAGCTATACGTTGCTTGAAATCATGAAAGCCACCGTTAAAAGCATGGTCGTCGAATCCAAGAAGCTCCTTTAGTTCTGCTGACACAACAAACACGTTCTGACGATCCTCTAAGCGTCCAGTCGGTAATTGTAGCTCCCAAAAGCCTATATGATTACTGTTAACTACATGGCTCATTCTTTGTTGTAATTGACCCTCATACGCCTGTCGTAGTCTACTCACTTCATTCAAGTTATGTATGAACTGTTGCAACTCTTCATTCTCTGTCGTTAGTTTATATTGGTAATCAAACTGACCCTGTTTTGCTAATTGGTATTGTAACTCGCTTAATTTGATAAGATTGCTATTTGTTGTATCCTGCCCTTTTTTAAAAAACATGTGCCGCTCCCCCTTGTTAACTCATAAAACCTCAACATTAACCTAAGAATAATTAGTCATGAACATTCGACACGGTTAGTGTTTTTTCTATTATAATCGATAAGAAATCCGAAAAACATGAATAATGTGACGCAATTAATAATATTCAATTCCTCCCTCAACGTTAGTAAAATCCTCCCAACTATCCATAAAAAAACACCTTCACGTTGGTTTCATAAGGTACAATACCTGTTTTCAACGAAAGGTGTTTTTATTTTTTCCTATTTCTAGGTCAGTCAGTCATATCATTTATTCGCTCTTTCAACATAAAAATTGCCTAAAAAATATCACATACTTTTAGTACGCTGTTAATTAAAAATATCAGCTAAATAGGTTTGAATAGATCTAGGCAATATACGGAAGAATAATCCTTCATATTTGATATCGAGTAGACCAGCTATGCAAATAATAATAATGAGGAATAATATAAGGGGTTTCTTATTTTTAGAAATCCACTTCATGGGTTCCCCTCCTCTGAAAAAAATAACGTTATCGTACTAATTAAGTATATATTGATTGATGTAAAATATATATATGAATTCTTTTCATCAAAAAATTTAGAATCCATACATTCTCTGTCACCCCTATTAGGCATGTTACATAAATTAAAATGATACTGTTTGTCTGGTGATTACAAATCATTTTTTCCCTTTACAATGATGAATTGAAATTTTATAACGAAAGGAATGGCTATGGTAAATTTCAAATCTTTGCGTGGGATTGTTACACAGTTAAATGATTTTGCGATTGGGCAAAATGGAGAGGGGGAAGGTTGTTATAAACTCATGGGCGTAGAAGATGGTACTGGTGGCATCGTCAATTTTGTGGTCTCACCTTCAACATACTTTGTAAACCAAGAAATTGTAACGCTCGGTGATTGGATTACTGGCTATTATGATGGAGATGCACCTGTACCTATGATATACCCTCCGCAATATCGTGCGCTTGTCGTTGTAAAAGAAAGCAACAATCAAAATGTAAAAGTAGACTTTTTTAATAACCAATTGGTGAGTAGTGACGGCCAATTACAATTAAATCTGTCTCCCTATACCCCTATCTTCCTTAAAAATGGGCAGCCCTTTTCAAAAAATCCTGCCAATCGAAACTTAATTGTCATCTATGGTCCTACTACAAGAAGTATTCCTGCACAAACCACACCATATGAAGTAATCGTTTGGTGTTAATTTATATTGTAAATAAATTAAAACGGCTTGAGTCCAGGGCTCAAGCCGTTTTTGCATTTTATTTATCTTGTCTTACTGCTTTTTCACTTCTTCTTGCACTTCGTGTAATTGCTGCTTAATCCGCTCTAAGTATTCTTTATTTTGTTCGACTGTATCCAAATGCTCACCATACTGTTCTGCATTCAAGCGTGCATTTTCAGCACGCTCTATTTGATTGAAAGTATGTTCAATTGCAATCTCCTCCGGGTGTGACTTTGCATGCTTCAGCAAACGCTCTGCCTTTTGAACAGAGTTGCTAAACAAAGTACTTGGATGATCCTGTTTCCAGCTTATATCTGAGTGCTTAGCCAATTACGCTCTTCCCTTCCTGCCAATTTGTTAAAATAACTAGACATAGTATTGTAAAATGGCCAGAAAATATACGCAGATGAAGGCGCGAATCTCTATAAGCAAAGTATTGTACACAAAATCATGCATTAGACTTGAAGGAAATTATAAATAAAAAACGACAATAGCTAGTAGATATTTCGATTTTAAAATTAGGAATTTCTGCTAAAAAAATTAACCATCTTATCACTTAGTCAAACTATTCTCCCCAGATTTATGAAATCATTCAACTCTAGGATTGCATCGAATGATTACGCTCATCAGCCATCAAAAAGTTACATCAAAAAGTTACATCAAAAATTCCCCTAGGTGTCAAATTTCAACCCAGGGGAATTTCATTTATTTTTGCCAATTACTTAATTCCTTTAGTAACTCTGGTAACTGTAATTTTTTAACATCAATTGGTGGCAAAGCATTAATAAATTCCTTACCATATGATTTTGTGCTGATGCGGCGATCCAAGACAATAAAGGCACCTTTATCTTGAGATGAACGAATCAAGCGACCAAATCCTTGCTTAAAGCGCATAATAGCTTCTGGCAGTGATAGTTCATTAAACGAGTTACGTCCTTGATCGGCAAGGTGTTTAGCACGCGCTTTAAACACCGGCTCTTCTGGTGATGAGAATGGTAGGCGCACGACAATAACCGATGCTAGTGCGTCGCCTGGTACGTCTACACCTTCCCAAAAACTGTTTGTTCCAAATAGCACGGCATGACTAAATTTTTGGAATGATTTTAGGATGCGCATGCGGCTACCGCCCGTAACGCCTTGAGCAAAAAGCATATAGTCGTCGAGCAATTCGCTATCTTGGATGAGTTCAACGGTTTTTCGTAGCATGTCCTGCGCTGTAAATAGCACGAAACAGCGCCCTTCCGTCATGCGGACGGTGCGTGTGATGGCATGCGCAACCGCTTCAATATATTCATCTTGTGTAACATGTTGAATATCAGGCATATCTGTGACAATATAGGCCTTCGCACCCGCATAATACGCTGGTGGTGCCTGTAGCTGTACTACTTGCACACTATCGGGAATGCCTAGTTGACGTGTAACAAAACGTTCATTGCCTGGCACAGTTAACGTACCTGAGGTCCACACGATACTTGCTTGTCGACGAAGTGGTGCAAGTACTTTTCCAATAATGGGTGTCACATTAATTGGCTTTTTATAGACGCATAGACTGCCTGGTACACTACGTAAATCGAACTCAAGCCATACTGAATTATCTTGCTGTGGTGAAAGGAAAATTTCTTCCCATTCGACGACTTTCAGCTTCATTTCGCGAATCCAATAATGCCATTCTGATAATATAAAAACCTCGTTTTTGTCGAGCTGTTCGATGTCGTTCTCAAAGGCTTGACCAGCTTCAGTTGCTAGGTCTAACCACTGCTGAAGTAGCTTGCTAACGTGCAATAGTGGCTCTTTTGCCAATGATACATCCTCTAAAAATAAGGTGCATTTTCTGCCTACTTGCTTGCCTTTTAATTGTTGCTGCATTCTCTGTACGGCACGCTGAATGGTTTCATCAAAGACACGTTGGAGGCGTATAAATTGTTTATCGAGTTGCTGTAAGCTTTGCATGGGCACACGTTGTTTCTTCTTAGCCGCTTGACTAAATTGCTGAAAGAGTGCTGTGTCCTCCATTGTGCCAATTTGTCCAAAAACGTATTTCCATTGCGTATAAGATAAAACTGTTTCATCTTGTTGCATAGCAGATTGAATAAATTGATGGGCCTCATCAACTATCCAGCCATCAATTTGTGTGAAAATAGGTGTTTGACGTACTAAATCGCTGAGTACCATGGAATGATTGGTCACTATACAATCAGCTGTTTCGCTATTTTTTAACGCTTGTTCATAGAAATCGAAGCCCTTTGACGGTTTTTCATCTGGCATTTTACGAATCTTTTCTAAGAATAACTGTCCTCCACCTGAGACATTAAGCTCGCTTAACACACCTGTTTCCGTTTTAGTAAGCCATACGAGAAGCTGTAAAATGGTGAAAGTATCGTCATAGGATTCGTCCGCATAGGCCATATACTGTTCAAAACGTGTAAGATCGATATAATGTTGCATGCCTTTGAGGACAGCAATATTGACCTTTGTGTCGAGGATTTTTTCGATTTTCGGTAATTCCTCTTCCACAAGCTGTTCCTGTAAGTGTGCTGTGTACGTACTAATCGCAATTTTTTTATTGTGTGTACGGGCATATAAAATGGCAGGTAGTAAGTAAGCGACCGTTTTGCCGATGCCTGTTGATGCCTCAAGCACACATTCTTCTTTATCGTGAAGTGCTTGCCAAATAGTGTCCATCATCGCAAATTGTGCTGGTCGTTGCTCGTAATTCGGCATGGCCTTTGCCATAAGGTTTTCTTTGTCAGTTGCTGTTTGTGGGTACGGTGTTAGTTCCAGCTTATTTGTATGTGTTTTTCGTCCATCGCAAATAGCAAAATTGCGGTAATACGATATATTGTCATGCGTTGTGACGTGTTGTCGTTTAATTTGAAGTGCCTCAAAGAATAGCTGGGCTAAATTTGATTTTAAACGGAACGATCGTTTATGCATTTGTTCGAGTGTCAGCTGAGGCAGCCCGAGTAGCTCTTTCCAACATTGTTTGAAAAGTTCGGCTGTCGCACGCGCATCATCATCCGCTCGATGTGCATGGGTTAGCTCAATATTTAAATCCGCTGCTAAATCGCCAAGCTTAAAGCTTAATGACGTTGGGAACAAAATTTTTGCTAGCTCAACCGTATCCATTTTCTTGCCTTGCCATTTTGGTAAACCCGCTCGTTTAAACTCTGCTTGTAAAAAGGATAAGTCAAAATCCGTATTATGCGCGACAAACACACAACCGGTAATTAGCTCATATATGTAGTCGGCATGCGCTTCAAACGGTAAGGCTTCCTTTACATCCTCATCCGTAATTTGCGTTAAATCTTGAATAAAGGACGGAATGGTTTTACCCGGATGAATAAACTTCGTATACGTACGCTCAATTTCCCAATCCTTCATAATTACAATAGCAATTTGAATCATCCGGTCACCATTTGCTGGCGAATGACCCGTTGTCTCCAAATCTACAATTGCATACTTTTGACTTTCCATCATATCTCAACTCACAGTTCACTTTTGATAGTTGAATTTTATCATAAAATCATGTATCAGGTCATGCTTCTGTCGTTTTCATTTGCTTCCGTTGAGCGGATTTAGCATTTAGTCAGGAAGGTTAAGCGATTTTTATGCAATTCTGGCTACTTAAAGATTATTTTTAACAAGGCTCCCTTAAATTTCTTGGTAAACTAAAGCACCCCGTAACTGAAGATTTGAGAAACTAAATATCCTTACGTTATTGACAACTTGTATAACTAGAATAATTCCCATTACTTAAGAAAGAGCGACTACCCGCATAGTTACAATTTATCGTTTTGCTTTTGAATTTAACTTTTTGTATCGAGTACATATTTTTTATAATTTAAGTCGATGGCTTTAATTAACCCAAATATAGGTACAAAATATAGAAAAAAGGCATACGGTATATACCCTGCGCCAACTGATAAGATTAGTGCCGGAAAAGTTGACGCAATATTCCAGGGTACTAAAGGAGCAATAATTAAAGCAGTATTTCCAATATCGCGTGCAATATCAGATTTTTTTATATTTCTTTTTATATAGATTTTACTCATAAGTTGATGAGCGGTTATTATGGCAAATGTTTGACTACAGCCAATAAAACAACCAGCAATACTTGCTAAAATCATAGAAAAAAATGTTCCAAACTTTTGACTTGTCATTTCTAAAATGGTCTCGAAATCCTTAAGCATTTTTGTCCCTTCAAAGATTCCTGCATAGCATGATGAGATTATCACGATCAAAATTGTTTTAAGCATTGGTAGTATCCCACCACCATGTATAATAGTTGAAATATTATTGTTAGCATTCATTTCATATCCAAAAATGATAAAATGAACTATTTCACCAAATGTTGTAGATTGGAGCAAAAGACTTTCTACACAAGCAATCACAATACTCACTAACAAGGCTATGCGCACATCAATTTTAAAAATTACGAATATCAAAATAATAACTGCAGGTATTAGAACCATTAAATTTAGATTAAAGGAATTTTGAAGTTCTGTATTAATATTTAGTGACTTCATACTAAGTGGATTTTTTATTGATAGTATTACATAAATACCAACAGTCAGCATAAACGGAACTACTGTTGATAAGGACATTCTTTTTAAATTGTTATAAAGATTGGTTTCAGTTAAAATCGCAATCAAATTAGCACTAGATGATAATGGAGAAATTCTCTCTCCAATATAAGCAGCAGTTATTATGGCACCTGCAGTTAAATCCAGATTTATATTACTTGCTTTAGCCAAAGTAATAAATACAATGCCAATTGTACCTACCGTTCCAAAAGATGATCCTATAATGAATGAAACCACTAAAGTAATAAAAAAAACGGAGATAATGAAAAGATTTGGATTAATAATTTTTATACCATAAAATATAAAAGCAGAAATCGTTCCACTACTCATCCAAATAGCAGTAGATGCGCCAATTAATAGCAAAAGAATATAAATTTGATTTGTTTTTAAAGCACCTTTTAATAACATCGTTAATATTTCTTTTATCTGATATCCTCGTTTTAATGCTAGTACTATTAAAATACTCAAACCAAATAAAAGAGGATAAAAAATGTAAATGTTCTTAAGGATGCAAATAATTAATGTAATAAATATTATTAAAAGTGAAATTACTATATCCATAAAACTCTCTCCCAAATAAAGAATAGTTTTATTTTACTAAACACTTATATATAATAAAAATATCTAAATGGTATATTATTAATAGTTTTTAGGAATAAATTAAATCGGAGATGCTTTTTATGGATATCAAACAACTTAAATATTTCCTTGCAATTGCTGATGAAGGAAACATTACGAAGGCAGCAGAAAAATTGCATATGGCACAACCACCTCTTAGTAAACAATTGAAATTATTAGAAGAAGAATTGGGTATACAGTTATTCGAAAGAAATACTAGAAATCTTAAAATTACAGAATCAGGGAAAAGATTACACTACAGAGCGAAACAAATTATTAATTTACTCGAAACTACAGTTAAAGAATTAAAGGATTTCGACGAAGGCAAGCGTGGTATTTTAAAAATTGGAACTCTTGCAGTTACGGGTGATGCAATACTGCCTGAACAAATATATAAATTCAATCAAATATACCCTAATATTGGCTTTCAAATTATACACCGTAACACACCCGAAATTTTGGATATGTTAAACAAGGGATTAATAGATATCGGTATTGTCAGAACCCCTATTAATTCAGAGTATTTGGATTCTATTTTGCTTCCAGAGGAACCAATGGTTGCAGTTACTGTTGGAGAACCATTTTGGAAGGAAAATGAATCTTCGAAGATAGCAATAGCGGATTTATCGGAACAACCATTACTCGTACACAATAGATATGAGAAAATGATAACAATGGCCTGTCAAAAAGCTGGATTTGAACCAAATATAATTGGCAAAATCGATGATACTCGATCCATTTTACTTTGGGCAAATTTGGGTATTGGTACCGCAATTGTCCAGAGAGACTGGTTACAATTATTTGAGAATAATGACTTTACATATAAAGAAATTGCTGAAGAGTCATTACTTACTCAGACGGCTATTGTTTGGATGAAAAATCAATATATGACTGCTACAGCACGTCATTTTATTGAAACATTTCTTAAGGAATAAATACAGAATTGGGCATTTTGGGACTCCTCTATTTCAAGAAATCCTGCAAAAAAAGACGGCAACCCATTAGGTCTGTCCAATTTCGGGCCCTCCTCTTAACGAAAAAACCGCAGAGTATTCTACATTGCCTGTACCAGATCTATGCATCATTTGCAACTTTACAGTGTAGGTGAACCGACCCCATTATTGTGAAACGTCTTGCCGGAAAGTTTCATCCAAGCATGACTTAGTTGAAATTCTAACGATAAACACACGGGCAATTATCTAATTCACAATAATATTAATCAGCCGAAAATATGTAAGAATTTATTCACTGCTTACATATTTTTCGGCTTTTTTGCTAAAAAATATAAGACGCCTCTTAGTGACCTAAGTTGATTATTGCCAACATTATATTGCGCAGTACAATATTAATACGATGATAGATATCTCTAATTTAGGTGATGTTGTTTATACGAAAATCGTCAAGCAAGGGTTACTATTAAGAAATGTATCAAGGTGATATATTCAAATATTTCTAAAAAATGAAATAATTCTTCTCGGATTTTATCGGATTTCGTAAGTTCTCCGTAATATTATTAAAGTAAGACATGTCTTATAAATTTTAATATCAGGAGGTACGAGGTTTTGAGGAAGAAATTTAAAATTAGTTTAGCCACTCAAATTTTAGTCGGTTTGATTTTAGGTATTATTGTTGGTGGTATTTTTTATGGAAACCCCAATATTGAAAAATATCTACAACCACTAGGGGATATCTTTCTACATCTGATTAAGATGATTGTTGTTCCAATTATTATTTCTACATTAATCGTTGGTGTTGCTGGGACAGGCGATATGAAACAGCTTGGGCGATTAGGCGGGAAGTCACTTATTTACTTTGAAGTTATTACAACAGTCGCAATTGTTGTCGGATTACTTTCGGCAAATCTGTTCCAACCAGGTGCTGGTATAAATATGAACGAACTTTCTCAAGGGGATATTTCGAAATACGTTTCGACAACTGAGGAAGTACAACATGAAGGACCTTTCGATATTATTGTAGGTATTGTACCAACTAATATTATCCAATCTATGGCTGAGGGCGATATGCTTGCTATTATCTTCTTCTCTGTCATCTTCGGTCTGGGTGTTGCTGCCGTTGGTGAACGAGGAAAGCCAGTTTTAGGATTCTTCCAAGGTGTAGCGGATGCTATGTTCTGGGTAACAAACCTTGTGATGAAATTCGCTCCAATTGGGGTGTTTGGTTTAATTGGTGTAACCGTTTCCAAATATGGATTCACTTCCCTGGTACCACTTGCCAAACTTGCTATACTGGTTTATGGAACAATGCTATTTTTCATCTTTGTCGTTCTTGCGCTTGTGGCGAAATTCGCAGGTGTCAGCATCTTCTTCTTAATTAAAGTATTAAAAGATGAGCTGATTTTAGCGTTCTCAACAGCAAGTTCTGAGGCTGTTTTACCTCGAATTATGTTAAAAATGGAGAAATTAGGTGCTCCAAAGGATATCGTATCCTTTGTTATTCCTACTGGCTACTCCTTTAACTTAGATGGTTCAACACTTTATCAAGCGATTGCTGCCTTATTTATTGCTCAAATGTACGGCATTCACCTAAGCATTGGTGAACAAATTACGTTAATGCTTGTATTAATGGTTACATCTAAAGGGATTGCAGGTGTTCCAGGCGTATCTTTCGTTGTACTTTTAGCAACTTTAGGTACTGTTGGCATTCCATTAGAAGGTTTAGCATTCATCGCAGGTATCGATCGTATTCTTGATATGGGACGTACAGTCGTTAACGTAATTGGTAACTCACTTGCGTCATTAGTAATGGCGAAATGGGAAGGCCGTTTCGATGCAGACAAAATGAAAAATTACTTTAAAGATAATGAAACCTTAGCATAAAAATCATCACGCTATATGGCATTATATTGACCTAAAATGAGACAAATAAAATAATAACACCTTACGTTGAAAACAAACGGGTATTGAATACCAAGAAATCAGCGTAAGGTGTTTTTCTATGGATACAAAAGTGTATCCGAAATGCATCGACTTCATTCCCTGTTAGGAAGCAATATTCATTTGTTAATTTATAAATTACCAATAAAAAAACCCTTGATACACAAGGGTTTTAATACTGCTTCCAATCTAATGATTTCAGCGTATGGAGACGGTTGGTACTCAAATTTTTTTAATAATTTTTTCGAGTTAAAAAAATACTCCCTTAGATAAATAGGTCTATCTAAGGGAGTGAATACTGCCGTATTTTATTTAAGGTTGGTTTTTCTTACTTCAGATTCTGAACTTCATCAAGTTATTTTTAGTTTTCTTTATATATCTCAATCGAAATTAGCTGGTTTGCTTACTGGACCACTCACTTTATTTTTGTCTTCCTTAATCCCAAGAGCTTCATTAAGTTGTTTTATGGCTTTCTCTTTCGTTAGTGTACCTGCTTCTGCTTGGTTAAAAATGGATAGTACATCTTCTTTAGAAATCTCATCAAAGTTAGCTGGTTTGCTTACTGGACCACTCACTTTATTTTTGTCTTCTTTAATCCCAAGAGCTTCATTAAGTTGTTTTATGGCTTCCTCTTTTTTTAGTGTACCCGCTTCTGCTTGGTTAAAAATGGATAGTATTTCTTCTTTAGAAATCTCATCAAAGTTAGCTGGTTTGCTTACTGGTTTTTTATCTTCCTTAATCCCAAGAGCTTCATTAAGCTGTTTTATGGCTTCCTCTTTTTTTAGTGTACCTGCTTCCGATTGGTTAAAAATGGATATTACATCTTCTTTAGAAATCTCATCAAAGTTAGCTGGTTTGCTTACTGGACCACTCACTTTATTTTTGTCTTCCTTAATCCCAAGAGCTTCATTAAGTTGTTTTATGGCTTCCTCTTTCGTTAGTGTACCTGCTTCTGCTTGATTAAAAATGGCTTGTACCACTTCTTTAGAGATCTCTTCAAAGTTAACTGGTTTGCTGACTAGTTTTTTATCTTCCTTAGTCCCAAAAGCTTCATCAAGTTGTTTTATGGCTTCCTCTTTCGTTAGTGTACCCGCTTCTGCTTGGTTAAAAATGGATAGTACATCTTCTTTAGAAATCTCATCAAAGTTAACCGTTTTACTCACTTGCTCTACCACAAATTCACTACTTCCAATAATTTGGGTTGGGACTTCAGCAGCAAATGCAGACCCAAAAGTTGAAAGCGCAAATACAGCACCTAAAGTAGTAGCAGCCAATTTCTTTTTCTTTTTCATAGTTATTAATCTCCTTTTAAAGTGTTTTGTCTTACACTCTATATTGTATAGACATTATCTGTAGTTACTGTGAAGATTTTCTGGAGATTTTCTGGAGATTTTTTGGAGTATCCTTTTATACAGTAAACCATTGTAGATTAATTTGTGCTCAACCTTATATTCAGTTTTCTAGAATAAAAAAATCCCCCTAAGATAAACAAGTTTAATTTTTAACCTGTCGATATCAAAAGGAACAACTAAATGGTCTTCAGGCACCATTTGGTAATTGGCATTTCTAATTGATGTCATTCATTATGACTATTGTTCGTCATATCCATCACCTCAATCATTGATAAACGACACTCGTTGATTGGAGCGTAAGCGGCGAGTGTAGCTGACGGCATTCGCCTTTCGCTACAGAGCAAAGCTTTCTGCGGGAATCGCATGAGCTGAAGGCCCCGCAGGAGTGGAGCGACGAGGAGACTGAAGCCAGGCCCGCGAAAAGCGTCCGCCGCAGCGCAAAGCAACGGCTTCATATAGATACTTCTATCTTTAAAAGAAAAAAGACTGCAAACAAAATCCATTTTTGGATTTGTCTACAGTCTAAATCACCTTCGATAATACGAAGGTGATTCTTGCTTTTATTATTTCTCTAAAACAAAATTAGCAATCTCATCTAAAATCATTTCTTTACCAAGAGGGAAGTATCCTTTATTTACTGCATCATTGTTAATGATAAATACGTGGTTGTTCTTAACAGCGTTCATGTTTTTCCAAATTGTTTCTTCTTGGAATTCTTTTAAACGTTCAGAACCGTCACCTGTTGTAAATACGAATAGGTAATCTGGATTGTAGTCAATTAATGCTTCTTTTTGTACTTGTACTAATGGTTCATCCATTGGTGTACCTGGAACTGCTGGTAATTTTAAATCTTTAAATATTACGCTACCGTAGCCATAGTCACCGTATACACGGAATGCATTTGGATATGCAGCCATTTTCATGAATTTCGCATCACCAGTTTTAGCAACGATTTTATCGTGTAACTTGCTTGCTTTGTCATCATACTTTTTGAACCATTCTTCTGTTTCTTTTTCTTTATCGAAGATTTTACCTAATTCCTCAAACTTTGGACGCCATTGATCTAATGGAGTTTCTAACATAACAGTAGGTGCAATTTTAGATAATTGATCATAGATTTTTTCTTGACGATTATTTATAAGAATTAAATCTGGTTTTGCAGCAGCCACTGCTTCGATGTTAATATTGTCACCCCAAGCAGAGCCGACAGGTTTAACATCTTTCAATTTATCTGCAATATGTGGATCAATCTCTTCTTGAGACGTATTTGCAGTAATGATTGGTTTCATGCCAAAGATTAATAATTCTTCTGTTGAACCACTTAGGTCAGCAATTTTCTTTGGATTTGCAGGGATTTTAATTTCCCCTTTAGCATGCTCTACAGTACGCTCTTCAGCTTTTGCGTCTGCTTTTTCTTGTTCTTTGTTATCTGAAGAACAAGCTGCAAATAGTATAGATGTAACAACTAATACCATTGCTAGTAACGATAGTTTAAATTTCTTCATATTTTTGTTCCTCCCGGATAAATTTTATTGACCCATTTCATTCTAATGGGTGTTCAACATCTCTTGCTAAAATGAGAAGCTCAACACCCATTAGAATGCTCCCTCTCTATTTATTTAAGAGAGGAAGCTCCTCCCCTTATGCTTTTTTCTGTGATTGATTATGCATCATCATTAAATCGTAAGTTAAACAAATCGGCTTACTGTTTACAGGACATGAAACAATTAGTGCCTCGATTTCGAACACATTCCGAAGTGTCTGACTTGTCATTACTTCGTCCGGCGTTCCTTGGTGAATCAGTTTACCAGCTTTTAAAGCAACCATATGATCAGAAAAACGAGAGGCATGATTTAAATCATGAATGACCATAACGATTGTACGGCCTTCTTCCTGATTTAACTTCTTCAATAGCTTTAATATTTCTAACTGGTGAGCCATATCTAAGTAAGTTGTCGGCTCGTCTAACACAAGTAAGTCCGTTCCTTGAGCAAGTGCCATCGCTATCCATACTCGTTGACGTTGACCACCTGATAAAGCTTCTGCTGGACGCTTTGCAAACTCTGTCATCCCTGTCACTTCAAGTGCCCAATGAATATAGCGATAATCTTCTTCTTTCAGCGTGCCAAATCCATTTTGGTGTGGAAAACGACCATATGAAACAAGCTCAAAGACAGTAAGACCTGTCGGCAATTCTGCAGTCTGGGGTAAAATTGCCATTTTCTTAGCAATTTCTTTTGTTGACTGTTTCTCAATTGCTTTTCCATCCAGATAAACAGTCCCTCGTTTTGCCTTTAAAATACGAGAAGCTGCTTTTAACAAGGTAGATTTCCCACAACCATTTGGTCCAATAATCGTTGTAATCTTTCCTTCGGGGATCTCCACTGATAATCCATCTATAATTAGTCCTTCATTATAGCCAACGGATACCGAATCAACTGCTAAAGTTACCATCAAAAAAGACTCCTTTTATTTTGTTCTCATAAGTAAATAAATAAAATATGGTGCACCAATAATAGAAATAACGAAACCGACTGGTATTTCTGAAGTTGTTAGTACACTTCTTGAAATTAAATCTGCAAATAGTAATAGAAGAGTGCCGATTAATGCTGCTGTTGGCAACATAATTTGATGTTTCCCCCCAACAAGGCGTCTTGCCAGATGGGGTGCCATTAAACCGATAAATCCAATTCCACCAGCAACAGCTACCGATGCACCAGCCAAGCAAACGGCGATAAATAATAATTTACGTCTTTCCTTCTCCACGTTTACACCAAGGCCAACCGCGGCTGCATCTCCTAAATTCATTACATTCAATACATGCGCTTTGCGAAATGCAATTGGTAAAAATATGAGCATCCATGGAAGTGCACTTAATACAAATTTCCAATCTGTTCCCCATAAACTCCCTGCTAACCAAATGGTTGCAAAACGAAAATCATTAGAAGTCATTTTCATAGAGAAAATTAAACTGACAGCACCAAACCCTGCTGCAACAGCAATACCGACAAGAATTAAACGAGTTGATGAAACACCGTTTTTCCAAGCTAATGTATAAATAATAACCGCTGCCAATAAAGCACCAACTAAAGCAAAGAGCGGAAGAATGAATACTGATAGTAGCGTACCGGTCCCAACTTTTCCGAAGAAGAAGTAGACGAAAACAACAACCGTCAATCCAGCACCAGCATTAATACCGATAATTCCAGGGTCAGCAAGTGGATTTCGAGATAAACCTTGCATGATAGCCCCTGATATCGCTAGCGCTGAACCAACTAAAATAGCGATAACCATTCGAGGCATACGAAACTCAAATAAAATGACAGATTGCTCTTCGGAACCTAATCCGATTAACGATTTCAAGACATCTATTGGCGGTATTTTAAACGTTCCTGTATTTAAGCTAATTAGGAATATAAACACAATTAAGCAAACTAAAATGGCTATTACTGAAATATTCTTTTTTGTTAAGATACCTTGCCTCATATTTTCCCTCTCCCCTCTTTACGAGCTAAGTAAAGGAAGAATGGAACTCCAATTAAAGCTGTAATTGCACCAATGGGCGTTTCAAATGGAGGGTTGATAACGCGAGATAACATATCTGCACATTCGATTAACAACCCACCTAATACCGCTGAACATGGAATGACCCATCTATAATCAGATCCAACGAGAAAACGTGTCATATGTGGGATAACAAGACCAACAAATCCGACAGAACCTGCCATAGATACTGCTGAGCCTGTTAAAACAAGCACAAGTACGGTTCCAATAAATTTGATTAAGGTCGTATTTTGTCCAAGTCCAATTGCAATTTCTTCACCGAAACTTAAGATGGTAATGTATCTCGACACTAAAATTGCTATCACTAGACAAACTAATCCAATAGGTAGCAACATCTCAATACTTACCCATTTCACACCTGAAACGCCTCCTGCATTCCACATGCTCACTTCTTGAGCAAGATTGAAATAAAGTGCAATACTAGATGAGATGGCTCCAAGTAAGGCACTGATTGCTGCACCCGCTAACGCTAACTTAACGGGTGTTAGCCCCCCTGGTGAGGACGCACCCACACCATATACAATACTTGCACCAAATGCTGCACCCAAAAATGAAGCAATAACAAACATTATGTATGGGGAATTAGGGAAAAAAGCATAAGTAATAGCAATTCCAAATACCGCACCATCTGTAATCCCCATTAAAGATGGTGAAGCAAGAGGATTTCGTGTCATACCTTGCATAATTGCTCCGGATACTGCTAGAAACGCACCAGCGACTACTCCTCCAATTGCTCTGGGAATACGAAGTTCCCAAATGACACTATGATGTGTAAGTGAATCATCGAATTGAAAAACAGCTTGCCAGACAGTCTTTAAGCTAATATTCGCTGCCCCAAATGAAATAGACATTCCCATACTTAAAGCTAGTAAAATCGTACCTGCTATTAAAATAATAGAAGCAATAAGCGGTCTGCTCTTAATCTTTTTCATATTCGTTTCTTGTTGTTCCATGCTCCTTGCACTTGCTTCCATTCGTTAACCATCCTAACTAACAACATTTTAATAAAGTGAGATTCATTCTCAATTATCAATAAAAAAAAGAAGGCTCACACCTTAATTGATAATGATTATCATAATCACTTGCCCTATTCTACACACCACCCTAAAAGGTTGTCAACATTATTTTTTAAAATATATTAATTTTGTTGTTTTTTATATGCTTCAACTCGCCCAAAAGGCTTACATCAAGCGATTTTCAAAGAGAGAGTGTATGATGTTTAAATTATTCTAAAATACTAAATTCACCTAGAACTTTTATAGTTTTTTTATAAAAATAGATTTTGTAAACAAAAGAAAAATAGTTAAATTGAAAATATGAATAAAGCGGATTGATAATAATTATGCAAGCCTGCCTTCAAAATTTGCATACTTCAACCTTTTAGAAAAGCCTTGTCACAGGTTAATCGCTACACATAATACATAATTCCTTTGATGAAAAAGATATTGAAATAATTTATAAAAATGCAATGAATTGTTATGTCAAATGAAAGGATATGTATATCTACAGACAAACTTTAAAATTGAATAATTTGTTAATTTTTCTCTCATTTTACCATTCTGCTATAAATTAATGTTATACTATACTAGAATAATAATTTATGGAGGCGGTATTATGTATTACAGTAATGGTAATTATGAAGCTTTCGCACGTCCTAAAAAACCTGAGGGTGTTGATGAGAAATCAGCGTATCTTATTGGTTCGGGGCTAGCCTCACTTTCAGCTGCATGTTTTTTAATTCGTGATGGCCAAATGAAAGGAGAGAATATTCATATTCTCGAAGAGTTAGATATCTCAGGAGGTAGTCTTGATGGTATTCTAAATCCGACAAGGGGTTTTATTATTCGTGGTGGTCGAGAAATGGAAGATCATTTTGAATGCTTATGGGATTTATTTCGTTCAATCCCATCTTTAGAATTAGAAAATGCTTCTGTTTTAGATGAATTTTATTGGTTAAATAAAGAAGATCCTAATTATTCTAAATGTAGATTGATTGAAAAAAGAGGACAACGACTTGAAGATGATGGAAAATTTACTTTATCTGATAAATCATCTGAAGAAATGATTAAATTATTTTTTACGCCTGAAGAGAAATTAGAGGATATAAAAATTACGGATGTTTTCTCTGAAGAATTCTTTGAATCGAATTTTTGGCTATATTGGTCCACGATGTTTGCTTTTGAAAAATGGCATTCTGCAATGGAAATGCGTCGTTACATTGTGCGTTTTATTCATCATATTGGTGGATTACCCGATTTATCTGCGTTGAAATTTACAAAGTATAACCAATATGAATCTTTAGTACTTCCTATGATTAGCTATTTAGAAAAAAATAATGTTGATTTTCAGTACAATACTGTTGTAGAGAATGTTTTGATTGATAGAGTTGGAGACAAAAAGGTAGCTCAGACTTTGGTGTTGAGACACAATGGCGAGAAAAAAAATATAGAGCTCACAGAAAATGAACTGGTTTTTGTGACAAATGGAAGTATCACAGAGAGTACAACTTATGGTGATAATAATACACCAGCCCCTAAAACTTCTGATTTAGGTGGTAGTTGGTCTCTTTGGAAAAATATAGCTTCACAAGATGCTGAATTTGGTAGACCAGAAAAATTCTGTGATAATCTTCCGAAAGAAAGTTGGTTTGTTTCAGCAACACTCACTACATTGGATGCTCGCGTTGCTCCTTATATTGAAAAAATCAGCAAAAGAGATCCATATGCTGGGAAGGTAGTTACCGGTGGTATTGTATCTGCTAAAGATTCTAATTGGATGCTAAGCTATACGTTGAACCGACAACCTCATTTTAAAGATCAACCAAAAGATCAATTAGTAGTTTGGATTTATGGTTTACTATCTAATAAACCAGGTAATTTTATTAAAAAAAGTATCACTGAATGTAATGGTATCGAGATAGCACAAGAGTGGTTGTACCATATGGGCGTACCTGTAGATGAAATACCAGATTTAGCGCAGAATTCATGTAATACAATTCCATGTTATATGCCTTATATAACATCTTACTTCATGCCTAGAGCATTGGGAGATCGTCCTTTAGTTGTCCCTAATGGATCTGTTAACTTAGCCTTCATTGGGAATTTTAGTGAAACAGCAAGAGATACAGTATTCACAACTGAATATTCAGTAAGAACAGCGATGGAAGCTGTTTATCAATTATTAAATATTGATCGAGGCGTTCCAGAAGTATTTGCATCTGCTTTTGATATTCGTACTTTATTGGCTTCAACCTCTCGCTTACTGGACGGTAAAAAATTAACAGATATAGATGCTCCATTTTTCTTAAAACAAATAGGTAAATTAGGTATTCACAAAACGAAGGAAACAATTATCTATGATTTACTTAAAGAAAGTGAATTGATTTAACAAACTAACATCAAGTATATAATTTCTCATGAAATTTAGATAAAAAACGGCTTGTTGATTACTACAATAATCACAAGCCGTTTTTATTTATCAATTTTTATAAAGAATTTAATTACAACACCGTAGCTTCAGGCTCATAGGCAATCATTTCTTTAATGGTATTCCCTTCGCCCATAATAGCCACGGTTGGCTTATGGTCCTTCGCCTCTGCATTATCTACATAAACATAAGAAATGATAATCACGATGTCGCCCCGTTGTACAAGTCGTGCAGCCGCACCATTGACGCAAATCACTCCAGACCCACGTTCACCTGCAATTATATACGTTTCAAAGCGTGCACCATTGTTATTATTCACGATATGCACCTTTTCATTTGCTAGCATGCCAACTGCATCTAAAATATCTTCATCGATTGTAATGGAACCTACATAGTTCAAATCCGCTTCCGTCACAGTGGCACGGTGGATTTTGCTATTCATCATCATTCGTAACATATTATAATCCTTCTTTCATATTGAAAATACAGTTATCGATTAAACGGGTGTTACCGATGTACACAGCAGCCGCTAACAGTACCTGTTCGGTGTCTGCTGTCACTGGTATTAAATCGGGATACGCTAATAATTCAATATAATCGATGTTGCCATGCGTACGTGCAGCAATGTGATAGTTTGCTTTTGCTAGGGCACTACCCGCATCTCTGTTTGCTAAAAAGCTATCACGTGCCAATTGTAATGCTTCGTTAATCGCCGGAGCTTCTTGACGATCTTGCTCGCTTAAATAGACGTTGCGAGATGATTTTGCTAGACCATCCTCTTCGCGCACAATCGGCACGACACGCATCTCTAATGGAAAGTTATAATCACGTACCATTGTGGCGATAATTGCGACTTGCTGGGCATCCTTTTGTCCGAAATATGCACGAGTCGGCTGTACCAAATGGAATAATTTTGCGACGACTTGTAAAACACCGTCGAAATGGCCAGGTCGGCTAGCCCCACAAAGAATGGTCGCCTGTTCGCCTGCATGTAAGCGAATACCGCCGTCATGAGGGTACATTTCTTCTACGCTTGGTGCAAATACAATGTCCACCCCTACAGACGCTGCCAAAGCAGTGTCACGTGGCAAATCACGTGGATAGCTTTCAAAGTCTTCGTTCGGCCCAAACTGAGTCGGATTCACGAAAATACTCATGACTACCAAATCATCTTCCGCCCGTGCTGTTTTTGCTAATGTTAAGTGACCTTCATGTAAATAGCCCATCGTTGGCACTAGACCGATTGTTTTTTGTGCTTGTTTGGCAGCTTGGATTTCTGCTGTAAGCGCTGGGATAGTAGTGACGACTTTCATTTACTTAACGCCTCCATATAGCTGATCCAGTGCCTCTTCTTTCATCGTAAAGAAATGCTTAGGTGCTGGGAATGTCCCTGCTTTCACTGCGTCCACATAACCAGCAATTCCTCGACTTGCCTCACTGCCCATATCAGCAAACCGTTCCACAAATTTCGGCACATGATGTGAGCCATAGCTTAGCATGTCATGGAATACTAACACTTGCCCATCCGCTTCCACGCCAGCGCCAATCCCGATTGTTGGGATAATTAGACTCGCAGAGACCATTTCTGTCACCTGATGCGGAATACATTCTAATACAACCGCACAGGCGCCAGCCGCTTCACATTTTTTTGCATCCTCCAAGAGTTTTGCTGCTTGTTCAGCTGTTTTCCCTTGCACCTTATAGCCACCAAGTACCCCAGCAGATTGTGGTAGCAAGCCTAAATGAGCTACCACTGGAATCCCAGCAGCCGTCAGTTTCGCAATAACAGCTAGAACATCGCCTGCCCCTTCAACCTTCAGTGCATCTGCACCCGTTTCCTGCATCATGGACACAGCGGTTTTCAAGGCGTCATTGCAATCTCCATGATACGAACCAAACGGCATATCAACGACCACAAACGTATCCTTTGCCCCACGGCGTACAGCTTTTGCATGATGTACCATATCTGCCACTGTAACTGGCATCGTAGAATCATAGCCTAGCACGACCATTCCTAGAGAATCGCCTACTAGAATCATATCGACGTCCGCTTGCTCCGCAAATGTTGCAGCTGGATAATCATACGCCGTCAGCATAACGATTTTTTCACCTGCTGCTTTCATCTTCAAAAAATCTGATGTTGTTTTCATCATGTAGTCCTCCTTTTTAAGAGAAGAAAACAGAAAAACCCTTCTGTTCCTAAAAATGGGCAGAAGGGTAGTGTGCTCGTACTTAATCAATTACGCCTAAACGTAATTACTGTCTATGAACGCATCGTTTTCTTCCGTCCCTGTCTATGAAAAGATCAAGGCAGATATTTGTTGTAAAATTTGTCTTTCGTGTTTGAAGGTGCCGTTCACAAAAGGATACTGCCCTTCAGGACATACTATAACAGATAACCCTCGTTATCTTCAAATATAATTTTCTAACAATTATCCCCTTCTTCCGCTTAAATGTCCTAATAAAACAATATTAAACGGTAAGTGTATGATGCCCTTTTCTATTATTCCTCTTTCGATAGCGTTCAAAGATAGTAAAAATAAACAGCGCAAATATCAGTGTAAATACTCCAGACGCAACATTTGTATTCGGAATAAAAACATCCCACAATGAATTAATGAAGGCATGGAAAATAATACAGAGAAAAATACTTTTAGTGGATAAATAAATGACCGTCAGTAAAAAAGATAATGCCAATGCACTTAATGGTAACCACAGGAAGTTCATGTTCATTTGATTGGAACCAACCACAAACCATAAAGGCAAATGCCATATTGCCCAAATAACCCCCACAATAATTGTACTTGTGAATGACGACCATCGTTTTTGTAATGTAGGCTGCAAAAAGCCACGCCAGCCGATTTCTTCTAAACCACCTCCGATAATCATGATTGGCAGTTCAATCAATGCGAGATATAAAGGGTTCATCATAGATGCTCCACCCCACAGAGAATTGTCGGAACTTTACATCTTCATGTAGTAGACCCACCATCTCTTAGGAAAGCACCTAGAAGGATTCTGAATTTGAGAACTGAATTTTGCATAAATAAAAATCGTGACTGTGAAAAAAACACATCATATTCCTATTTCCAGCATTTTCACAGTAATTTTCTCGACCCTGTCATCCATAGCCGTCCCGTCAAACTTCGGAAGCTTCAATTCGCTTACGATTTTTCCATCGCGCATAAACAGTATACGTTCTGTCCTCGCTGCAACCTTTGCGTCGTGAGTTACCAGCATAACCGCAGTACCATCCGCGTTAATTTCGGAAAATATGTCCATAATGTCCTGCGCAGATTTTGAGTTGAGCGAACCTGTTGGCTCGTCGCCGAAGATAATTTTTGGGCTATTCATAAGCGCTCGGCATATCCCCGCACGCTGAAGCTGACCTCCCGAAACCTGTGTAATATCGCGTTTTTCAAGCTCTGCGATGCCTACCCTTTTTATAAGCGCTCTTGCCTTCTTCGAAACTTTTGCGGCGTTTTTGCTATTACCGCGCATTGACGGAAGAATGATGTTATCTAGGATATTCAAATTTTTCAACATAGTAGGTTGCTGAAAAACAAATCCCATTTTTGTTCTTCGTATATCTGAAAGTTCATTCTCCCCGATCGTCGATAAATCCATGCCGTCAAAAACGACCTTTCCGCTATTAACGCCATCCATTCCGCTTAGTGCAAACATCAGCGTCGATTTTCCTGAGCCCGAGGGTCCCATAACTGCAACGAACTCGCTCTCGGTTATTTCAACGGACATTCCGTCTAGAACATTGCGCTGCTCATCGCCCTCGCTGAAAGTTTTTACTATTTGGTCAGCAATAATAATTTTCTCCATATACCTACTCCTTTATATTTTCGGAAATTTTTATTTGTCCCGCGCTCGCTGTACCGATCATTGTTGCGATAAGTACCGCGCATATCATCAATAGCGGACTATACAGATACGCCGAAAACGGATTGACCGCAAACTTAAACGTCGACGCTCCAAACTTGGAGATAACCGCCCCCGCAAGTATCTCTCCGAGAGTGTTTGCTAGAACCGTGCCGAAAATAATGCCGACAATCAGTACAAATACTGAACGCGAAGCATACTGCGCTCTAACATCTGCATTCGTAAAACCTAAGGCTTTCACTACGGCAATGGAGTATCTATCCTTTGCAATAAGCATTTTCATAAACAACAGTGTAACCAGTACCGTTATAATGAGCGCGACGGCAATTGCGGCATTGGAGACCTTTCCGACGGAGCTTATTGTCGAGCCGAATGTCTGTGTAACAAATTCATCAATGCCTGAAACTTTTGCAAAATCGAATCTGTCCGTATATTCCGAAACCTTTTCGTCGATTAGCGTTTTATCGGAAAGCTCTGCGCAGATAATGCTCCCCATAATGTCTGCCGAATTATCGATGAAAACAGCCTTTGCAGTTTTACCTCCGTTGGTAATGTCGGAATAAATGCCGCTTATCGTTAGATTTTTCTCTTTCCCCTTACTCACTAGTGTAATGACATCGCCGACCTTTTTGTTCAGCTCATCGGCGTTCAAAGTCGAAAGTGCCATTTCGTTATCTGCGGAGGGTACTCTGCCCTCGGAATATTCTATTGGGAAAATCGAATGGTCGCCGAGTTCAATCTTTATGTTTTCCTTCGATCCGTCTTCCGTTTTTACTTTAAATGTTTTTGTTGTGAGGAGGGTAAACTTTGAAATGGTGCTGTCATTGTTCAACGTCTTTATTATTTCTGCGGCTTTTCCAGGGATATGGTCGGTCTGTTGAATATCAATGCGCATATCATAGTTTCCAACACCCATATATTGGATGAAACTTTTTGAGGAAATCGTGTTGTATAGGTTCTGCGGAACAATAATGATAAATGTTGAAATCACTAGCACCGTAAGCATTGTAGCGTAAAGACTTTTCCTTGTGAGGACATCTTTTATACCTAGAAAAATATTCGTGTGAAGTAGCTTATTTCTGCTCAGTCTAAAACGCTTTGCACCCACGTTTTTTTCCTGCGAAGTGCCAAAGCGTATGGCTTCCGCGACGGATATTTTCCGAAAGCGTTTCAGCACGCCACTTACATAGGCAATAATTGCAAGGAAGACAAGCAATATGCCAAGTATTCCGAAAAGCAAGGCAAAAGAAGAGTGTTCACTTTCACCCATATAAAGCCGTATATTTTCAAGAAGCATGCCTTTGAACAACATCGAAAGTACAAAACCGAAAATACTGCCTACTACAGCAATCGCTGCGTATTTCGCAAGATAAATCTTTTTTATGTCAGAAACACGTAGCCCTATTGCCTTCATAACGCCAATTTCACGGTAATCGTCTTCGATTTTCGCAAGGAGCGTAAAGCGTATGCACATAAATGCGATTGCAACGACAAGTGCGCTTACGAGAAGTATAACCGCAATCATCATCCCATCTGAAAGTGCGTTCATCGTTTTGAAAAGACCATATGTTACCGTTGGACCGTTCACTTCAAGTCCAGCAGAGACATAAGCAGTTTCAAATGCGCCGAGAGCCGACAGATCCTTTAACCTGAACTCAATCAGATACTCCATGCTTCCAAGGTTTCTTATTTGCGCGTAATCATTTTCACTGACAAGAAATCTCTTTGAGGCGGAGAGCGAGGAATTCATCTGCGAATCGCGGAGAAATCCCGCAACAGTAAATTTCTTCCCACTTATTACTGCCTCATCACCAACCTTTGTGGTGTTGTCCCTCATATAGCTTATTGGAACATAAAGCTCGCCGTCAGATACGTTTATGATGTTTCCGTCCAGATCAAGAAGATAATCGAATTTCTCACTCTGCATGCTGAAACCGTTATCTTGAACACTATTCGCAAGCGAGCGATCACCAAAAATAATCTGTGCACCGTCCATATTGAGAAATTCAATCACCTGAAAATCATCGACATTGTTATTGTGCTCCGAAAAAGATGTAAGCCGTGCACTATCAATTTCACCCGAATGCATCTGCATAAAATGCGGAGTTTTCGCCTGTTTCATAAGCGTATCTAGTGAGCCCGAGAGATTAACGACGAGTATCGCCGCGAGCGAAACAAGCATAGCAGAGGCAGCGACAAATATCATGGTTGTCAGTGTAATTGCTTTGCTCTTTAAAATGTCATTGCAGATTATTCTGTTATACATAAGTCACCCCTATTTTCAAGTTTCTTACCTGAATATACATTATCAATTTCGCCCTTCCTAACGCTGAAATAAGCTGTTCCGACTACAAAAGAAGAAAATCTTCCCGCATGATACATTGCTATCCATTTCCGTTGCCAAACATCTGCATAACAACAGACATTAGACTTCCACTTTCGACTCCAAGCAGCCTTTCTACGTTGAAAACAAACGCCTGCATGCGAGAAGCTTGCTCCTCGTTCGTCATTTCAACCATATCATCATCAAAAACAGTATTCATATATACCACTACCATTTCCATGCATTCATATGGGAACGGTGTACTGAACAGTCCTTGCTCAATGCCTTCGTGGATTATTCCCGTCAGTATGGGGGGAACGCCGTTGATTATGACCTTTTGTATTTTCTGATGCATAAGTGCGTTCTGTGGCTTGTGAATGTGCTCCATAATTTCTTTGCTGCTTCTACCATTTAAATTTAGAGCCATTACAACACCAATAATGCGCTCATTAATGGCGATAGTTTTATCTGCGGCAATTTCCTGTGCTGTTTCTAAAAGATTGATACTATACCGCTCAATTAGTGCGTCCATAATATCCTCCTTCGACTTAAAATGATAATACAGCGTGCCACGCGCAATTCCGACCTTTTCGAGAATTTCTTTTGTACTTGTGCCGTCAAAGCCTCTCTGACCAAAAAGCTCATCCGCCGCGTCAAGTATTTCGTTCCTGCGTTCCTCCGCTTCTTTTCTCATGTTTACTCCTCCTTACCGACCGACTGTCTGTCAATAAAATTATAGCATTTTACTTTTACTTGTCAATAATTGTATTTTTAATTAATCCAATTTTAGTGACCGACTCCACATACCCTTTTCTAATATGGAAAATCACATAAAGTAATTAACAATAAATCATCCATAATTTCCTGAGCTTAAAAAAGTGAAAAGACACGTATTAATGCTCAATTCGCGGGCTTTAGCTTTGCTGTACATCAATAAAAAGAACAAGAATCTGTATCGTTATTTAGTAAAAGTTTGGCACAGCTTAGAAATAGTGAGGATAAGCTCACTATTTCCTCCCTAGTCACATTAATAGCTAAATATTTTTCACATAAATTGACAAACCATGTTATACGTCATATACTATCTACATACTATACAACATATAATATAGAACCTTGTATAGGTAAGTGAATGGGAGGTGGAAAGATGACATTTCAGCTTGGCTCAGCTTTACTTGATGCCTGTGTCTTAGCAATTGTAGACAAAGAGGATGCTTATGGTTACTCATTAACACAGCAAGTACAATCTGTGATGGATATATCAGAATCAACACTGTATCCCGTATTACGTCGTTTGCAAAAAGTGGACTATTTAAAAACATACGACCAGCCCTATCAAGGCAGAAATAGACGCTATTATCAAATTACCGAGGAAGGGCGTATACGATTAATGGAGCTTTTACAGGAATGGCAAATGTATAAACAAAAGGTAGACTGTGTACTTTTAGGAGGGGAATTAAATGGATAGAGCAAGCTATTTGAGAAAGCTACGAGGTAAATTACGTCGCCTTCCAACGCAAGAGCTAGATGCTGCGCTTACCTATTATGAGGAATATTTTGATGAAGCCGGAGAGCACAACGAACAGCAAGTCATTCAACAACTTGGCTCCCCTTCTCACGTTGCTTCTCAAATAATGGCTGATTTTGCATTAAAGGATTTTGATGCAACACCAGCTTCTACTAAAAAGAATATGACAACGATTTGGCTCATTATTCTCGCAATATTATCAGCGCCACTTTCATTACCCATTCTTGCTACTGCTTTAGCACTTATTATTTCATTAGGCGCCGTTGTTTTCAGTTTTGTGATAGCTATCGTAGCAACGGTAGTAGGCATCTTTTTTGGTGGCCTCATGGCGCTTATCTCCGGTTTCTTCGTTTTAACCGATCATTGGCCCACTGCGTTACTCTTTATCGGTATGGGATTAATCGTTACAGGATCGGGTGTTCTGCTCTTCCCTATCATAACTCGCTTCATCAAAAAAATTGGACTTGTCTGCGTTGAGGTATTGGCAGGCTTATTCCATAAAATCGCAAAAAAGCGCAAGGGGGGCTTGTAAATGATTTCTCGTCATAAACTCATCGCTGTATCCATGATTACTTTAGGACTTTTACTAGCCGTTGTGGGTTATGTCTCAGGCGGTAAATGGTCTATTATTAAAGATGACACCGGCTTACATGTGCCAACTAAACAGTCTCTTGTCAATAATTCTTATACACTTGAAGCATTCACCAGCATCGATGTTTTCAATGACTATGGAGATGTCGAAATCCTTGCTGGCGATAGTTATACGTTAGAGGTCAATGCGGTTGAGGATGCAGATGTTAGCTATAGCGTAAAAAACGGTACGCTGACTGTTGAAACGGAAAGTAAGAAAAAAAATCGACTATCCTTTGGGTTTAGTGTTAATAAAACACCATCCATTAAAATTTATGTACCCAAGGATGTAGAGTTGAATGAAATAGTTCTTGACAGTAATTTCGGAGATACCACGCTTCGTGACTTGCACTATCAGCAGCTAAACCTAATAGGGAATTACGGAGATATTCAATTCAAAAATTTGGATGGCATGAACACAGAAATTACCCAGTCTTTTGGTGATATGACGCTAGAGCAATTTACAAGTAACGGCTTCGTTGCTGAAAGCGAGCATGGTGATATTGACATTGACGGTACCTTAAACGGCCAAACAACGATAATATCTAGCTTTGGTGATACAACACTAAACTTACAAAACAAAAAAAGTGACCTAGGCTATGAATTAAACACAGGCTTTGGAGATATTACGGTCAATCATCAGTCAAAAAGCAGTAAGGTTTCACAGCTATATGAAGGTGATCACCAGCTAAGTATCTCTCTATCACATGGGGACTTAGAATTATCACTACAATAAAAAATCGCCGCTTGAATGGGATTAATCGCCGGTTGTAACTGCTTTATCGCCGGTTAAACCTATTTTATCGCCGCTTGTAACTGCAGTTTCACCGATACCCCCCGACTTTACCGGGGATAAAGATAAAAGCTGCGAGGAGTAAATTGTCCCCGCAGCTTTTTCTGTTACAAAATTTTAATATCCCCAGAATAAATTGTTCGAACGGATCCATCGTCCTGTGTGAGTTGTAACACACCCTCATCTGTAATGCCACTTGCCATACCCTCGAAGCACTCACGGATAGTCGTCACTTCGATGCGTTGTCCAATGGTGCATGACATTTCTTCCCATAGCTTTTTAATGCTAGCAAAGCCTTCGTTCACAAATAGTTCTGTGAATTGCTCTAAGTATTGTAAAATCGTCGCAACAAGTGCAGCGCGGTTAATTTCTTCGCCCGCTTCCAAACGTAAGGATGTTGCTATATCTGAAATGTCTGGTGAGAAATCCGTTTCTACTTGGTTGGCATTGATACCGATTCCCACAAGTAATGCTTGCACAAGATCTGCTTCTGCTTGCATCTCCGTTAAAATACCGGTACATTTTTTACCATTAATGAGTAAATCATTTGGCCATTTAATAGCTGGCTCCACATTTTTATACAATTTTTTAATCGCCATTGTGACTGCAACGGCTACCACTAGCGTAAAGGAGGATGCCTGCTGTGGTGATACATCAGGACGTACAATGATGGTCATCCAAATGCCCGTACCATTTGCAGATTCCCATTGTCTTGCCATACGACCACGCCCTGCTGTTTGCTCTTCACCGATAATAATGGTGCCATCTGGCGCGCCTTCCTGTGCAAGCTTATGGGCAATCGTCTGCGTAGAATCGACCACATCAAAATGGTGAATCTCCCGTCCAAAGCGCTTTGTATTTAGAAAGAGTTCGATTTGTGTAGGACTAAGGCTATTTGGCACACCCGTTAACACATAGCCCTTTTTCTTCACCGTTTCAAAAAGGTAACCTTCCTCCTGTAATGTCTGCATATGCTTCCAAATAGCTGTACGCGATACACCTAGTGAATCCGCTAACTCTTGCCCCGAAACTGCCTCACCATTCGCGGCTAATAATCTTTTTAAAATTTCATCTTTCATAGACACACCCATGCTCAAATCAATCCTTTAATATAATGTACTATTCGTTATTTTTAATGCTTTAAATATCTTGATTTAATAGTATTTATCATACTGTAAATTGCGACAATTGACCACCTAACGTCTTCGATAATCATTTTCGGGCACAAAAACTACCCATAGATGTTTTGCTCTGCAAATTAAACTTTATAGCTTTACTGGTCATTGCTCAGCGCTATAAAAAAGCAAGTGACCCATTCAATGCCTTTACTAAAGCATCTTTTTGGGTCACCTGCTATCAATAGTTTTAGGGTCTTTCACCCTTTATGCATATATTTATGCTCAATCCAATCTTTTATCTGCTGTCGCTCATTTTGAAGCTCCCCGCTGACGACTGCTTCCAGCATTGCCTGCAATGCCTCTCTTACCCATGGCCCGCGCATTTGTCCAGACCATTTTAATAAATCCATGCCATTTACCACAATCTCTTGTCGCTGTCGAATAGGCAGCTTTGCCTGCGCCTCCTGAATACTGTATTGTGGCCAAGGAACGTCAAGCTGCGTAAAATTTGCAAAGTAAAGAGCTGCTTCAAGCTCTTCTTCCATGTACGTATAATAGTCCATATTGGTCCAACCGCTTCTTAATGCTTTAAAGGCCGCTAAAACAGACTTTACAAATGCCATTTCCTTATTCGATAAACGATAGCAACGCAACACATCTTGCCAATTTTGACCTTGCATGAAGGCAAAATACGCCCAACCATATAATTTATTTTGCACACAAAAGCCACGCCAATTTTCTGCATGGAATTCTCCAGTTAAATACACATCCAAATCACTTTCCTGTAGCTTCTTTATGCCATTATAAACATCTTTTCCAACCCAAAGTTTATCTAGTTCTGCCTTTAGTCGCTCTTTGGCTATCCAAGCAATATCAGCCGCTTTATGCTGCATTGCCCGTAATGTGGTTTCTTCAATTGAAAAACCAAGCTGTGCAGAAAAACGCACAGCCCGTAACATTCGTAAAGCATCCTCCGCAAAGCGTACCTGCGCTTCACCTACTGCCCGGATGATACCAGTCTCAATATCAGGTTGCCCCCCATAATAATCGACCAAAGAACCATCACGACGCATAGCAATCGCATTCATCGTAAAGTCACGGCGCTGTAAATCCTCTTTCAGAGAACGTACGAAGTGCACTGCTTCAGGTCTACGATGATCGGTGTATTCTCCATCTGTTCGATAGGTCGTTACTTCAACGGGGGCAGCTGGCATGATTACAAGCACCGTGCCATGTTGAATACCAATATCAACTGTTCGTTTAAAAACAGTCTTCACTTCTTCTGGCAAGGCATTTGTCGCTACATCAACATCATGAACAGGACGACCAAGTAATGCATCTCGCACTGCTCCCCCAACGACAACTGCTTCAAAACCAGCCTCCTCTAATTGCGCAATGACTGAGAAGGCTGCTTGCCATTCTTTATTGTTTTGCATGATTTTTTTCCGCAACCTTCTCGTACAATTTCTCATATTGCTCTACGATTTTGGATGAGTGGAACTTTTCATTAACAGCACGCATAGCAGCTTCACGGAAACTTTGCAATTTATCTTCATCATTCAATAAATTCACAGCGTATTCTGCGACTGCATCCGTATCGCCTAATTCCACTAAATAACCATCCACACCATGATCAATGACTTCTGGAATTCCACCTACGGCTGAACCGATACATGGCACACCACAAGCCATTGCTTCTAGTAGCACAAGTCCAAACGACTCTTGCTGAGAGAGTAATAGTTTAAGATCACTAATGGAATACAATTCAGCTAAGTTTTCTTGCTTTCCTAAAAACAAGACGTCCTTGACATATGGACTTTCCTTCACTTGATCCATAATGCGATGCTTCTCTGGCCCATCCCCTACTAATAATAGCTTTGCCTTCATGTTCGCGCGAATTTTCATAAAAGCATCCATAATATGCGGGAGATTTTTAATTTTACGGAAGTTAGACACATGAATGATAACTTTTTCATCAGCTTGAATACCAAATTGTTCTTTTAAGTTTCCTGAATCTAGTGGACGATATTCACGCTCATCAACGAAGTTATAAATCGTTTCAATTGGCTTCACTGTATCAATGAGATTGTATGTCTGCTCTTTTAGTGCCTCTGATACCGCTGTTACTACATCTGACTTATCAATACCATATTTGATGGCCTGAGAAAGCGTAGAATCCTGCCCAAGCACCGAGATATCTGTACCGTGCAAAGTTGTCACGATGCCAATATTTTGCCCACTCATTTCACGCGCTAGCACCGCACAAACTGCATGTGGTATTGCATAATGCACATGTAGCACATCTAGCCCTTCATCTTTAATCACGTCCGCCATTTTACTCGCTAATGCAATATCATATGGCGAATACTGAAAAACTGAATAATTATTGACTTCTACTTCATGGAAAAAGACGGTTGGATAAATTTTATTCAATCGAAATGGTACGCTCGAGGTGATGAAATGAATTTCGTGTCCTCTTTCTGCTAGCATTTTTCCTAATTCTGTTGCGATAACACCAGAGCCTCCAACTGTTGGATAACAGGTAATGCCGATTTTAAGCTTTCTCATTCGATTATCATCCTTTCTGAATCACGTCTTTTAGTCTCGTCTTTCTTGAATCAGTCTCCAATCCACAAAACCTTCTTGTAGGCCTTTTAGCAATATTTCCCCAGTTCCCATATTTGTTGCCAGTGGCACTTGGTAAACATCACAAAGACGAATAAGTGCAGAAACATCTGGCTCATGTGGTTGTGCTGTTAATGGATCACGGAAGAAAATAACCATGTCCATATCATTATTGGCAATCATTGCGCCAATTTGTTGGTCCCCACCAAGGGGGCCTGAGCGAAAACGTGTGACCTCTAAACCTGTGGCGTCAATAACACGTTGCCCTGTTGTACCTGTAGCGTATAACGTGTGCTCCAGTAAAATATCTTTGTAAGCAATAGCAAACTGTACTAAATTATCTTTTTTACGATCGTGTGCGATTAGTGCGATTTTCATAAATTTTCCATCCGTTCTTTAGATGATGTTTTCCAAACCATAAACAAGCTGATCCATTTTCATGACCTCTTCTACACAAAATGCGACGCCTGACATGAAGGAATTACGATTTAATGAGTCATGACGAATTGTTAGTAGCTGCCCGTCACCACCAAATAATACTTGTTGATGTGCTACTAAGCCAGGTAAACGAACCGAGTGAATGCGCATGCCATCAAAACCAGCGCCTCTAGCGCCATCAATCGTTTCCTTTTCCTCTGGATGACCTTGCGCTTTTTGTGTTCGCACCTCTTGAATCATTTGTGCTGTTTTCACACCAGTACCAGACGGGGCATCTAGTTTCTGATCGTGGTGCATTTCAATAATTTCTACATCAGGTAAGTATTTTGCCGCTTCCTTGGCAAATTTCATCATCAGGATGGCACCAATCGCAAAGTTAGGTGCAATAATACAGCCTAACTCCTTTTCCTTGGCAAGTGCTGATAATTCCTCTAGTTGCGCATCTGTAAAGCCTGTTGTACCGATAACAGGACGTACACTTAAATTCAATGCCTCTTTTGTATGCTTATATACCGCATGTGGGTTCGTTAAGTCCACTAATACGTCTGGTGCAGTTACTTCTACAAGTTCATGCATATCTGTAAATATTGGTGCTGTATAACTTGCTGGGAACATAGGTAAATCTGCTAGTGTTGCGCCTACTTCTTTATAATCTAGTACAGCTACTAATTCCATTTTGTCATGTTTCATGACTGTATGTACAGCTTCAGCTCCCATTTTTCCTCTCGGTCCTGCAATTGCTACACGAATCGACATTATTCTTCATCCTTTCTTGTCCAGCGACCCTGATCTCTCGTTTCAAATTTATGTATGACATGTAGTAGAGCTTCATCTAATTTAATGCCCTGTGCATTGGCAAAGCATACTAAAACAAAGAAAAAGTCGCCTAATTCCTCTTCAATGCTATTCACTTCTTCTGTGCTCTTTTTCTTCTTTTGTCCATAAACATCCTGTACTTCACGTGACAATTCACCAAGCTCCTCGGTTAAACGTGCGAGTAATTCAAATGGCGGGAAGTAGCCTTCTTTAAATTGTCCAATATAATCATCCACACGTTTTTGCAAAGCTTGCATTGTAACTTGCTCTGTCATCGATCATCACACTCCTACCTCCATCGTATAAAATTTACACCATTGTTGTCAAAAACAATAAAATGTCAGATAATAGAATCCACTACTTCATTTGTTTTGAACTCCAGGAGGTTTTATGCTTAAACAGATTAAAATACGCAATATCTTCGCAATAATGCTCGGAGCTGCAATTTTTAGCTTTGGCTTTGTACACTTTAATATGCAAAATCAGCTTGGTGAAGGTGGTTTTAGTGGGATTACCCTTGTGCTTTATTTTACATTAGGTTGGGACCCCGCAGTACTTAATTTACTGTTGAATATTCCTATGTTTGTTCTTGGCTGGCGTCTGCTCGGGAAAAAATCATTTATTTATACCATCATCGGTACAATTTCTGTATCTGTTTTCCTGAAAATTTTTCAAAAATACCAGTACACAATTCACTTAGAGGATGATTTATTCCTTGTTGCCCTTTTTGCTGGGGTCTTTGTTGGTCTTGGTCTCGGTATCGTATTCCGCTTCGGCGGTACAACTGGCGGTGTAGATATTTTAGCACGACTCGCTCATAAATATTTTGGTTGGAGTATGGGCAAAACTATGTTTATGTTCGATGCGATCGTGATTTTACTATCATGGCTCACATTTTTAGATGCACGGTCTATGATGTATACACTGGTGGCAGTATTTGTTGGTGCACGCGTCATCGATTTTGTTCAAGACGGGGCATATACAGCACGCGGCGCATTAATTATTTCTGAAAAATCTAGTGCTATAGCAGATTTAATTGCACTTCGTATGGAACGTGGCGTCACTATTTTAGAAGGTCACGGTCACTTTACAAAGCAGCCAAAAGAAGTGTTATATTGTGTTGTTGGGCGCAATGAAGTAGTACGCTTGAAATCGATTATTCACGACATTGATCCTCACGCTTTTGTCTCTATTTCGGAAGTGCGAGATGTTGCTGGCGAAGGCTTCACACTCGATGACCAAAAACAACCCATCCAATAATAACAATCACCACTACCCGCTTTGACAGTCTGCGGGTATTTTTTGTTTGATTGGCGTTAGAATTTGATCATGGTGGCTTTACTAGATTCACATATTTGTGAAAGAAAAAAACTCGCTATAGTGGCATGAACCACTATAACAAGTTTTTTTTATTAGTCGTCGCTTCGCATACCTGTAAAGATTAAAATTAAACGTAATAATTCTAATACAGCTACTGCTGCTGCGGCAACATATGTTAATGCTGCGGCACTTAACACTTTACGTGCTGGACGTTCTTCTTCATTTGTAATGATTCCTAGTGAATTCATTTGCACAAGCGCCCGCTTGGATGCATCAAACTCTACTGGCAACGTCACTAATTGGAATATTACACCAGCTACTAATAAGACAATACCTAGAAGTAACCAACCTGAGCTACTTGCAAAAATACCAATCATCACGAAAATCCAAGAAGCATTTGAGGAAATATTCGCCACTGGAACAAGCTTACTACGTAATGTCAGCATTGAATATGCTTCTTTATGTTGGATAGCATGCCCTACCTCATGGGCAGCTACCGCAGCACCAGCAATACTTGCTTCATTGAAGTTACTTTCTGATAATGCAACTGTTTTAGTTGCCGGATTATAGTGATCCGATAACACACCTTGCGTTGGAACAACTCGCACATCATATAAGCCGTTCGCATCTAAAATCGCACGCGCTACCTCAGCACCCGTTTGTCCCTTCATTGTACGTTCCTTTGCGAATTTTTTATACGTGCCCTTTACTTTCATTTGTGCGTAAAGTGGCAGTATCATGATAATCGCAAAATAAACAATATACATACCTATTGACAATTTTCTTACCCCTTTCTAACTCGATACTATAATTCTATAGACATTTACCTAATTCGGCAAATATTTGCGCCACCTAATTGAAAAAATGGCAAGAAAAATACAGGCTATCGATAACCAAAATGTAAAATATCCAATATAGTTTGTATATTTTGCTAAATCTCGATACATCGGCATTTGCCCAAAGACATAATCAATCACATCATTATGCAAAGTCCACACTGCTGCTACAGCAATATGCCAATATGCAAATACATACTTGCCCATGTACAGTACGGCTTGCACAGCCATCGCAAAATGCGAACCGACAAGCATCCAGCCCTGCCATTCGATAGAACCTGTTTCAACCAACGTCCAAATGTTCATGACATCTGCCCATAAGCCGTATTTCACCAATGTTACGAGCGCTAATACTTCCATGAGCGGCCAACTTTTACCTATAATCCATGCCGCTAGTACAAAGCAAAAAAACAAGCTGGCAGTCGGACTATCCGGTACAAAAATATAAAAAATAGGCTCTGTTACAGCAAGTTGCCAACCATACCAATAATAGCCATAAATCGTACCTAATAGATTAATGATGAGTAATAATAGTAAAAATGATTTATGCGTAAGGAGATACCAAATGTTTGCACGTGTAATTTGCATAAATAAAACTCCTTTACTGTCGTCTTTAACTAAGATGTCTTTTTTCCTTATTATTATGTATGGATGAAAGAGTTGCTTGTATTATGTCTCTTTGTATCATTAAAAATAATTATTTGTCGCTGTAAGTAAATACTTTCTTTGACAATTTCCCCTGAAAATCTTCGGTTTTCGAAAAATATTTTCACTTAAAGTCACTTTTACAGTTAAAAACAGCTAAAAAGCTAGAAAAAAAGAGCCAGTTTCCTGACTCTTTCAAACTAATGTTATTCTACAGGTTTTAAGCTTGCGATAAATTCAGCTAATTGTTTAGCTTCTTCATCAGTACCTGCAAATTGGCCACCTGGCATTGCGCCACGACCATTATGCATGATATCTTCTACTTCTTCAGCAGTTAATTGGTTACCAGCTAACGCTGGGGCAGCTGGACCACCTTTTAAGTCAGCAGCATGACAAGCAATACAAGATTTAGCCTGTTCACCAGTATCACCATTCCAGATTGCAAAACCTGGCAGTGATTCATCAATTACAACTTCAACTTCTTCTTTAATTTCACCTTGTTTTTTAGAAGCTTCCCAGTCATGGTTCACAACTGATTCCCAAGTTAAATAGAACATTGAAGCTAGTGTTAATAACATGAACGCTGTTGGTAATGGACGTTTAGATGGACGACGTTCTGGAGTCGTATCTAAAAACGGCATTAATAAAAGCGCCATGAACGCAATACCCGGCATTACAATTGCTCCGATTACATTGTACGGACCAGAAGCATAAGTGTATTTTAATAATTGGTACACGAATAAGAAGTACCAGTCCGGTAATGGAATATAAGCTGTATTTGTCGGGTCAGCCTGTCCCTCAAGTGGAGACGGGTGAGCGACAGTTAACAATAAATAACCAATTAAGAAAACAGCACCAACCATCCATTCTTTTAGCAAGAAGTTTGGCCAGAAAGCTTCTGTTTTACCTGGGTATTCGGAATAATCTTTTGGAACGTTCGGCATTCTGTGATTCGCTTTAATACGAGAATCGCCGACAAATTTCATTCCTTTTCCGCGATGCATAGTGTCCCCTCCTTTAAAAAGTCATCGAACCGTCAAGTGTAAATCACAACGGTCCTGAAATTCCTTGACGACGAATCATGATAAAGTGTGCTGCAAGTAACCCAAACAATACTGCAGGTAAGAAGAATACATGAATCGCAAAGAATCGTGTTAACGTTTGTGCGCCGATAATCGTTGCGTCACCCGCTAACAATACTTTAATCATTTGACCGATAAACGGTACAGATGCAGCAATTTCGATACCAACTTTAGTAGCGAATAATGCTTTCATATCCCATGGTAATAGATAGCCTGTGAAACCAAGACCAATCATTACACCAAAAATACCTACACCAACCATCCAGTTTAACTCACGAGGTTTCTTATATGAACCTGTGAAGAACACACGAAGTGTATGTAAGAACATCATTACGATAACTAATGAAGCTCCCCAATGGTGCATACCGCGTACGATTTCACCGAATGCTACTTCGTTTTGTAGATAGTAAACTGATTTCCAAGCATTTTCGATATCTGGTACATAATACATTGTTAAGAACATACCAGAAAGAATTTGAATTACTGTGATGAAGAATGTTAATCCACCAAAGCAGTAAACGAATGCTGAGAAATGGTGTGCAGGGTTAACGTGCTCTGGCACTTCGTGGTCGGCAATATCACGCCAAATCGGTGTGATATCTAATCGTTCATCGACCCAATCATAAATTTTGTTTAGCACTGAATTCGTACCCCCTTACAAATTAAACTAGAGTATTTGCTCTTGATGGACCAATCATTAAATAACCATCTTTTTCTTGTACTTCAAATTCATCCAACGGACCTAGAGGTGGTGTACCTGCAATGTTATCTCCGTTTTTCTCGTAACGCCCTGCGTGACAAGGACAGAAGAATTGATCTGGGTGTGCTGTATCGCCCGCCCAGTTTACTGTACAACCTAAATGCTTACAAACTGGTGATAAAGCAATTATTTCGTCACCGCTTTTATAAACCCACGCAGCGTTTGTAACATCAGATTTGTACCATGCGTCAACTTGTTCAAATGTGAAGTCAACTTTAATAGGCTCTTCAGTGATGTCAGCGATTTTTTGTTCTGTTAATACGAAATCCCCAGTAGCGTGTTTTTGTAACACAGGGTCTAACGCAAAACGAACCATCGGCATCAGCATACCTGCCGCCATAAATCCGCCTACACCAGTAAGTGTATAGCTTAAAAATTGACGACGTGAAACTCGATTGTTACTCATCCTTTTCCCCCCTCTAACTTTAAAGGTCAGTCCAACGGACATACTTTTACAAATAGTAATACTAGGACATATCTATGATATATCAAGTCCATAGCTTGGTCAATATAGCATTCTGTGGAAAGCCGGAGAATGTGAACATTTATTGAAACAAATTGTTAAATCTGTGCCCATTTAGTCGAAAATACTGGAATTACTTGTCGTAATTGATCTTCGAGAATGGAGTTTTTCACGCCTTTATCCATCGATTCTAGCGGAATGGCTGGTAGCCAAATGATATTTACTACATCTCCAATATTTGTCCAAAAATGGTCACAAGTAATGAAGAACACATGCTTAAAACCAGCATTATGTAATTGTGCCTCTAAATGCACGGGCATTTCTTCGTTTTTCAACGTAGTACTATAAGAAAATGGTGGCATGACAAGCAAGCGGCCTTTAAATTGCTGCTCGATAAAAGCAGTGAGTGATAACAAAAAATCTACTTCTGCACCACTCTGTTTCATTTTTTCAGTCGTTAAATCGATGGCTACGAGTGGAATAATCGCGGTGTCGATAAATTCCTTCTGTGCCATAAACGATGTCACATCGTTTGCATTAAAATACATCCAAATACCCCTCCTCATATTGCTAAATCACTTACGCCTCGACATAATTGCGTCCGAATTTTGAATTACGCTTAGGCTTGCATGAGGGCCGACATGGTCGGTCATTTCATTAAAGCCACAGAACGTGGCATTTGGAGTTCAATGAGCCGTAATCGCACGGATGCGACGCTAAAGGTTAGCTCCGTTTTGACTCCTATAAAATCCGTGAAATTCGCCGGAGGCTTTATCACGTATGAACGGTCAGTGAGAGATAAAGAAAACCCACACTGATTGAAGTGTCACATTATCTTCATTCAGTTAACGTTTACACGCTCCCTGTGAAAAAGCTACTACCGCTCTCAGGTCACCATTCTATTGAGATCAATGCCTTCTGCTACATCAAAAATAAAAATGCCCTTCTCCACTCCATAAATAGGATAACCAATAACAAGTGAAAACAATCATTCACTAGTCATGTTACCATATAGAAGTGGATAAAGGACATTCAATTTTTACCTATGAAGCAAATGATTAGCGCAGATTATCTGTTTCTTTTAAAACCTGTAACAAATTTGACAATTCATAAAAGCGTTCTTCATCTCCTTGATCCAGGGCTTCATCAATCTGTGCGAGTAATTTTTCTTCTTGGAATACGAGTAAGCTGTTCGAAAGCAGCTCTTCCGCCAGTAAACGATCTTTTTCACTGACAATCAGTGTTTCTGGCATATAAGGGTTTTCTTCAAGAACTGCTAAGTATTGTGCACTCGGTGGTATATTTGGGAAATTCAATTGTATATACATATCTTCATGTTCATGTAAGCGTAAATCATGGAAAGATTTCTCAGCATCCGCTGTCATCACATTGCCTTTGTAAAATCGAAATGGCACACCAGTTGAGTCAACTGTAGACATCACCATTGCTCTAGGACAATAGTGCGCTTCTTCGACAAATCGTATTCGCTTTAACAACTCATCATTACTCAATAAGTAGTTTAAAATCCATACACACTCACGACGTTTCAATTGATAATTTTTTAAAAACCATCGAACAAATGCTTTTTTATCGACAACTGATACAGAAGCAGTCATACCCACTCCCTCCTTTACTCTAATTCTAAGCTTTCTAACTTTTCTTGCCACTCTGGTTCACCAGGTTGAACGCTTATTAATTGACCAAGTACCTCTTTCGCTTCTACACGCTTGCCTTCTTCTAATAAGAAATAAACATATTTTTCTAAAAATGTTGCGTCTTCCTTAAAATCAGTATATGCCAAACGATAAAATTCGTATGCACGGTCGTACAATTCTAAATTCGCATATGCATCTGCTGCAAATGGGTATAATGTTGACCATTCAAAATCATTTTGTTGCAACGTTTCAAATAATTCAATAACATACTCATACCGTTCTTGCTGTGTCAAAACAGAGATCAGCGCTAGCACCGCCTCCATGTATTCAGGATCTAATGCAATCGCCTCGCGCAAATAATTTTCTGCTTCATCTGGAAGACCATTTTTCAATGCCATTTTACCAGCAAATAAGAATAGTGATTTATCGTACTCATCACGCTTTAAACCTTCTTTAATGGCTGCATACGCTTTTTTATTGTCCTCTGACATGGCATAGCTTTCCGCAAGCAATAAATAGGCTGAGAAATAATCTGGATCTAATTCTTTTAACTCCTCTAATTGCGTAATGGCCATTTCATATTTTTGCGATTGGAACGCTGAATAGGCAGCGCCAAATAAAATATCTGGCTTCACTTCATCCTCAAGAGCAGCTAAATAATAGTCTAAAGCTGTTTCATAGGCAGCCCCTGCCCGATATACCTCAGCAAGTCGTTCAACCAGACTTACACCCGCAAATTCCTCTTGTAGCTCATGTAATTCCTTGTAAAGTCGTGCAGCCTCTAGAAAACGTCCTGTTTCAAACAATAGCTCTGCTTTAGCAAATTGTAAAAGTGGCTCATCAGGTAAAATGGCTAGCGCTTCATTAATGCGCTTTTCAGCCACTTCAAACAACCCCTGCATTTGATAGTAATCCGCTAATACTAATAATGCCTGTGGGTATTCTGGGGACGTATCTTCTACTTCTAAGAGTAAATCTAATGCTGCGTCCTCATCACCAAGCTCCATTAAGACATTGGCACGGTCAATTTTTAACTGTGCTTCTTCTGGGAATAAAAATTGTAAATGCTCCAGTACTCGGTCTGCTTCTTTCATGTAGCCATATTGCATAAATACTTCCGCAAGTGCGTAAGTTTCTTCTGGTAGCTCCTTTGTTAAAAACGATTCAAGCAGCTGATCGATTAAAGCTAAATCCCCTTGCTCAAGTGCTTGCATTATTTCAGTCATCGCATTGTTCACAGTCATTCACCTATTCTTTCCTTAATACCTTTATGCTACAAAACATTCTCTTCCGAAACAAGAAAAAACTCCCCAAAAGTATTGGAGAGCTTTGTATTGATTATAGCTTCAGCTTCACAGCCTCAACATGCTCGAAAAACGCCGGGTAAGAAACCGCTATACATTGTGCATCATCTAAAGTCACGACTCCATCGGTCATTAACGCTGCGACAGCCCCCATCATGCCGATGCGGTGGTCGCCGTAGGTTTTTAGGCTTGCACCGTGTAATGGTGTTGGCCCCTCGATAATCATGCCGTCCTCTGTCGCTTCAATAGTAGCCCCTAATTTTTTCAGTTCATCTACGACAGCTGTAATACGATCTGTTTCTTTTACTTTTAGTTCCTCGGCATCCTTTATAATCGTTTTTCCATGTGCCTGTGTCGCTAATAACGCCAGTACAGGTATTTCATCGATCAATCGTGGAATAATGTCGCCCTCAATCGTAGTCCCCTTCAACGTAGACGTTTCAATCGTAATCGTTGCTGTTGGCTCTGCTTGACCGTCTTCATTTTGCACTACCGTCATGGAAGCTCCCATATTTTGTAGAACCTCAACGATACCGTCACGTGTTGGATTGACGCCAACATTCTCTAAGACAATTCTACTATCTCTACAAATAGCACCGGCCACTAAGAAAAAGGCCGCTGAAGATATATCACCTGGCACAGAAACATGAGTACCCGTAAGTGTTTGCCCTCCCTTAAACGACACGACACCATCTGCAACATCAACCTGTGCGCCAAATTGACGTAACATACGCTCGGTATGATCTCGCGATACTTCCGTTTCACGAACTACAGTTGTCCCTTCTGCTCGTAAACCTGCTAATAAAATAGCTGATTTCACTTGCGCACTTGCAACAGGCATTTTATAGTCAATTGCTTGTAACTTCGTACCTTGAATCGCTAGTGGCGTAAATTGTCCATCTGCACGACCAGTAATGTGCGCACCCATTTGACGTAGGGGGTCAATCACACGACGCATAGGCCGCTTACCAATCGATGCGTCTCCTGTCATCACTGTATGTACATTAGAGCCAGCTAGAATTCCAAGCATTAAGCGAGTCGTTGTCCCAGAGTTTCCTGTATATAATACTTCAGTAGGCTCCTGCCATGCATCCATACCAGCACTGTCAATCGTCACATTCGTTCCTTCTACATCGATTTTCACGCCAAGCTTGCGGAAACAATCAATTGTACTTAAACAATCCTCACCCAGTAAAAAGCCCTTGACGGTCGTTGTGCCAGTCGCAATCGAGCCAAACATCACTGAGCGGTGTGACACTGACTTATCACCAGGTATTGTTAATGTCCCTTTTAAGGATGGTTTATGATACTGTAATACTTTTTCACTCATAGTTATTTCTCCCTCCATATGAAGATAGAAAGCGCCGATACTTCGACGCTTTCCCTTTTGTCTAGGCACGCGGCGCAATTTCACGAGTGAGCATGCACTTTACCTATGAAATATATGTTTCAAAGTTTGCACGTTTTTGAATACAAGACGCAGCACGTTCACGGTCACTTTCACTTTGCAAGCTAATGACAAGTATCCCGAAGACATCCTCACGAGATTCCACGATACGCAGATTCGTAATACTGATTGCTTCATCTGCTAGTAAGCCTGTCACCTCAGAAATAACCCCTGGATAGTCAGGAACGTCGACATACAAATCAAAGGATGTGAACATGGCACCCGCACTAATTGGAAGTTCATCTCGTAAGTCTTTGGCAACAGCAAAATAGTTTTGTATATCATCTGAATTGCCGTTCAATAGCAGCTCCTTAACTCGATCCATCTCTGATTGCCAACCTGCTAGCTGTGCGATTAACTCATCACGATTTTGAAGTGTAATATCACGCCACAATATCGGATTAGACGATGCAATACGCGTCACATCACGGAACCCCCCTGCAGCGAGCGAACGTGTCATTGGGTACTCTCCGTTTTCCTCTCCTAGCTGATGCACAAGAGATGCTGCGATAACATGTGGAAAATGACTCACAACAGCTGTCATATGATCATGCTCTCGTGCCGATACACTCACGACTTTCGCATGTGTAAATTTTAATAGGCTTTCAAGCTGAGCCATGTTAATAATTTCTTCACCTGCAAGTGGCGTCAGCATATAATAGGCATTTTCGAAAAGATGCGCCTTCGCAGCTAATATACCACTTTTGTGAGAACCTGCCATTGGGTGTCCACCGATAAATGTAATACCTTGGGCACGTAATTCTCCCGCTTTTTGCATAATCATTTTTTTTGTACTACCTGTGTCTGTTACGATTACTTTATTTTTTAACGGCCATGATTTTAGTTGTTCCATCCAATCCAGCGTGGCATTGACGGGTGTCCCAAAAATGATGACATCTACGTCGGCTGCAACATCTTTAGGATCTGTTACAATCTCATGGACGATGTTTAATGTCTTTGCATGCTCACGTGTTTTGGCATCCATATCATAGCCTAGAATTTTGGTTTCTGGTGCTTTTTGTAGAGCAAGGGCAATCGAGCCTCCGATTAAGCCTAGACCAATAACGAGCACTTTGCGTGTCATGCAAAAACTCCTTGCTCTTTTAACACCGTTTCAAGATGTCCTAGTAATGCTTCGTTCTGAGCCTCTGTACCAATTGTTACTCGGATAAACCCTGGTGTACCAAGTGCATTACCACTACGGACAATAAAGCCACGTTTCATAAGCTCTTGGAAAACAACATCGCTATCAGCCTTCGTATTAAAGAAAATAAAGTTCGTATCAGATGGGTAGTAGGTTAAATTATGCTTTTCACAAAATTCAACGTATTGTTTTTTGCCTTTTTCATTTGCTTCACAGCAAGCTTCAATAAAGTCTTGATCACTTAGCGCAATGGCCGCTACCGCTTGGCTTAAAATTGTATTGTTAAAAGGCGCACGCACTGGGTCAATCTTGGCAATTATTTCAGGTTGCCCAATGGCGTAGCCAACTCGGAAGGAAGCAAGACCGTATGCCTTTGAAAAAGTACGCATTAATAGCACATTTGGATACTCTTCGATTAATGGTAGTGTATCCAAGTGATCTGGATGCGTCACATATTCGATATACGCTTCATCTAAAACAACTAGTACGTCACTTGGTACTTTCGCTAAAAAGGCACGTAAATCAGTGTCTGCAATAACCACACCTGTAGGGTTATTTGGACTACAAACCCAAACGATTGATGTTTTATCATCGATTGCTGCTGCCATAGCATCTAAATCATGTGCACCCTCTATACAAGGTATTTTTCGTACTTCTGCACCTTCAATGTCAGCATTATGCCAGTATTGCGAGAAGGATGGATCAGCCATGATTGTGTTCACACCTGGATACAACAGAGCACGAGTAAGAATCGTAATAATATCATCAGAGCCGTTTCCAAAAAGAAGCTGTGTTTCTTTGACACCTAGATAATTTGCTACAGCTGTACGCAAGTTCTGTGCATAGCCATCTGGATAGATTGCATGATTTACTGCATTATCCTGTAAATAAGCTGTTACCTTTGGTGAGCAACCAAATGGATTTTCATTTGATGCTAATTTCACGACTTCTTGTAAGCCGAATTCACGCTGTACTTCTTCAATTGGTTTACCTGGTTTATACGCTTGCATACCGTCCAATTGCTGTTTCCATTTCATCTCTAACATCTCCTCTAATTATTTAGCTTGGGCTAAATCTGGTCTTAATTTCACTGCATCATTTAAATACAAGTGCTGTACATCTTTTTGCGCCACTTCCACATTAGCATGTATTAATACACGGATACATAATGGAAGCGCGCCCGGCACATCCATTTCATGCATGCACATTACAGGAACATACTGCCAACCTTCCATTAATCGCACTGCACGTGCTGGGAACGCTGATGTAATATCAGGCGTAGTGGAAATGACGATAGAGGCAATATCATCTACCTCAACATTATTTACTGCTACAACTTCTCGTACTAATCTTGCTGTCTCATCCCATACAAGCTCCGGCTTGTCCGATTCAATTGTAATCGCACCTCTTAGTCCACGAATCATACAAGCACCTCCGCTAATAGCTGTCGGAACTCGGCATCTACTTCTTTGCACTCCGTTAAGTCAATCGGTTGCACAAACGGCTCCCCAATTTTTGTCAGTAGCACAAATTGTAACACACCATACTCCGCTTTTTTATCTTTTAGTAAATACTCTGTTAATTGTTCAAATGAATAGTCGTTCACCGCTTCAAATGGATAACCATTTTTCACCGCAAAGTGTAAAAATGCAGTTGTGAAGTCGCGATCTAACTCTCCATATCTTTCACTTAATAATAAGCAGTACACAAGACCAATCATCACTGCTTCACCATGTGCTACTTTCCCATAACCCGCAGCAGCTTCAATGGCATGACCATATGTATGGCCTAAATTTAAGTATTTGCGTACCGATTGCTCTGTTTCATCTTCTGACACAATTTTCGCCTTCACTTCTATACCAGCCTTTAGCTGCTTTGCCAATTCGTCTGTGTTGAAATGAATTACTGTATCTGCTGTCATCAATTCTTGTAGCCATGCTGCATTTGAAATCATCGCGTGCTTAATGACCTCTGCCGTTCCTGATCGTACCTCACGTTCAGGTAAAGTTTCCGTAAAGACGGTATCGTAAATAACGCCCTCTGGCTGATAAAAGGCACCAATCATATTTTTGCCCAACGGATGATTAATCGCCGTTTTGCCTCCAACTGCAGAGTCATGGGCTAAAATTGTCGTTGGGATTTGAATAAATGGCACACCACGCATATATGTCGCAGCAACAAAGCCTGTCAAATCGCCAACTGCTCCTCCACCTAAAGCAAAAATGAATGATTTCCGTGAACATTTTTGTTCCAATAAGAAAGTTTGCGCTGCATTGTATTGTTCAAAAGTTTTACATGCCTCGCCACCTGGTAGCACAAAAACTTCAAAGTCATAGGGGAAATTCGCCTTGAAATATGCCTCCTGTGCTGCCCACACATTTGCATCAGTAAAAACAATGAGCTTATCCGCTTTTTGCAGCTTGTCATCAAACGATTTGACCGCTTCGGCTAAAAAATTATGCCCTAGTACAACATCATATTGATGCGATTTTGTCGCTACTGGTACACGCATATATCAAAACTCCTTTGTGTAACGGCGATGCTCGTCAATTTGAGCTTTTAGTTGTGGCAATTGATCGCCATGGAATTGGTCCATAATCACATTCGCTATTTCCCAGGCAATAACATGTTCCGCAACAACTGATGCTGCTGGTACGGCACAGCTATCCGAACGTTCTACACTTGCTTTGAATGGTTCTTTTGTTTCGATATCTACACTTTGTAGTGGTTTATATAATGTAGGAATTGGTTTCATGACACCACGCACGACGATCGGCATTCCTGTAGACATACCGCCCTCTAAGCCCCCTAGACGATTCGTAGCACGAGTATATCCTTCTTCTTCTGACCACATGATTTCGTCATGTACTTCCGAACCTTTACGACGGGCCATTTCGAAGCCAATCCCAAACTCAACACCTTTAAACGCATTAATAGACAGCATCGCCGCTGCTAATTTTGCGTCAAGCTTACGGTCGTAATGCACATAAGAACCGATACCTGCTGGCATGCCTTCTACGATGACTTCTACAACACCGCCGATAGAATCGCCTGCTTTTTTCGCTTCATCGATAGCCTCTACCATTTTTGCAGACGCAACAGGGTCCACACAGTAGCATGGATCTGCTTCAATAATGGCACGGATTTCATCCGCCGATTTCCCTTCAACTAAAGATGTGTCTGCCTTAATGCCAACAATTTCTGTTACATGTGACACGATTGAAATACCTAGTTCATTTAGTAATGCTTTCGCAACAGCTCCTACTGCAACACGGACAGTTGTTTCTCGTGCTGAAGATCGCTCTAAAATATTTCGCAAATCACGATGTCCGTATTTCATGCCTCCTACTAAATCTGCATGTCCTGGGCGTGGTCGTGAAATTTGACGTTTAACATCGTCTGGATTTACATCCTCTGCTAACGGTTCAGCACCCATAATTTTCGTCCAGTGTTTCCAGTCATCATTTGTAACCACAAGTGCGACAGGAGAACCAAGTGTTTGTCCATGACGAACGCCACCTACAATTTCCACTGTATCTGTTTCGATTTGCATACGGCGACCGCGGCCATGTCCTCCTTGGCGACGTTTTAAATCATGATTAATTTTTTCTGCTGTAATTGGTAAGAGTGACGGTAAGCCCTCAATAATGGTTGTTAATTGGGGTCCGTGTGATTCTCCTGCTGTTAAATAACGCATAAACGCTTTCTCCCTTCAACTCGCTAAAGTATGTATTTTTCACTATAACATATATTCTCTAAAAAAACAGTCCTTTTACAAATGTCTGAGCAATCAATTAGCCTCAGCGTAATCACGTTCAGAAATTGTATTGTACAGCAATATTCACACCTTTAAAATATATGATACTACCCTATTAAATGCGAATATTCTGAACGATTTGCGTAAAAAAAGAATGTTTTGTAGTGATGAATAAAAATCGTACGCTCTTTGCTTAGGACAAGCGAAAAGCGTACGATCATCTATGTCTAATGCTTGGCAATTTATGTACATGACGTGCATCTTGTCGATTGTACGAATGCTTTTCATATTATTTACTATTTTTTCGATAGAAGAATGTATCCTCTACGTCAAATTCATAACGTGATGGATTAAATATTTGCTCCGTTGATCCAACGAATAAGATACCGTCCTGACGCAAGGCTTTACTAAAATTCGTGTAAATTTGATCTTTCGCCTCTTCAGTAAAGTAAATCATCACATTGCGACAAACGATTAAATCATAATTCGCATCGTAATTATCTTTTAGTAGATTATGTTTTTTAAATGTTACGCAGCGTTTAATTTCATCTTTGACTCTATAGAAGTTTCCTTCTTGTTCAAAATACTTTCCTTGAATATCTTTTGGCACTTCTGCTAAAGAGCGCTCTGGGTATACCCCTAGCTTGGCCTTTTGAATGACGTTCTCGTCTAAATCAGTCGCAATTATTTGTATTTGAGATAATGGGACTAATTGAGACAATACCATTGCCAATGAATAAGGTTCCTCTCCAGTCGAACACGCCGCACTCCAAATTTTCAATCGTTTATTTGATTGCAGTAACTTTGGAAATATTTTTTTCTGTAATATTTCCCAGCGTTTACCATTACGATAAAATTCCGACACATTAATCGTCATACGATCTAAAAATTCATTCATTAAATCACGGTCTTGCTCTAGTGCCTTCAGAAAATCAATGAAATTACGGTAACCCTTTTTCTCATAGAGAGAAGTTAAACGTCTTTTCATTTGTGCTTCTTTGTATAACGCTAAATCAATACCTGTTTTGCGCTTAATACCTTCTACAAATTGTTCATAATCAGACATACGGTCATCTTCCCCTCTAGCATCGTACTACCATTATAGCGGAAAATCGCCATTATCGAAATAGTGTCTTTCACACCGAATCAAGGTTCCTTCGTTAAATTTTGTTTTGCCTCTAATAGTAGCACCTTTGAATGTTCTAATTCTAGTTTCATTTTTTCAGTTTCTTGTGTATATGATTCCAGTCTTAGCTTTTCTAGCTCTACTTCTTTTTCAATTGTCTTTAATTTAATTTTTTGTCCTCTTGTACGTGCATCGGTAAATATCCCTGCTAAAGCGACCAACACCCCGCCAACAATTGCCACAATTGCAATACTCATAAATCCACTTCCTCCCATCTACAATTAAATTATACGACAAAATGATTAAATAGTTTCATTTTTCGTTTCACTATTAAAAAGGGGCTGTCTAAGAAGCCCTTCAAACAATAATGGCTATCTTCCTATATGGTAAAAATCCGCTACGCTTTCCGCGGGCAAGGCTCGCGCCGCATCAGGGCAACAAGTGTTTTTATGTGCGAAAGCGTAGCGTCAGCAAACAGGATGTTGGTCACGAAGGCGTTGTCACAGGACGTGACGACTTTAGACTTCGTTCCACTTAACGCTCCCTGCTGGGTCTCGTGCTCTTGCTTTCCCGCAGGAGTCTACGCGGATTTTTACCTTTATATCAAAAAATAGCATACTAGGAGTACTCCTAGCATACTATTTTCACTTTTGGACAGCCCCTTTGGATTTCATCATCGCAACCACACACAACGAGTTTTGAATTGTGCATAGGTGTCTCAAGATGCAGATAAGTTAGCGTATGGATGCAAAACGACTCGTCCAACTTCCAATACAAAAGGACTTTTCCTCTCACCAACTGTCTTGGTGAGATTCTTCTACTGACTGAAGTTAAACTTCTACTCGAAAATCTTTTAAATCCTCACGAAGCTTGACCTTCATGAATTTTCCAACTGACGTTTTCGGTACCTCATCTAAAAAGACCACATCATCAGGAATCCACGTTTTATGGAATTGATTGCGTAAGCTATCAATTAGCTCCTCTTTTGTAATCGTATCTTTAAACTCCGGCTTTGGCACAACACAAGCTAATGGTCGTTCGAGCCATTTTTCATGTGGAATGGCGATGACCGCCGCTTCAAATACCTTTTCATGTGACATCAATGCATTTTCAAGCTCAACTGATGAAATCCATTCGCCGCCACTCTTTATTAAATCTTTCGTGCGATCGGTAATTTTTATATAGCCGTCTGGTGTTATAACCGCGATATCACCCGTGTAGAGCCAGCCGTCCTTAAAGGCTTCTTTCGTGCGCTCATCCTTATAATATTCCGCCGCAATCCATGGACCTCTTATCGTAATTTCGCCCATTGTTTTGCCGTCCCAAGGAACCTCACCATTTTCGTTAAGAACTCGTGTTTCAATAAGTGGCATTGTAATCCCCTGTGTGACGCGAACATGCATTTTTTCGTCCGATGAATAGTCTTGCATATGCGATAAATAAGTAGACAAGCTCACGAGCGGGGATGTCTCCGTCATACCATAGCCTGTATAGTACGGAATACCGCCCTCCTCCTCAAAGCCACGAATCAGTCCCATTGGTGATGCAGAGCCACCACATACAATCGAGCGCAACGATGATAAATCACGTGGATTATTTCGTTGCTCCTGTAACACACCTAGCCAAATTGTCGGCACTCCTGCTGTTAATGTCACTTTATATTGTGCAAATAAATCGAGTAAAAGCTGCGGTGTAAACATAGGTCCCGGTAATACTTGCGTCGCTCCGAATAGGACACTGGCGAATGGCAAGCCCCATGCATTAGCATGAAACATTGGCACAACAGGTAGCACGACATCATTTTCACATACACCAATGCTATCAGAAAGTCCAGCCGCCATACTATGGAGCACAATGCTTCGATGTGTATAGACCACACCTTTTGGCATACCCGTTGTTGCACTTGTATAGCACATGCCAGCAGGTGCATTTTCATCTACATTCTCTGGAAAAGAATAATCTTCACTTGCTTCGGCAAGTATTTCCTCGTAGGATAGTGCGTTCGGTAATGGCACACTATCTAACGCTACATTATCCCCCATCACAATAAAATGCTTTACTGTTGTGAGTTGTGAAGCAATCGGTGCAAGCAGTGGTACTAAATTATCATCAATTAGTAAAATTTCATCCTCTGCATGATTAATGACATAGGCGATATGCTCAGGTGTCATTCGAATATTGATCATGTGCAACACGGCTCCTGCACATGGTACGGCAAAATAAGCCTCTAAATGACGATGATGGTTCCATGCAAAGGTGCCAACCTTCGTGCCACGTGCCATCCCAATTTTCGTGAGGGCATCTGCTAATTTACGCGTACGTTTTACATATTCTTTGTAGGTAAACTCGTGGATCGTTGTAGGGCTTGTACGAGAATAGATCTTCTTTGCATGAAAATAACGCTCTGCTCGGTTCAAAAAACTCGTGAGTAATAAAGGTGTGTCCATCATATGCATATGATCGCTCCATTTCATTTATAAGTTTTGAAACGTCCCAGGATGATTGCTGCTACAAACCGATATTTTTGGCAATAATCGTTTTCATGATTTCATTTGTACCTGCGTAAATCGATGTAACAAGTCTATCTCGATATCTTCTAGCAATCTTATACTCTTCCATATAGCCATAGCCACCGTGAAGCTGCATACATTGTGCAGTCACCTGTCTTGCATTTTCTGTAAGCCAATATCTCGCCATAGACCCCTGGTGACAATATCCTTCTCCTTATATCAATGTAGGGCTCTGTATGCTTTTGTAAAAATTTACGCACCGTTGCACGGAAAAGTACATGTTCCTCCGTTTCAAAACGATACCTCATCAGCGCCCTTCCTTATTTTGGCTGCATTCGAATAGCGCCGTCTAAGCGAATGACTTCACCATTTAACATACAGTTATGAATGATGCTTTCCACAAGTAATGCATATTCATATGGCTTACCGAGGCGTTTTGGAAATGGTGTCATCGCTCCAAGCGCTGTTCTTGCTTGCTCTGGTAATGTTGCAAACATCGGCGTATCAATTAATCCTGGTGCAATTGTCATTACACGTACACCAATATCCGCAAGCTCGCGCGCAATTGGTAATGTCATCGCCGCTACACCACCTTTAGAAGCACTATAAGCAGCCTGTCCAATTTGCCCGTCAAAAGCCGCTACAGATGCAGTATTAATAATGACTCCTCGTTGACCATCAGTATCGGGCTCATTATGCTCCATTTTTTCAGCGGCAAGTCGAATAACATTAAACGTCCCAATTAAATTGACAGAAATGACCTTTTCAAACATATCGAGTGCATGCACACCACGCTTGGAGAGTACTTTACTCGCATTGGCAATCCCTGCACAGTTAACTGCAACATTAATGAAGCCGAATGCTGCTATCGCCTGCTCAAGCCCTGCTGAAACATCCACCTCTTTTGAGACATCAACACGTGCATATTGAACATTTCCACCTAGCTCCTGGACGAGTGCATTTGCACGCTCATCATTCACATCAAAAATAATTGCCTTTCCGCCATCTTCCACAATTTTTCGGACTACTGCTTCTCCTAAACCTGACGCGCCACCCGTAACAACAGCTACTACCTCATGTAGTTTCATCAAACACAACTCCTTTACAGTTTTTCTATAATAGTGGCATTTGCCATTCCCATACCTTCACAAATTGCTAACAGGCCATAGCGCAGATTTTCCCGTTCCATACGATATAGCATCGTTGTTAACAGCTTTGTGCCGGTTGCACCTAGTGGATGCCCAAGTGCAATGGCTCCCCCATCAGGATTTAACTTTTTTGGATTTGCCCCAATTTCATGGAGCCATGCAAGCGGTACAGGCGCGAAGGCTTCATTCACCTCATACGTATCAATATCATCAATTGTCAGTCCTGCCCGTTCAAGTGCTCGTCTAGTAGCTTCAATTGGTCCAGTTAGCATAAGTGTAGGGTCTGAACCAACCACAACTCGCGTGACAATTTTGGCAAGCGGTCGAATACCAAGCTCTTGTGCTTTTTCTAACGACATGACTACCACAGCGGATGCACCATCGCTCATTTGGCTAGCATTACCCGCTGTTATTACCCCATCCTCCTGGAAGACCGTTTTTAGCCCATTTAATATGTCCACCGTTGTTTCAACCCGAGGCCCCTCATCGACCTCAAACACTGTTACCGTACCGTCCTCTTGGGTCACTTTAACAGGCATTATTTCCTCCTCAAAACGACCTGCTTCAATCGCAGCTAGCGCTCGTCTGTGACTGTTGAATGAATAGTCATTCAATGTCTCCTTCGTAAGTCCCCATTTCTCTGCCATTTTTTCAGCTGATAGGCCTTGATGAATAATGATATGGTTTTCTTGTAAGCGATTTCCTTTATGGGCATCGTCCATATTGGAAAACATCGGCACACGAGTCATACTCTCTACACCGCCAGCAATAACAACATCCATATCCCCTGCTAAGATAGCTTGCGCTGCAAAATGCACCGCCTGTTGACTCGAGCCACATTGACGGTCAATGGTTACTCCTGGTACCGTCTCGGGAAAGCCTGCCATCAGCAATGCCGTTCGTGCAATATTGGCTCCTTGTTCACCTGTTTGCGTGACACAGCCCAAAATAACATCTTCCACCTGCCCCTTATCAAGACCTGCACGACGAACAGCTTCCTGCAATATGTCCGCTGCTAAATCATCTGCACGTACACCCTTTAATGCCCCTTTTCTTCTCCCGATCGCTGTACGAACAGCTGCTACAATCACAACTTCTCTCATAAAAAATCCCCTTTACTGTATCGTTTCGCGTAAATGATATTTCAATATTTTCCCCGATGCATTTCGTGGAAGTGTCTCCACATAGAAAAATTTCCGTGGCACTTTATAGCCAGCTAGGCTTTTACGGCAATATTGTTGAAGTTCGCCCTCATTTACTGTTTCACCTGGTTTCGCTACAATTACTGCAGCTACAACCTCACCCCATTGTTCATCAGGCACACCGATTGTCGCCGCTTCAAGCACCTGGGGATGACCATTGATTACTTGTTCTACTTCGATAGAGTAAACGTTTTCTCCTCCCGAAATAATCATATCTTTTTTACGATCGACCACTGTAATAAAGCCTTCTTCATCAATTGTTGCTAAATCACCTGTTAACAACCAACCATTCACAAAGGTTTTTTTGGTATCCTCTGGTTTTTTATAGTATTCCTTCATTAAAGTAGCACCACGAAGAGTTAATTCACCAATTTCCCCTGGTACAACATCCACCATCTGCTCATTTACAACACGTGCATTTGTAAGTGGCATCGACTTTCCGCCTGCCCCAAGTTTCGTTTTATGTTGCTCTGGTGATAAAAAGATACCTCCAGGACCGGCTTCAGTAAGACCACAATAATTATAAAACTGATTTGTACCGAAATATGCCATCGATTGTTCTACAAGTGTCGGTGACATTGGTGCAGCACCATAAGCACAAAAACGAATAGAGGATAAATCAAAGGACTTCTCTGGCACTTGTAAAATAGCATTATACATAGCTGAGACACCAAAGAACGCTGTTACTTTATGCTTTTCAATTGCCTTTAAAGCTTCCACAGGATGGAAGTCACGTTGTACAACCAACGTTCCTCCAGTTAACATCGTCGTAAGGAAAATCAGATTCATTCCTGCAGAATGGAATATTGGTGCAACTAAAAGATAGCAATCTTCCTCTTCTAATCTTGCAATTTGATTGTAGGCAACATTCACATTTAATATCGTATTATGATCAAATAGCGCCCCTTTTGGTTTGCCGGTTGTACCGGATGTATATAAAATCTCTGCATCATCAAGCGGTGCAATAGTAACACCTGGTTCATCAATATTGTTTGTACGCAATTCTCGGAATGATAGGAGACCTTCCGTAAAGGTTTCTGGTGTAATAGCAATAGTTATTGATAAAGCTAACGAGGCACAGGCTTCTTTACAAACATCCTCCAACTCTGCATCTGCTAGTACTAAAACACTGTCTGATTGGCCCAAAATATAACTTAGCTCCGTTGCAGTTAAGCGAAAATTGATAGGGACAAGAACGGCACCAACTTTCCAAACCGCATAGGCAGCAATGATAAAATCATCGGAGTTTTTCATAAAGACTGCGATTTTATCGCCCTTTTTAATTCCATGTGCTATTAATCCATTTGCATAGCAATTGACTTCCTCATTCAATGACTGATACGTATACTCTTTTTCTTGATAAACTAAACAAACTTTTTGTGGCGTTCGATGTGCATGTAACATTAATGGTGTTGTTAAATTCATGATATCCCACCTTCTAAAATTTAGTTTATCCCAGTAATTATTGTACAATAAACTAAATTTTCTAACAATAACAAAAATTGATGTCACTTTATGAAGTATGACAAGCCATTTAACAGCACAAAAAAGAAGCTGCCCAAATTTTAGACAGCTTCCAATTTTATTAATAGTTTTCGTTATAATTAAACTAAATCTTCACCGAAGAATAAGCCGATTTCACGCTCTACAGAAGCAAGTGAATCTGAGAAACAGCCCAAACTGTTTCATTTTCTCACCCATTAACATTCACCTTTCTCTGTTTAAGCGAATTAGCAACAAGCTTTTTTCTATTTTATTACTATGTTACCATATAAAGATATAAAGAAATATATATTTTCAGGAGGAATACATATGAAATGTAATAAAACGGGAATACTACTATTAATAAGTTTACTCTCTATCTTACTTTTATCTGCTTGTAGTAAAGAAAACGAGACAGGTTTCGATGATCAATTTGTCGCTGATTTAAGAGAATATATTAAAGTAGAATGGGAATATAAAAACATAGAAGAAAAAAATATTATTAGTTTGATTAATTTACATCAATCTCAATCACATTCATGGCTAAATTCTAGCGATGAAATAAAAGAATCCCTTGCACAACAGCTAGTATTTTATGAAGATGCAACAAATTATTCAGATATAAAAATAGATTTCAATCCTAAAACAAGTTCACCAGAAGAAAAAGAAGTCTTAGATGCAATAGATGATTTTGAAACAAAAAAACTCTCTCATTACACCCCAACAACTAGTTTAGTCGATGCAACAAGTCAAGGTTATATTCAAAACGCTAAAGAAGAGTATGAGAATTCTTTAAGTGAAATAAATGAATCATGGGATAATATTAAAACTCTTTCAGAAAAATATAGTTTAAATATCTTCGGAGAAGAGGAATGAACCTATATTTTTTAAATTAATATATATCTTATTAAGCCCTACCTGTTAAATAATGTGTAGGGCTACTTCATCACCTAAATCGTAATAAATTTCAAATTTAAACATTTCATAATCACAACTTTCAACATCTTTAGTTTTATTCTTACGTTCTTTTAATAACACATCGTTTTAAAAAAACGTCTAAATAGTCATTGTCTCTCTGTGAAACAATTTGTAATGTGATTTCTTTTCACTCAAATCCACTTATATGATTCAACTCATATAACACCTACCTTCCACAGATAATCAAGGAGGGCAATATAAAACATCCTAACCAAAAGAGTAAGTTGTCAAAGTTGATTTTTGGTAAGTATAATTTCAGGTTATTCATATCCTATTTCATCTTCCAACACTTGTAGATTAGCTATTGCGTCTACCATTTTTTCATTACTAATTTGCATTTGCTCCACTACAATATGTGTAGCATCTTCTGCACCAGTTGAAGTTCTCATTACTGCATACATCGCATTTCCTCTAGCAAGAGCCGCTTCTTGCAATGGATATAAAACTTCTTCTCTAATGCTTTCCCAATACGATGAAGACATTTGCATGTACTCAGTTTCTTTAAGTACGCTACTTGACAACAATTGATACTTCGAACTAATATCAATTAACTCTTGTGAATACAAATTTGGATATAAATCTACTTGATCACTGATGGCTTCAAATTCCGACCATAATAAATCATAATCATGTGTGAATCGCTCTATTCCAGCTTTAAAAACAATAAACTCTTCTTTCATAACTTTTTCTGAACTACTTTGTACTGTGTTATTTTCATTTACGTTCGATGCATTAATTGCTTCATCTACATTAGTTGTATTATTTTTTGAATGCGGGATTGGTTCTTTATAATCCTTATAAGCGCTAAAAGCTAAATACGTTGTTCCTCCTGCTATAACAAACAAAATCACCACAAGGATCGGTAATAATTTTTTCAAGCAAAAATCCCCTTTCTATTTCTCATTATATTACTACAAGCACATTTAAAAGGAAAATAAAGGAGGTAAAATAATAAATACTATGTAGTTCTATAATATTCAAAATTACTCATCCTGTGTGATTAGAACAAGTACGGTAATCTGTTAAAGCAACATATCATCAATTAATGTAAACTACCGCCCCTTTATTTTCTTGAAGCGGTACATGATATATACATAGCTCTCTAGTAATCACAACAATTCATACGAATACTTTAACTTATAGAAGGGAACTATTCATTAATACCTTTAAAGTCATTCTACAAAAACTGTATGATACTTAAAACGTATGTTTAGTATCCATTCACACTATAAAATGATTCTTTTAATAGTAGATTCTAAAATCCTATTAAATCAACGCGTTCCGCTTCTGTAGAAAAATAAAAAAAGAGTGCTGCATCATCTGCATACACCCTAATTTGCTTATAAAACTATCGAAACAATTTGCTGTACAATATGTGCTTTCATCTCTGCATTAAACATGTTAATTAGTTAAAAATTTTTAGCATCTCTCGATAAACTAATACTCATTGTGTAGCTAAAATTACAATTGACTGCTGATAGATTAATTATTAATTAAATCATGCTCACGATCAACTACTAAATAAAAATGTGTTGGATCAGTTATTGATTGAGTGTGCGCTGGTACATTAATTTGATATGTCTGCATGTTCATTCTCCTTTAGTTTAATTTTTAGATGGAACAAGTGCGACGATAGAATGCTACACTCGATAATTTTATTTATTGTGCTGACTGTATTTTACGTTTATTGATTTCTTTGTACAGTTTACCTTGTGAGATACCAACTTGTGCCATAATCTCTTTTACACTTTAATCTCCGCTATCATACAATTTCAATGCAGTTTTAACCTTATCATTATCTAACTTTGGTCTACCTAGTTGTACACCACTTGCTTTAACAGCTTGTAGATAAGTGCTATTCACAAATGAGAATGACAAAAAAGAGTAGTTGGAATTACTCCTTCTACTCTTCATCTGTTTTAGTTATCATATTATTTCGGTTCTGTTAAGTCATCTACATACTTCCAAGTCGATTTAAATTCAGTATCTCCTAATAAATTTTCAGCAAAATCAAAAAGTTCTTGTCTTTCTTCGCTATCTGCTCTATCTGAGGATACAATGACATCGCTCATCTTAAATGGATTTTCTAATTCGGTCATGTCATCATTCGTAAATTCTAGTCTTCTCATTATACCACCTGAATCTTCTTGTCCATCTACTATTATTTCGATCCACTTTTCCTTTTCGTTAGTTGAAGATATTTTGTAATCCGATATAGATTTCGTACCTCCTGCAACCGTAATAACTTTTTCTTTGCTTATGTAATAATGAGTATCTTCAAATTCTGGATCATCTGACTCTGAAACCCAATGACCAAAAATTGCAGTTTCAACACTGGCAATATCTCTTCCTCCACCGCAAGCAGTTAGTAAAGCAGCTGTCATAACTAAAAAAAGTAATAAACTTCTCTTCAACAAAATAATCCCTCCACCAATAGTATACATACGGATGAATAGTACCATATATTCAATAAAAAGTAATTAAAATTTAAAGATATCATTCAAAATTATACTAATTTGCAAATTAAATATAGCGTTAAGGACTTCGGTTAAGTGCAAATTGCTTGCCTAAATCTACAACTAAAAAATAAAAACATAGACATAGACAAGCATTTTAGTTTCATCAATCCGTCATTTAAAGTATCAGTAATGTATGCCTTGTCAAAATGCTCTATCTCGAGTAAATCATTTATTTCCTCTCCCCTTTCCCCAAAAACGAATTGTCATTCGTTACACGCCCTTCTACATACGTTTAAATGCATATCCTACTGTTAATGGTGGTTCTTTTTATTTGGTTATAAAAAATCACGTAAATTCTTTGCTACTGTATCAGCATCTAATTCTAAATACCTTGTGGTTGTTGATAAATCTGAATGACCCAATGCGTGAGATACCAAATTTATATCTGATCCACGTTTCACTAATTCTGGGCGTATAATCTACGAATTGAATGAGGATCCACATTTGCAAAATTTCATCTCTTACTATATCCCCACAAATTTTTACTTATCAAATTAAAGGGAGAGACAGTGTTTGAAATTAGCACTCCAATATTTGAAAGAAAAATATAATCATTCTTTTCTTTGTATTCTTTTTTAATTTGGTCATTGATATTAATTAACTCTTTTAACAAAGTACACATCTCATCATCTAAAGAAAGTATTAATGATCTATGCGACTTCATTATTTCCCCTGACAAAGTTAAAAGCTTATTGTCAAAGTCGATATTTTTCATTCTTAATTCATCTAACGTTTTAATTCGGATTCCCGACTTGTAAATCACGAATACCGCTATAAGTCGTTTTATCTTCACTGTTGATTCAATATTTTTAGAGTTGTTCAATTTTAATATTTCTTTTATCAGCTATTTCAAAGTAACCAGTATTAAACAGATTGTCATTTGTTTGATTTGATTCATTTTGTTCTTCCTCAGTTTTTATTGAAAGAAGTCGTAAATCAATGTTCGAATTAACTTTATTGAATGATTTTGACAAACAAAAAACCCCCTAACATTTTTTTGTTAGAAGGTAAAAGTTACATCGAAAAATCGATGATTTTTTTATTTAGTTCTATTCGTAGTTTTTTCGCTACTCTACTTTAGTTATAAAATTAAGCTAAATCTTCACCGAAGAATAAACCAATTTCACGCTCTGCAGAAGCAAGAGAGTCAGAACCGTGGATAATGTTGTGAGATACAGTTGTTGCATAGTCACCACGGATTGTACCTGGGTTAGATTCTTCTGGTTTAGTTGCTCCCATCATTGTACGAGCAAGTTTGATAACGTTTTCGCCTTCCCATACCATAGCGAAAACTGGACCAGAAGTGATGAATTCTACTAATTCACCGAAGAATGGGCGTTCAGAATGCTCAGCATAGTGTTTCTCTGCTAATTCTTGTGGAATTACCATTAATTTAGCGCCTTTCATTTCAAAACCGCGACGTTCAAAACGATCAACGATGTCACCTACTACTTGACGGTTTACGCCATCTGGCTTAACCATTAAAAAAGTTTGTTCAATTGCCATGTTTAAAACACTCCTTAAATTCGTCTAACAGGTTTTACACCTACCGATAAATATTAACAAAAAATGAGCATTTGTACAACAAAAAGCTAGAATTTACGCTTACCCATGAATAAAGCGATGTCTCGTAACTTTTTCTTTACAGGATGTTTTGGTAATGCATCTATTTCTTGCAATGCTTTTTTCAAATATTTATCGCTCATTTTATTAGCTTGTGCAATTGCATCAGATTTACGCACATAATGCAACATTTTTTGACGTTCAGGCTCCGTTAACGTACCTGCAAACACTTTCGCTAAATAAGGTTGCATCTGTGGATCATCTTTTAACAATAAAATCGGCAATGTAATGTTACCTTGCAATAAATCACTACCTGCAGGCTTCCCTAATTCTTTATCTGTTGCCATGATATCTAAAACATCATCAATAATTTGGAAGCTCATGCCAACAAAATAGCCAAAGCGTTTTAAATGGCTCACCGTTTTTGCATCAACGCCTGCTGCCACTGCACCAAGCTCACAACTCGAAGAAATCAGCAAAGCCGTTTTTCGTTTAATACGTCTGAAATAATCTTTTAAGCCCTGATCCAATCTAAATTTATCTTCAATTTGAATGACTTCACCGTTACAAATTTCCACCATCGTACGTGCCAAAATTTGATGCACAAGTGGGTCTTCGAGCTTCGTAATATATTCAAGTGCACGTGCAAAAATAAAATCGCCCGTGTACATCGCTACTCTGTTATTCCATTGCGATTTGACAGTTGGACGTCCTCTTCGCATATCGGAATCATCAATCACATCATCATGCACTAGTGACGCCATGTGAATGAGCTCTAGAGGCACAGCCACATCTTTCATCTTTTCGATATTATAATCGCCAAATTTCGCGCCAAGCAACACAAAAATTGGTCGTATCCGTTTGCCACCAGCTTGTAATAAATGGAGAGAAGCATCATTAATCAAATGTGAAGACGAGTTCACCGCTGTTTCTAATTCTTGTTCGATGATTTCTATATCTGATTTCAAATCGGAATAGAGTAGTTTTAACTTCATCTTTTCCACGCGTGAAAACCTTCCCCCATTAACGTACTTTTTTAAAGCCCATATGCATTGCCGCAGCACCACCACTGTATGCTTTGTACGTTACTTTTTCTAAACCTGCCTGTCCAAACATTGCCGCTAACTTCTTCATGCCTGGGAAATCATTTGCGGATTCCTGTAACCAAGAATATTCTTTATAACTTTTCGCAAACATCTTACCGAATATCGGCATGATATATTTAAAATAAAATCGGAATAGTTGTCGATAACCTGGGATTTCAGATTGCGATGTCTCTAAACAAACAACCACTCCGCCTGGTTTTACGACACGATGCATTTCTTTTAACACTTGTAAATAATCTGGTACATTACGAAGCCCAAAACCAATCGTCACATAATCAAATGTGTCGTCCGGGAACGGTAATTCCATTGCATTCCCTTGTATAAGTTCAATTTGCGGATATGGTATTACTTTTTGTTCTCCGACTTTCAGCATGTTTTTACTGAAATCTAAACCCTTTACTTCACCTTGTTCTCCAACTGCCTCTGCTAAGGCGATTGTCCAATCTGCCGTACCACAACAAACATCCAAAGCTTTCGAGCCAGGTTTTACGGCCATACGCTTCATCGTATCATTGCGCCAGCCTACATGCATCTGGAAGCTGATAACACCATTCATTTTGTCATAGCTTTCCGAAATGCTTTCAAATACTTCGTGTACGTGCTCTTCTTTCGATTTAGCCATTTTTAAAACCCCTCTTATCCGTTAGTAGAGGCGATGGATGCCTCTACGCGCGCTTGTAGAGCTTGTTTCACATCACTATGTAAAAATGATGCTTGGTCTAAAAACTGCAACAACTCTGTTTTTAAGCGCACAATCTTGTCTTGCATAACGCTGTTGTAGGTCGCGCCTGCCTGTTTCGCACTTTGTTCAAGCACTTTACTCATTAAGGATACCTGTCCACGTTGGTAAGAAAGCCATTCTCTTTCCAAGCGTAAAATTAATAAACTCTTTTCTATAATCGGTTCATATTCATTAAATGCGTAGAGCTTAAAAAACTGCGCGATTAAACCTGATTCAATATTGCTTATTGAAGAAAACCATTGCTCAACCGTACGCTTTTCAGCCTCATACACTTTAATTTGATGCTCGCAACGCGACACAATACCTTGTGACAAATTTCGTATCAATGCGACATTTCCCGACATCGCCAAAATCTCATAATAACGACCACTATAAAAGTCCCCAGCCAATACGGTTAACTGCTGTTCTTTTGAAGTGGCATCTAATTCTTTTATATGATCGTGAGCCGCTAGGGCTGCGTACACAATTCCAACAGTAGTTGCAGCTTCTCTTTGCTCTTGTTGCCACTCTTCACCATTCAAAAAGGGAACTAACAAGTAAAACAATTGATTTTCATCGAGCACAGGCACCCCTGTGTATTTTTGCAAAGTTCTATGACGAACATCCATGAAAATCTCTGTTTTTAACTGTGCAATTGAATTTTGAATGTATGTTGCATTCATAGACCTTACTCCATTTCACTTTCGAATACGTTATTCATTTTCATGAGATAACGCTTGCTTACTGAGTCATTATAGCATAAGCAACGATTCGGAATAAAAAGTTTTTGCTTACCAGCATTAACGGGCAGTAGGACTCCCACCACAGAGATGCTGAGAAAAAATGGTAGGAAATCCAACTGCCCGTATATCCGGATGAAAGAACACATACTAGTTTTCACTTTTTGTTGTATCGTATGTGTGACCTCCGCCTGCGGGTCCCACCTAATCAGCCATTGAAATCCATGCACGACTGCAATATTACACGCCCATTGTGCGTTTGATTCCATGGATGAAAGGTATCTTTACAATGCTACATTACTTTTTCCCTTCACTATGGATGACACCATGTGCTGTATGGATTTGTGCTTTGCCGCGAATCTTCATAGCAGATGTATGCTCTGTAAATTGAGCAATCATTACTTCACCCGCATCTAATTTTTCAGAATGATGGAATTTTGTATCCGTCCCACGTGTTAAGCCAATCACATGCACGCCATCTTCTTCTGCCTGTATAACTATATAATCTTGTGCCATCGTCTGTACACTCCTTAAATCCGACAAATTCTTAGTACATCATAACACAATTAGACATGCAATTTAAGACATTTGAATAAATGACAAGACTTCTCTTCGTTTCACTTCATCTTCTTGGTAAATCCCACGCGCCACAGAAGTCACTGTTTTCGAACCTGGCTTTTTAAGTCCTCGCATCGTCATACACATATGTTCTGCTTCAATGACTACATAAACGCCCTTTGGTGATAGCATTTCCATAATCGTATCGGCCACAGATGACGTAATACGCTCCTGTAGCTGCGGACGACGGGCAATCGTCTCTACTGCGCGACCTAACTTACTAAGCCCCGCTACAATGCCATCGTTTGGTATGTAAGCTACATGTGCTTTTCCGTAAAACGGCACCAGGTGATGTTCGCACATAGAATAAAACGGAATGTCTTTTACAAGTACTAATTCCTCATGATCCTCATGGAAAACTGTTTTAAAATAATCCTTTGCATCCTCATGTAAGCCACTAAACATTTCTGCGTACATTTTTGCAACACGCTTTGGCGTATCAAGTAGCCCTTCACGGTTTACATCCTCACCAACCGCTTCTAAAATCATCTTAACTGCTTCTTCTATTTTCAATAAATCAACATTCGACATCCGTAAAAACCCTCCTGCATATCAAAACATTACACATTTCTCTTTGCATCGTAGCATATCCAAAAGGTAAGCGCAAAATGACTTACCTGATTCACAACAAAATCAACATATCTTAATCAACGTGTAGCACTCTATGTATACATCCACTCATCAAAAAGAGCAGCCTTCATGTTCGTTTACATGAAGACTGCTCTATGTAACTGATAGACGTGTATTATTTTACAGCATCTTTAAGCGCTTTACCTGGTTTGAAAGCAGGTACCTTGCTAGCAGCGATTTCGATTTCTTTACCTGTTTGTGGGTTACGACCTTTACGAGCCGCACGTTCACGTACTTCAAAGTTACCAAAACCGATTAATTGTACTTTGTCACCCTTTGCAAGAGCATCTTGAATTGTATCAAATACAGCTTCAACTGCTTTAGAAGCGTCTTTTTTAGAAAGACCTGCAGCTTCAGCAACAGAGTTTACTAATTCTGTTTTATTCACACCATTCACCTCCTCTCAAAGGGTCATGAATCAATTCTGTAAAAAGAGTAACACATAGAAAACCGCGACGCAACTGTATTCATCTATGATTATAGCCAAAAAAGCAATTTTTCACCCAAAATACGAAAATAAAAGGACTTTTCGCATAAAAACGAAAAGCCCTAAGATATTTTTCTGCGCTTTATTTTCCTTTTTTTTACTATAAAATAAATGTCACTAAGCCTCTTTCACCTTCATTTACCATACGTTCAATTGTTTGACGCATACGTTTTTTAGCTGTATGTGGCACAGCATTCATTTTATAGCGAATTCCTTCTTTTAACACTTCATGCAGCGGTGTACCAAAAAGCTGTGTTTGCCATAGTGCATCACGATCATGTAAATACGCATGATTTAAATCCTTAAGTAACTGTTGACTATGGAACTCCGAGCCAATTAGCGGCGCAAATTCAGATTCCATATCAACCCGAATAATATGATAAGATGGTGCTTTTGCCCTCATACGCACACCGTAGAAATTATTTTGTTTAATCAGTTCTGGTGCTGTAGGCTCAAATTCCTGCATCATCGGCAATGTGACGCCATAACCACTCTTATCTGCTTCGTTAATGGCTTCTTTAAAGCGTTTTTGAGCTTCTTTTGCCTCCGCAGCTTCTTTAATAAATAGCAGCCAATCTCGCTTCGTCTCAATCGGCTCATCTAGCCATTCATTGCAAACTGCTTTATACAGTTCACCTTGCAAGGAAACTCGAATAACGGCTGTACCTATTCCGGAATCCACATGCACCACTTCACTTTGATCAATAAAATCGATGGCTTTAAAAGCATCGGAAGCCTGTTGTACATCTCGAATCTTCATCACAGATGACAGCACTTCTTCCATCGAATCGATAAGAGCCACATTTAATGGATGCGTCGCATCTAAAACGTCTAACCAATCTGGTTTCTCTACTTCAATTGTACGTATCGGAAATTCGAAAAGTGCCTCTTGTAAAATATACTGAATATCTGATGCACGCATTTGATCGATTGATATCGCAATCACTGGCACATTATAGCGTTCAAATAATTCGTTACGTAGCTGTACGGTTTCTTCCCGTGCTGGCATTTGGCAGTTTAACACGATGACAAATGGCTTACCAATATCCTTTAGCTGCGCTACTATTTCCTCTTCCGCCTTTTCTGCGGCATGACGCGCAATACCATTTACCGTACCGTCTGTTGTCACTACAATACCGATATTCGCATGATCACGTATGACCTTATCTGTACCAATTTTCGCTGCTTCCTGGAAAGGAATTGGTTCTGTGTGCCAAGGTGTATGCACAAACTTTGGACCGTTCTCATCCTCATAGCCCTTTGTACCATCAATGACATAACCGACGCAGTCTGCTAAACGAATTTGGAATGACATTTCATCTTCACCGACCGCAATCCTTGTTGCTTGGGCAGGCACAAACTTCGGCTCAGCAGTCATGATGACTGGGCCTGGCGAGCTTTGTGGCAGCTCGTCCTGTGCTCGCATTCTTTCTGTATTATCCACAATATTCGGTAACACTACCGCTTCCATTACTTTTTTTACAAATGTTGATTTACCTACACGTACTGGACCGACAACACCAATATAAACATCGCCATTTGTGCGCTCTGCAATTTCTTTAAATACTGCTTCACTCAAGGTTTCTGCCTCCTTTATCTACGCTTTTTCACTATATGCGAGCAGGCAAATAAATATGAAAAAGCTCCCTACAATTTGTGTAAGGAGCTGTCAATTACTTTGATTCAGTTTCTTTCTCTTGTGTCGCTTCTGTGTCGTCCAGCGCTTTTTGTCTGTCAGCTTTATAAGCTTCCATCATAAACGTTGGTTCTCCCTTTTCATCTACTGTATATGGCACAGAATAGGCAGGTACCACCGGATATTTATCGACAAGTAACTGACGAATATCATCACCTGGTTTCACATCAGGCTTGTCTTCTTTTAATAATTGATTTAAATCAATTGAGTAGTCTACATGCATTTCGCCATCACCAGTCATAAAAATTGGTAATTCTGCATTTGAATAGGGACTTTTCACGGTTACTTCAGATTTATAGCCTAATTTTTCAAAGTTTATGTGATACACATTATCAGAAATTGAGTCCTTTATCGGCATATATTTCAAGCCAATTTTGCGAATATTCAACTCTCGCATGCGCTCCGCGGAGTTTAAATCTACTAATTTTACTTCAGCCGTATTCTCGGGATCCCAAATAATATATTGGTAGTTGCCACCTTTTTCATAAGCATTCCCTGGAATTTGTGCAATATATTTTGGAATAAGCTTTTCAAAATCGATTAGATATTTTATATAAATATCTGTGTCCATATCACGGTTTTTGATTGGAACAAGGCCACCAGTTGCTTCACGATACTCATTAACAGCACGTTGCACAGCTGCGAGTTGGTCAACATCCGGCACTTTATTAGCTACTTTTTGATCTTCTGGAAAAGCACAGCCAACAAGTAGTATTGCTGCTACCGCCATCAAAAGAAAGGCACTTAGTTTTTTCATGTCATTTACTCCTCCTTGTTTTTAAGCTGGCCATGTGGCAACAATAAGTACCATTAAAAAAGTACCAAGTCCAAACAGTATGTATGCGATTAAATTTACGATTATACGAAAAAAACCATTTGAAATCTTATTTCGACCTAAATAAATTAAACCGACTGAAATAATCATAAAGGCGATACAATAAAATGATACCCACATTATATCGAGTGCAGGCATATGTGCTAACGGACCCATTCAAGACAACCACCTTTCATCAATGTCACGAGACAATCAACGTATATTATACTATGTGCTTTCGTAAAAATGAAATAGCTGTCCCATAAGTATCATTAATTTGACAACCTTTTTATCGTTGTTAAGTAGTCATCAAGCAGATAAATACGCTATTTGTAAAGAATTAATGGCCTGTCCCACAAGTCCTTCAAACAATACCCATCGTTTCCGATATGGTAAAAATCCGCTGCGCTTTTCACGGGCAATGTACGAGCTGCGGGAGTCTAAGCGGATTTTTACCTTTATATCAAAAAAATAGTATGCCATGAGTACTCCTAGCATACTATTTTTACTTTTTGGACAACACCATATTTGTGTCCATTTTAAGACGATAATCATCAAGTTTGAAAATTTACGTCCAGAATTACAATAACGTGCTAATCATTGCATCAATTCATCGATTTCACGCTTTTTCACACGCATCATTAAGGCATCGACTGCCACTTTTGGCTCAACATCATTAAAAAGTACGCCATAAAGCTCAGAAGAAATCGGCATAGCTACATCATATTTTTCCGCCAATTGATGAGCTGCCTTCGTTGTACGAACACCTTCAACCACCATGCCCATTTGATCTAATACTTCTTGTAGCTTCATGCCTTTACCTAACATATTTCCTGCGCGCCAATTCCGAGAATGCACACTTGTACATGTCACGATTAAATCACCCATGCCCGTAAGTCCTGCGAATGTAAATGGATTGCCCCCCATTTTCACGCCTAATCGCGTAATTTCAGCAAGCCCACGTGTAATTAGCGCAGCCTTGGCATTGTCACCATAGTTTAAGCCATCCGTAATACCAGCAGCTAACGCTATCACGTTTTTCAACGCGCCACCCATCTCCACGCCAATCACATCTTCATTTGTATAGACGCGGAAAAATTGATTCATAAATAGATCCTGCACCTTTTCAGCAGCCTCAATGTTGGCACAAGCAGCTGTAATCGTTGTAGGGTGATGTAAAACAACTTCCTCAGCATGACTTGGCCCAGAGAGCACAACAATTTCTTCCACAAACTCAGCTGGTAAGCTCTCCGCTAAAATTTCAGAAATACGTTTTAATGAATCAGGCTCAATTCCTTTCGATACATGAACAAATAACACCTTTTTATCAAGGGTTGCTATCATTTTTTCACATACTTCACGTATAGCCTTTGTTGGCACAGCAACAATAATTGTGTTGGAATGCGCTACCGCCTGTGCAATATCACTTGTAGCATGCAGATTCGTTGGCAGCTCCGTTTCTGGTAAATATCTTCTATTCGTATGCTGTTCATTAATTTCTTCTGCCTGATCGGCTCTATGCGTCCATACAAGCGTATCATGTCCATTTTCGGCTAGCACCATCGCAAGTGCTGACCCCCATGAGCCTGCACCTAACACACAAACTCGTTCCATTAAAAATTCCCCCTTTGTAAAAAGACGCCACCCTACATATGTAGGGTTGGCGTACTTTGTGTATGAATATTCGTTAAGCACGCGCTCGTGTGATTAAACGGATTGGCGTTCCTTCAAAATCAAATGTTTCACGAATACGGTTTTCTAAGAAACGTTCATAAGAGAAATGCATTAGTTCCGTTTCGTTCACAAAGACCACGAATGTTGGCGGTTTAATCGCCACTTGCGTTGTATAATAAAGTCGTAAACGACGGCCTTTATCAGTTGGCGCTGGGTTACGTGCCACCGCATCCTCAATCACCTCATTCAGGATAGATGATTGTATACGCATTGCGTGATTTTCACTTACACGTTGGATAATCGGTAAAATTTGGTGTACACGTTGTTTCGTATTCGCTGACACGAAAATAATTGGCGCATAGTCCAAGAATAAGAAATGTTCACGAATTAGTTTTGTATGGACATTCATCGTTTTGTCGTCTTTTTCAACGGCATCCCATTTATTGACAACGATAATAACAGCTTTACCTGCTTCATGCGCATAGCCCGCGATTTTTTTGTCTTGTTCTTGAATGCCTTCTTCTGCATTCAGAACAACTAAGACAACATCAGAGCGTTCAATTGCACGCAATGCACGTAACACCGAATATTTTTCTGTTGTTTCATACACTTTACCTTTTTTACGCATTCCTGCTGTATCAATAATGACATATTCCTGTTCGTCATATTCGTAAGGCGTATCAATGGCATCTCGAGTTGTCCCAGCGATGTCACTTACAATCACGCGATCTTGACCTATGAATGCATTTACTAATGAAGATTTCCCAACATTTGGTCGGCCAATTAAAGAGAATTTAATGACATCGTCTCCATATTGTTCTTCATCTTCTTGTGGGAAGTGTTTCGCACATTCATCTAATAAATCCCCTAAGCCCAAGCCGTGAGAGCCTGAAATTGGCCAAGGCTCGCCAAAGCCAAGTGCATAGAAGTCATAAATCATTTCGCGCATGTCTGGATTATCAATTTTATTTACGGCTAATACAACTGGCTTTTTCGTTTTGTATAAAATTTTAGCAACTTGTTCATCTGCCGCCGTTACGCCTTCACGACCATTAGTCATAAAAATAATAACGTCCGCTTCTTCAATGGCAATCTCTGCTTGTTGACGAATTTGTTCTAAAAACGGCTCGTCTCCAATCTCAATACCACCTGTATCAATAATATTAAAGTCATGTGTTAACCACTCTGCCGAACTATAAATACGATCACGTGTTACGCCTGGAATATCTTCCACAATCGATACACGTTCTCCAACGATACGATTAAAAATCGTCGACTTACCTACGTTCGGACGACCTACGATGGCTACTACTGGTTTCGTCATCTGTACTTCATCCTTCCAACTTCTTGTCTTTCGCTATTATACACGAAAAATGCCATTATATCATATCATATCCATCAAAGGGATCACTTTTTACTGTTCGATCCATTAGTTAGGCAATTTTCACTGTAATATTTTTGATTTTTGATTCTTATCCGTCAATTCTATGATTTTATCCGCCACTCCAACTTTTCTATCAAAAAAAACGAGGATACATAACGTATCCTCGCTGCTACTACTTATTTAAAGTTTTTCAGTTGATCGCCAATGACATCACCGAAAGAGAACCCTGTGTTTTCTTCAGGTAATTCATAGTCGATTACTTCTTCAGCATCTGGATTTTCTAGTAAGTCCTTGATGCTTAGTGCAAGACGACCTTCGTCTGCATTGACATCAAGCACCTTTACCTGTACCTCTTGCCCTTCTTTTAATGCTTCATGTGGTGTGTTAATATGCTTATGTGCAATTTGCGAAATATGCACTAAGCCCTCTACACCTGGTAAAACTTCCACGAATGCACCAAATGAAGTAAGGCGTTTCACTCTTCCATCAAGCACTGTGCCTTTTGCAGCACGCTCTTCGATATTCGACCAAGGTCCAGGAATCGTATCTTTAATGGATAAAGAAATACGCTCATTCCCTAGGTCTACAGAAAGAACTTTAACCTGTACGCCTTGTCCTTCCGATAAAACCTCGCTCACATCATTCACATGCTCATGAGATACTTGTGAAATATGCACAAGCCCATCGATACCACCAAGATCAATGAATGCACCAAAGGATGCTATGCGTTGTACTTTTCCGTCTAATACATCACCAGCTTTAATTTGATTAATGACTTGTTTCTTTTGAGAAGCTTTTTCAGATTCTACTACCGCACGGTGAGATAAAATTAAACGATTTTTTTCTTTATCTAGCTCAACAATTTTAAAGCTTAAAGATTTACCTTTATAGCCTTCAAAATCATCAACAAAATAATCTTCTACAAGGGATGCCGGAACGAAGCCACGTACTCCTAAATCTACGACAAGACCACCTTTTACAATATCTTTAACTTCAGCTTCAAATACTTCTTCTGCAGCAAATTGTTGTTCAAGTGTGTCCCACGCTTTTAAGGCATCTACTTTACGTTTTGATAATACATAGTTTTCATCTTCAACTTTTGTAATCATCAACTCTAACTCATCCCCAACAGAGATAGCGTCAGACGCTCTTTCAATGTGTAAGCTCGATAATTCACTAATTGGTACGATCCCGTCAAACGGTGCACCCGGAATTGAAACAGTTACTGCTTTTTCATCAACCTGCTCTGCAATACCTTTGACGATATCACCTTCGTTAAACGTTTGTTCTGCATAGTTCATTTCTTCAGACATATGTAACCCTCCTTCGCATCTTCCCTTACTATTTTATTCGATATTGATGACAAAGACAAAAATAAATCCTTTAAATTCAAAAAATGTCTGAAATTTTAGGCTTTATGCCATTTTTTCATGTACTAATTTTAAAATGGCTTGCGCTGCAGCATCAATTGATAGCTCTGTCGTGTCTAAAAATATAGCATCCTCAGCTTGAATCAGTGGTGAAGCTTCACGCTCACTGTCCATTTTATCGCGCAAAGCGATTTCCTCTTGCAACTTTTCGATGGAGGACGCAATCCCCCGTTTCTCATTGTCAATAAAACGGCGTCTTGCTCGCTCTTCTACAGTTGCAGACATAAAGATTTTTAGTTCTGCATGCTTTAACACATGCGTAGCAATATCGCGTCCATCCATTACAACGCCACCATTTGCTGCAAGTTTTTGCTGCTGTGTCACTAAGAGTTCACGAATCTTAGCATGTGCAGCCACCTGCGAAACGGATGATGTTACTTCGTTAGAACGGATTTCAGCTGACACATTCTCCCCATCTAAAAAGACAAGTTGTCCTTGCGGAGAAGGCTTTAAATCAATTGTGCTAGCTGCTAACATTTCTGCTAATTTTGCTTCATCATCTAAATGTATGTTTTGTTGCATCGCTTTATACGTAACTGCCCGATACATTGCACCTGTATCGATATAAGTGAACCCTAGTGATTCTGCAACAATTTTTGCAATTGTACTTTTACCAGCACCTGCAGGTCCATCAATCGCAATTTGAATATTTTTTTTCATCTGTGCTTCCCTACTTTCTATCCACCATATTGTATCATAATAACCAAAAAAAGCCCTCTTTGAGAAGAGGGCTTTCATGAAAATTTAGACTTCAAATGGATTCATTTCTTTACGACGATTTACTAGCTGTCGTTCAAAGCAAAAACGTACAATATGCTGTTGATCGACGTCATCCGTATCTGTTAGCTGAATCGTTGCAATCTTCAACTCATCTTTTTCAAAAATACGAATAACTAAAGCGTCTGTTGTTACATAGTTAACATCCCCATTGGCAAATGGAAGAACGATCGTTAACTTTATTTCATCACCATCTTTGAAGGCCACTTCACCTTTTAAGATAAGTGCTAAACCACCTGCGCTAATATCCTCTGTTATGAATTGATATTTATAATCCTTAAATTGAACCGCTACATCTACAGGCGTTTCCACACGGACATATTCACGACGTTGAATTTTGATGAACTCCTCTGCTTGCGGGCAGTGCAACATAATCATCGGTATATTGCCAGCTTTTCGCCCAATCACTTCTGTATTAAAAGCAAAGGAATGTTTGTCCTCCGTATGGAAGGTTGCTCTAAATTCGGAACCATCTATCAAAAAGGCAGTTTTCTTTGTCACTACATTTGTTGGATAATCGATATAAATAATATTGTCTTTTTGTTCTACAACTTTACAGCGAAATTTTTCTACTTGCTCTGTATACGTAGGTTCAAGTTGTAATTGTGTACCAATTTTTATTTCCATGAGCATCTCCCCGAACAAAAAATATACATTCATTATCGCACGAGATGCAAATTTTTGCTATATGCACTGGAAGCATTTTCTTGGCTTTACGTTAAATATTCCACTTTTAAAACATTATGATTTTCAGCATCAATCACAATGCGGAATGTTTCCTGTGTCTTCCCATTACGAACGGCAATCACTTCATAGCACAGACGTTGTTGGAATTGACCATTATCCGTGTAAATATTTTTCACTTCTTCTACTCGTACATCTTCATCGAAGAAAGTTTTCCAATCAATCGGTTTTGCAGTTTGCGGTTTAATCGTTTCTTCTTGAATATATTCCATAGCATTGGCACCGAGTAATTCGCCAGTGTCTTTTGCGACTTTTAATTGGACGCCATCTGCATAAATTAAAGCTTTGTCACTTGGGTTAACACGGGCAAATGTCACATGCCATGCTAAATGGTTTTCTCTCGATTCGACAAAGGCAACATCTTTCATCCCAAGTCTCTTTAAATGTTCTTCTGCCTTTTTAATAATTTCTTCTTGAGAAAGTTTTGCCTCATCAACAGGTCGCTCGACTAAATAGGACAGTAAATGTCCACCTTTTTCTGTTAAATCAACGTACCCTAGACGTATACCTTGATGGAATTGAATATGATAAAACGGATACGGAGCAGTATCACTACTTTTTGTTACCGTAAACGTAGCATCTTTAATCAATGGGAATAAATATTTTACTTTTTCTAACGCTTCTTTTTCTGTAATGACAGAATCTTGTAACGCTTTTAGCTCAATTTTTTTCTGCCAATCCGATTCACTTAATGTCAGCGGGAAATCTTTTTCACCATAATCCTTTAACGTACTTTTCACATTATCAAACGAAGTATTCGGATTTTTGTCATCTACTTGCCGCAACCAAACATTCATATTGCCATCCTGTTTATAATAATCGACTGTTGCAGTCGTCCATTCATCGGATAGTGCTTGTAAATTTGTAGAGACTTGCGGCATTTTTTCTCGCCAAGCCTCATAATCTCCTGTTTTGGACGTTTTCTTGGCCTCTTCTCCAAGTTTCCCCAAATAACCCAGCCACTCGTTCGAAAGCTCTTGTCCAATCGGAATATTCGATATGGATGATCGGACTTCCGAACTTAGTCGCCAAACGGAATCCAGCTCACTATGAATGGCTTGTTCGTCTTGAAATAAGAGTGACTGCGAAACAGCTCTTTGTAAGTACGATAATTTTTCTGAGGCATCGGTTAATTTTTCTGTGTACTGCGCATGCACGGTACGTTGTAGACTTTCCTTATCAGCGTGCAAATTAATGCTGTACGCTCCTAAACCGATGACTGCTGCAGTTAAGATTACGAGCAATGTTCTCATCTGTTTTCCTCCTATCTATGAACAGAAAATATGCTCACCAATTTGTTTTATTTGAGGTCGTGACCAAATCCACTTACTTGTTGCTGTTTTCGGATTAAAATAATAAAGCGCATTTTCCGACGGATCCCAGCCATTCATAGCATCAATAACTGCCTCTTTTGCACGTTGGTTCGGTTCAAGCCAAATCTGTCCATCAGCAACAGCTGTAAACGCTAAAGGTTGGAAAATTATTCCTGAAATTGTATTTGGGAATTCCGAACTCTCGAGTCGATTTAAAATAACAGCAGCTACCGCGACTTGTCCTTCATAAGGCTCTCCCCTGGCTTCTCCGTATACTGCATTCGCTAAAAGCTGTAATTCACGTTCCGTATATTTTGGAGGAATCTGCGTATCGGTACCATTATTATTGCTACTACCGCTATTGTTACCGCTTGCTGTACCACCGCCACCTCCGCCGGTATTATTTTTTTTCACTTGCTGATCAAGCGGCTTCCCACCATAATAGGTAAATTGATTGCCTGCTTTTAGCTGTGCCTTCACCCATTTCTCATCATAATCTGAATGGCCTGCTAAAGCTTTTTTCGTCTTTGTACCGGCTATGCCATCCACTGGTATTCCATATTTATCTTGGAAATTTCGTAAAGCCCAGTATGTGTTATAGCCGAATTTACCATCAATTTTACTTGTGTAAAATCCTAAGTATTGTAGCCTAGCTTGTAATTCAATAACATCATCACCATATGCTCCACGAGTAATCTGTTGGTCGCTAAACGCAATGGCATCATTTTGCGGAATTGAAACGATACTAACCGCAAACATCAAACAAAAAAGTATGCTTAATAAACGCACAATCATCACTCCTTTTTTCATAGCTTGAAGCAATCGACGTATTTTATACTAAAAAAAATATAAAAGCGCAGAAATCTATTTCAATTTCTACGCTTTTATATTTTTTTATGCATATGAAGATGTTGGACAAGATGATAATGCGCAAGCTTTACTTTACGTAGGCCAAACCACCATAAAAAAAGCATAAACGGTATCATTAAATATACCCAGTGTCCTTTAAATGATAATATTGTATTGTATAAAATGTGTAAAACGACCGGTGCACATAACGCCATAGCAATCATTTCTTTTGTCTTTGCAAACTTCAAGAACTTGGCACGTCCATAGTAGTAACCCATCACTACACCGAATAGTGCATGACTCGAAACAGGTAATAATGCACGCATAAATGCTGTATCAAGGCCGAACGATAGTAAATATAAAACATTCTCAATCGTTGCAAAACCAAGAGATACACTTGCACCATATAAAATGCCATCATAAGGATCATCAAATTCCACATGATTGTAAATCGCTATTAATAGAACGAACCATTTAAAAAACTCTTCAATGACACTGGAGAAAAGAACATCTTGTAAGTAAACATATCGAAAAACCCCTTCCTCTGTCAGCACATACTGTAGGAACAGAATCGGGAACGTTAAAAATGCACCATATAAAAACGTTTGAAGTAAAGTTTTTCTTGGCTCCGTTGCCATTTGATTGCGCAAATAAAAGTAACTAAAAAGCGCTAGACCGGGAGCAATGGCAGCTGATAAGAGAATGATCATGATGCCGGCCCCTTTCAACAATCAATTTCGCCTTAACGTCATTGTGTCCGGATTTTGGATTGTGCTTAGGCCTGCATAATAGCCGACATGATGGCGGTCATTTCGGTAATACCACAAGGACGTGGCAGTTTTACCGATGCAGGTCACTTAGTAGTGATCACCTAGATGCGATGAATTTAGGCTAACATCGACAATCGATTCCTTTCAAAACCCGTAACATTCGTCAGAGGCTTGATCTTCATTCAGCTTCTTCGGGGTGGCATTTGCTGTCGCCACAAAATACATCTACTGAATGAAAATAGACTTTTATTATTATACCATGTAATGACAAAAAAGATTTTAAAAAGGAGATTTTATTTTATGAGAAAAACGATTTTACTAATTCATACGGGTGGCACAATTTCCATGGCAATGAGTGCTGAAGGAGCCGTCATGCCAAACAAAGAAAATCCACTTATGAAAGAAAGTAATAAGCTCGATTCCCTTGCAAGCATTATAGAAATGGAGGCCTTCAACCTCCCATCACCACATATTACACCAAACGAAATGCTTAGTTTACGTAACCTAATTATTGAGAAAGTTTCAGCTGCACAAATCGATGGCGTAGTTATTACCCACGGTACAGATACATTAGAAGAAACGGCCTACTTTTTAGAGTTAACAACAAATTTACACATTCCTATCGTATTAACAGGCGCCATGCGTTCCTCCAACGAAATAGGTGCAGATGGCATCTACAATTTAGTTGAAGCTGTACGTGTCGCTGTGGATGACGAAGCGTGTGATAAAGGTGTGTTAGTGGTCATGAATGACGAAGTGCACCTTGCAGTAAACACAACAAAAACGAGCACCAGTTCAGTAAATACTTTCCAGTCTCCGCAGTATGGGCCCATTGGACTCATTACTAAAACGCGCATTTTATTTCATCATGCCCCCATTCGTCGTCATTATGTAGACGTACAATCGTTATCAAAACGAGTGGCCATGCTAAAAGTATATGCAGGGATGGAAGTTGATTTACTCGATGTCGTGCTTGCCTGTCAATATGATGGTGTCATTTTAGAAGGACTCGGACAAGGTAATGTTCCCCCTGCAGTTGTAAAAGGCATCGAAAGTCTATTAGAACGCGGTATACCGGTCGTGCTCGTCTCACGTTGCTTTAATGGTATAGCTGAAGGTGTATATGGCTACATCGGTGGCGGTAAGATGTTAGAAGACTTAGGTGCACTTTTTGCAACAGGCATCAACGGCCAAAAGGCAAGGTTAAAATTGTTAATCGGTCTAAACAAAGTAGGGACTCCACTGAACCTCAAGGATTTTTTCCTTTGAACCTCTCACGACTGAAGTCACGAGTGTTCTCGTCGAATCCATAAATTCAGTGTATTCAAGGGGCACGTTGGCTTATGCAACTACTATTTGCTCATAAAAGCGCAAAATTTCATACAATCGTGCTATCGCTTCCTCAAAATCAGGCTGGATAACCGAAAATTGTATTAAATTTCTTTGACACAAATAGTTACTATCACTATGAATAAACAAGCCATTCAATTTCAAATCAGTACTTAAGGATGCAAGAGCCTCTGGGCAACGTAAAGTCACAATCATTGGATAGTGTGTAGTTGGTAACTGATTGTGCATAAACGGAAGCTGCAGCAATCCATCAAAACGCTGCTGTAGCTGCCCATAACGGGCAGGATAGAGTTGTAGCGCCGATTCGACATTCCCAACAAGAACTGCCGGCAACGTAAATGGGACGGTACCTAGTTGATAATTGGCCAAATCTAAATAGGCAGGTAAAGTCGAAGAAAGTTTCGCTCGTTCCTGCGAAAAAACAAAGGCTAATCCACTAAGGGCTCCAATCGCTTTACCGCTCACGGCTGTTGCTAGATAGCATCCTTTTAATGAAAACGGCATTGCGCCAAAGGAACTAATGCAATCAAGGCATAGCTTTACGCCGTAACGCATTGTTAGCTGAATGAGCACCTCTAAATCATTACATGTCCCGGTGGATGTTTCTCCATGCACGGCGAGTAACCATTTATAGGCATTTGTTTGTAAAAAGGACTCCAGGTGTTGCTTGTCAAACACCTCTCCCCAGTCCAATTCAATCACATCAAAATCCAATGACCAACGCTGTGCTTGCTGTCGAAGGCGCTCTCCAAATTCACCGTTCGTTAAAATAAGTCCTCGCCCAAGCTGTTGTTCCTTTAATTGACCGAGCATGACTTCATTTGCCAATGTACCTGAACCTACAAGCGTGGCAACATGCGAAGCTCCTGATAATTGCAGAAGTCGGTTTGTCATGCGCTTATACAACGCTTCAAAGGCCTGTGAACGATGGGATAGCTCGGAATACAAAATCATTCCTTGCTGTTTCACTGGTCCGGGATAAAATGTATAACTCTCCTTTGCGAGCTTCCGCTGTAATGATTCTTCAAATTGTTGCCTCGTTAATACCATTGGTAAGAATAGGGCATCCTCTGTACCCACTGCTGGTGCAAATTGTGTAAAGCCCATTTGCTGATATAGCTTTTCCTCACGTGTCGTACCGGAAATCACCGCAGCTGAATAGCCTTTTTCATAGGCAAAGGCATTCAAGGCTTGAGTTAATTTTAGTAGGACGCGTCCTGTACGATATTTCTTCTTTACAGCAAGCAAGCGAATTTCACATAGCTTAGCACAAATCTCTTGCGGTAAATATTGCTCTACCTCACCTATTTTCTCATCAATAGAAAATGGACGTTGATCTCGGAAGGCCAGCATACCGACAAGCTCTATTCCTTTATAAACAACTAAATACGTATTTTGATGATGAAAACGATCCAACTTTCTTCTCATTGCATTCGGCTCATGTTGGGGAATTTCCTCAACAAAAGTTTCATAATTCAACTGCGCAATGGCGTCAAATTCAGCATCGGTTTGCGCTACTTTACACCAATACATATACTCACTTCCCTCGTTCTAAAGACTCTTTTATATTCGATATATGCTTTATGAGCATACAGATTATTGCAATTATCAACGGTATGTATAAAAGTAAATGACCTGTCAAAACAATTGCGCCTACGTATAAAATGAGGCCACCTACCATGCCAAGTGTCAGACTTCTCGTTGCAACAAACACAATAGCGGTACCGACAATCATCATCAAAAATAAATTTGGTGATAATGCAAGACCAACACCAATAAAGGTAGCTACGCCTTTCCCACCATTAAACCTCAACCAAACCGGATATAAATGCCCGAGGATCACAAGGCCAGCTCCTACAACCACTACCCATTCTTCAACATGCCATAAACGTCCTACTACCACGATAAGTACACCTTTTAATAAATCACCAAGTAACGTCCATAGAAAAGCTGCTTTTCCAATCACACTGCCAGCGTTACGAGCCCCTAAGTTTTTACTTCTTTCTTGCTGTAAATTAACTCCATATCCTTTTCCAACGAAATAGGCTGTCATAAAGTTTCCCATTCCATAACTTAAAAGCCAATATAGTCCAATCAAACTTTTCCCCTTTCGAAACATCGTGCATCGTTCTATCTGACACATTTCTCATTTTATCCATCTATCTACAAAGAAAGCTGCATAAGCAGTTTATGCCTATACAGCTTCCTTTTATTATTTTCTTTCAGCAATTGCCTTGGCAATACAATCGCCATGGAAACGACCATTTTCTATAAAGATTTCATTGGCATTATTCCCTGCTGCAATGACTCCAGCAATGAACAATCCCTCTACATTCGTCTCCATAGTTTCTGGTTGACAGAACGGACGACCTGACTCATCATCAATTGATACACCCATCGCACTAATAAAAGAATGATCTGGGTGATACCCTGTCATGGCGAACACAAAATCATTTTTTAAGATTTCTTCTCGACCATCGATTTCTACTACAACCTCATGCTCACGGATTTCCTTGATATTTGTATTGAAGTGCATTGTGACTTCTCCGTTCCGTACTACACCTTCGAACTCTGGTAGTACCCAAGGCTTAATGCTTGGTGAATACTCGCTACCACGATAAATGACCGTGACACGCGCTCCAGCCTTGTTCAACTCTAACGCAGCATCTACTGCTGAGTTTTTACCACCTATAATAAGGACATCGGTATCGAAAAATTCATGTCCTTCTTTAAAGTAATGGAACACTATCGGTAATTCCTCACCCGGTATATCCAAAAAGTTCGGATGATCGTAGTAACCTGTTGCAATTACAACATAAGGCGTCTCATAGACATTTTTATCTGTCGTTACTGTAAAGACCTCTCCATTTTTCACAACACTGCCGACTGTTTCAAAACGGTTCACTTGAATATTTTTCAAACGCACCACTTCACGATAATACACAAGTGCTTGATTTCGTTTTGGCTTCCGTCCTTCAATGATGAACGGCACGTCACTAATCGCTAAACGTTCACTCGTACTAAAAAACGTTTGGTGCGTTGGGTAATTGTAAATCGCATTTACGATGTTTCCTTTTTCAATCACAATTGGTTGTAAACCAATATTTTGCAAAGATATTGCTGCTGCTAAGCCACAAGGGCCTCCTCCAACAATAATTGCATCTACTTGTTGCATTGTTTGACACTCCTATCAAATTCGCACCAGCGTTTTTATCGCTGAAGCTTCAATTGCGTGCAGAGCACTTTTTTCCCCTGCGAGACATCTGCCGTATTAAAACTATCAATTACGCCTCGGCATCGTTATATCCGAGTATTGAACTGGGCTTAGACATGCACAAGGACCGACTTGCTGTTGGTCACTTCGGTACAAGTCTTGGTGCTATTGTCGATACAGGTCGAATAGTCGAAGTTGTCTGGAAGCGACGTCATTAGACTAATTCCCTTTAATTCCCCTGCAAAATGCGTAACATCCGCAGGAAGCCTATCTTCATTCAGCAAAGCGTTTAAACACACGCTGAAAAGAGTTACAATCGCATTCTTCCTTCTAGTGAGAAAAATTTGTCGAATAATAAATAAAATCGACGATCCTTTCCATTATACGCCTTTCAGATATTTTTGGTTGTTTATTTACCTGAAATTTCAATGTCAATTATATGACATTGTGGTTTTGCGCCAAAACGTAACGGCAATAATGTTGTACCATAACCGTTGCTTACAAGAGTCATCACACCCTCACGCTCGCGATAAGAGCCATTTGGATGTACACCATACGGGCCAAGTCGAATTTGTCCGCCATGTAAATGTCCACCCATCATTAAATCTGCTCTAAATTTTGCACGTACACGAGCAAAGACGCCAGGATTATGTGAAATAAAAACAACTAAATCCTTCTCCGGAACTTTTTCAAAAGCCGCATCAAAGCTATATTTCATTGTGGATGTATCTTCAATAGCACTTAACCAAAAACGATTTTTCTGAGGAAGTAATAGCGCATCATTAGCCAAAATGGTAACCCCATGTTGTTGTAAAATACTACGTAGTCGCTCCTCGCCAACTTCTCTGTCATTATTCCCCCATACAAAAAAGGTAGGTCCTAGCGGTGTCAATAAATCGAGGTTCTCATGAATACGTGAAATGGGTGTACGACTATCTGCAAAATCTCCACCGATTATGACCGCATCAAAAGAGCCATCTAACTGCTCGATCATTTGGTGGTTAATTTTTCGCAAATGCGTATCAGATATGAAAAATAGTCGAATTTTTTCTTGCTTACCTTTCAGTACTAATTCATGATGTAAGACATTGTTTTCAAATGCAACCTTCCACATATAGAGTAGGAAGGCGATGACTACTAATAGAAATACACCGATATAAATCATTCCCTCACTCCTCCTAACGAAAGCAAAAAGACGATTCATTTTTAAGAAGAATCGCCTTTTCACTAAATCAGACGAACGTCTTAGCCTTACTTGGTGTTGACGTTTGTCCATTATTTTATACTAGAAAAACATCATTGCCAATGAATGACACTTGTTTTTCTTATGGTAGTTTAATAACTTGGCCAACCATTACTGTGTTGGAAGTCATACCGTTCGCTGCACGGATTTTTGCTAGCGTTGCTTCACTACCATTGCCGTAGTGATTCAATGCGATTCGATATAAATTTTCATTTTCTTTGACAGTATGTGTGCTTGCTTTTGCTGCAGCTTGCTTCGCTTCTTCAGCTTTACGTGCCTGCTCGGCCTTCTTCGCTTCTTCCGCTTTTCTTGCAGCCTCAGCCTGTTGCTGTGCTAGTTTAGCCTCTTCAGCCTTTTTTGCTTCGGCTTTTTTCGCTTCTTCAGCAGCCTTCTGTTTTTCTGCTAGCTTCTCAGCATCTTTTTTTGCTTGCTCTTTTGCTTCTTCATTTGCTTTAGCATCTTTATCATTTGAATCTGTTGCCGCTGAAGCTTTTGCTTCATCGCCCGACTTGTCAATTTCAACAACAGCATCCATGGAGTCCTTTTCGGCTTCTTCAATCGTTTTACCAGGTTCATAGAATTTCACCAAATAGATTAATATCGTTAATGGGATTAGTATAAAAATCACTAAAAGAATGGTCATTAACGGCGTTTTACGTTTCGTATTTTTTGGCTTGTTGTTAGTGCTTCCATTTTTGTTCATTCTCGAAACTCTTGACAAATTTTGCTGTTCTTGTTGTTCTTCTTCAAATGATTGACGATGTTCTTCGATTTTATCACGATAGTCTTCTTTACTCATTCGTTTGTACCCCCAACCTTACTACGCTTTCTATCATTCTATTATGACGAATTTTGCGAAAAAAGTAAATGACCGACAATTATAGTTTAAAAACCTATTAAGAGCTGTTTCAATCGACTTTCCCATGGGATCATTTCTACTTTTTTCTCTTGCTTTAAGCGTACTTTATTGATTTCATCATAATGGATTCCACAATTTTCACAACAGTTTTCGGGCTTTTCCTGCAATTTTTGCCCAAAATACCCGACTAGTTGCGTGCGAATACAGTCTTTTGTCTGAGTAATTTTTAGCATCTCATCAACAGCTTGATATTTTTCTAGTACCAATTGATTTAGACGTGCCTTTACTTGCTCTGCAGATTCCTTGTGTAACCAGTACTCTAGAACGCGAAAGGCTGTCTCACTCAGTTCCCCATTCTTTAACATTTGCGATGGCTGCACATGTTGTAGAAGAAGCTCTTGGTAGCGATCTACATGACCAGATGAAGGTAAGTCGCCTGTTACTACAAATTTAGCAAGCTCTTCGTCCCCATCACAATAAAGTAAAATCGCAAGTGCAGGCTCACCATCACGTCCTGCCCGCCCTATCTCTTGCATATAGTTGGCGACATTTGCTGGCATTGTTTCATGAATCACCTGTCGAATATCTGACTTATTAATCCCCATCCCAAAAGCATTGGTAGCCACAATCCAGTCTAACTCTCCGTCAATAAACTGCTGCTGAATAAACTGACGATCCTCTGCCCCATAGCCTGCATGATAAGCGGCCACTCGTATACCCGCTTGCGCAAATGCTTCACTATATTGCTCCACACGCTTTCGGGAAGACATGTATAAAATACCTGGTCCCGCAGTTTCTTTTATATGTTGCATGATCCATTTTGCCTTATCTATTCGATCTGCGAATACGACACGCCCTAAAGATATAGAAGGTCGATCCACATTATACATAAATTCAAACGGTTCATGTAGCGATAATGTTGTACGAATATCATTGACAACTTTTTGCGTTGCAGTCGCCGACAATGCTAGCACAGGTGGACGTTTTTCTTGTAAAAACCATTCACCAATCCGTAAGTAGTCTGGCCGAAAATCAAAACCCCACTGAGAAATACAGTGCGCTTCATCGATTACAATTAGACTTAACTCCATTTTTGATAATTTTTCCTGGACCTGTTGTTGCAGTAGCATTTCAGGTGATGTAAAAATAAAACGATATTGCTCTAGAAAATGTAGTGCATAACGTTTTTCGTCGAGTGATAAAAATGAATTTAAGGCCACCACTCTTTTTTCTCCAATACGTTTTAACTGCTCTACTTGATCTTGCATTAATGACAATAAAGGCGACACAATTAATACAGGCTTCTGCAAAATATATCCGGGTAATTGATAGCAAAGTGATTTACCCATCCCTGTTGGTAATAATGCAATCCCATCTTTCCCAGCAAGTATTGCTTCAATCACTTCCTTTTGACCAGGTCGAAAAGTTGTATAGCCAAAATATTTCGCTAATGTTTGTTCTAGTTCCATTTATACTTCTCCCTTCGCAAGGACAAGTCTGAGTTGGAAGTAGCTCATGCCTTCAACCACTTCGTGCAATGCCTTTAATTTTTTTGTTTGATATTGCTTGGATGCCTGCCAAACTTTTTCCGCTTCTTCATAAGAGACGAATGGGCCAATGGAAAAGTTCGGTTCATTCATTGCTAATTCAACTAAATGATCCTCAATCGTACTTTGTTTTAAATTGCGCATTTGGACGATTTGATCCATTGAATAGCCTTGCTCATATAAATGAGCAGTCTGTTGTGTGGAATCGGTCAGCAACGCCTTAATGCGTAACCCATCTGCGATTTGACCAAGTAGTAAATATTCATTGGTCTTGTGCACTTCATTTAATAGTGTATGTAGCAGTTCTATAAATGCTAATTGACTATCTAAAACGGTTTCCTTGCGATCATTTGCCAGTTGCTGCCACGTCCAGCCAGGTAAACCATGACCACTCAATCGATAAAGGACTAGCTGTTTATTTCGATCAGATAAAGACAGTGCAGCCAATACTTGTTGACATTCCTCGAATAGCTGTTGCTGCAAATGCCCTGACCGATACTTATGATCGACTAAGAATGTACGCACCCACGCTTGTACTTGTGGATCTTTGCTAATCGGAGAAAATGAATGAATCTCAGCTCGATGATACGATAAACTTTGGACAATCAGGGATAATCGAGCAAAAAACGCATGCTCATTTCCTCGATAATGCCAACCATCAAACAAAAAAGTGGCTGTCTGCTCTGCACGCTGTAAACCTAGCTTTTTCATGGAATAGTGACCGGTTTCCTGCATATTTAACCAACTATATTGCAAAAACGTGGATACGACCTCATCAAATGTAGCCCGTGGTAACTTTGGGAGTAAACCAAAATAGTTATGTAGCTGAAAGAGTCCAATGTCTTGAATCGTCTGGCCTGAACGTTTTCCTCTTAATACATGATAAGCCGCTGAAACTGTTCGTTCGTTATTGAGTTTCTGAAAAATTTGCAATAAAATTTGTTGAAACATTGTAGCAAATTCCTCCAATTTAATAGTATTATGTTGAAATGTAAGATAAACATCTTTAAAATGAGTATGAAGCTTTGTAGGAACATTGTAAAAGGAGAGAAAGAAATGGCTAAATACACAATTGTTGATAAAGATACATGCATCGCTTGTGGCGCATGCGGAGCTGCAGCACCTGATATTTATGATTACGATGATGAAGGTATTGCCTTCGTCATTTTAGATGATAACATGGGAACTACTGAAGTTCCAGAAGATCTACTAGAAGACATGCAAGACGCTTTCGAAGGTTGCCCAACTGATTCTATCAAAGTAGCAGATGAAACATTTGATGGCGATTCACTAAAATTCGAATAGTTTTATTGAGCACCATTACAACAACAAGGCATCCATAATTGGATGCCTTAGACTGTAAACAAACAAAAATTGAGTTTGATCTGACCCAAAAAAGTTAGACAAATAATTTAAGCAGCTTCTAAGATCTGAGTCCGGTATTGTACCGGACTCAGATCTTTTAATTTTGCCTTC
>NZ_JBNNLZ010000008.1:0-166015 GCF_050272295.1 Lysinibacillus sp. NPDC048646
CGACGTTGACGTGTCATAGTAGCACGCTCCCTTATGTTTATAGTCTAAGTTTACTAACCCTTATTTTATCTGTCCAACTTAGTGTAGCCTATCCATCTTAACATTTTTTAAGGATAGAGGACATACCTTCTTAACAGGAGGGGTTATTTGTTAAGAAGGTTATTGATTATTACTGGAATAGTTATGGTCGGAATAGCCTCAGTTATTCTATTTAATATGCCTTTATTATATGGTACTATTGATGCAACGAAAGAGGAACAAGAACCTTTAGTTACTAAAGAAGAACTCCAACTATCTATATCGAAAAAGATAACTGAAAAACTGCATGAGAAATACGTGGGGGTCGATGTGAAAACAACTTCAAAGAAAGAAATAACGATAAGAGTAGTAGGGAATGAAGAATATTTTAATTCCGTAAAAAGGATATGGAATCCATTGCAAAAAGTGTAATCCAATCCTCCCCATTAAAAGACCATACAGTTGTTTTTGAGAGATGGGATTTATTTGAAATCTCCGAAAAGATGACATTTAAGAATATTTCTTAATGTCATTTTTTAATTGTAGCGAATTGTGTGAGTGCCTGGCACCATCCTACATCAATTTTACCAGTCCAAGGTTAGCATAAAATGACAGGATAAAAAAATCAGGATACTTTAATCTATAAACAAGGAGTGAGGGCACTGAGTTGGATAGAGTCGATTCAAAAAGCAATTAATTATATGGAAGAAAATTTATTAGATGATTTAACTATGGATCAAATCGCACAAGAGGTGAATTCTTCCGTCTTTCATTTTCAACGGATATTTTCTATTTTAACGGATATGTCGATGGCAGATTATATGAGACGAAGAAGATTAACGTTAGCTGCACAAGAGTTAATGAATACAGAACACAAAATTATCGATCTCGCCTACAAATATGGCTACGACTCTCCTGAGGCTTTTACAAAAGCGTTTCGCAAGCAACATAACGTAACGCCTAGTGAAGCAAGAAAACAGCAAGGATCATTACAATCATACAACCGCCTGATCATTCAGGTGAGCTTGAAGGGAGCAGAACCAATGAAGTATAAAATTGTCGAAAAAGAAAAGTTTCAAGTCGTTGGTGTGAAAAGAACGTATAATTGCCAAAATGGGGAGAATACGCAAGGTATTCCTCTATTCTGGGATGAAATGAACAACAAAGGTATGGACGATGCATTATCTAAATTGAACAATGGGGAGATAAAGGGGGTGCTCGGAGTTTGTGTACCAGATAAGAACTATAAAGAAAACAGCTTAATGGATTATTGGATTGCGACTGATCATGCCGGTGATGGTCCAGAAAACCTGTTAACCATGGAAGTACCAGCATCAAAATGGGTAGTTTTTGAAGTACATGGCCCGATGCCTGATGCTATGCAAAATACTTGGAAGCAAATTTACTCTGAATGGTTCCCATCTAATCCTTATGAGCCTACAGGTTCGGCTGAACTCGAAGTGTATACGGATGAAGATCCATCTAGTCCAGATTTATATTCAGAAATTTGGATTCCAATTAAATAAAAAATAGTATGATACAAGTAAAGGCTCATCAAAAGTGAAATAACTTTTGATGAGCCTGTTATGTTCCATTAACGGTACCGCAACTATTTATTATTTATTGAATCAATCACTTCTTAATAATGAATAGCTATTGATGTCCTGAAAAACTTCGTTAGATTTTTCGTACTGTCGTAGTGTTCCTTCGAATGTGAAATTGAGTTTTTCTAAAACTTTTATAGAATTCAAATTTTCTGGCTCAACTTTCGCTTCAATCCTATTTAATGCTAAAGTCGTGAATGCATAATTTACCAATGCCATAATTCCCTCAGGCGCATAACCATTTCCCCAATAGGCTTTAGCAATATCATAGCCAATTTCAACTCTAGCATTTTCAAAGTCAATTGAATTAAATCCGCAAGAACCAATGATTTCATTCGAAGCTAATTCAATAATAGTGAAGCGAATCGCTTTATGATCCAGCGCTAATTCATCAAGTAATTCAATCATCTCTTTTGCTTGATCCTCATGTGTAAAGTTAGAAATATTCATGAATTTCCTAACATCTGGATCAGACCAAATTTTAAATAACTCAAGTGCGTCAGATTCTTTCATTTTTCTTAATAGCAATCTTTTGGTACTTAGTTGTTCTATCAATACTTTTACCTCCAAATTATTTATTGAGTTGGATGAAAAATATTGTTATCTGCGCATAATTCAGTCCCTTCTAGTTTGTATGTATTTATTATACAAAAAATAAAACTTTAAACAATAGGCTAAGGTAAGTTATGAAAATTTGCAAATCATGCATGTATCTTAATTCATTAAAGTACTGTAATTTAAAGGGTGGGGGTGGAGAAATGAAGGTAAGATTAACAGCCTATACAGCAAACTGGAAATTGATGTTCGAGCAAGAAGTGCAACTATTAAGAACCATTTTTGGTGATGAAATTATATCGTTTGAGCATTTCGGTAGCACCGCAATTCCAGGAATGAAAGCAAAACCTGTGATTGACATGATGGGTATTGTCAATGACATTGAAAAAGTTGATACATATAACAAACAAATGAAATCGTTGGGATATGAAGTAGTGGGGGATTGAGGAATTGAGGGAAGAAGATTGTTTCGTAAAGGTGGGGACAACCGTACACATCATATTCATTTTTATCAGTTTGACAATCCACAGATCGAACGACATTTAGTATTTCGAGAGTATCTTCTGGCACATCCAGATGAAGCAAATAGGTATAGTCAGTTTAAAGAAGAATTGGCTAACAAGTATTATTTAACTCGCGATTATAGTCCTGCTAAAAAAACATTTGTTTCAAAAATGGAGAAAAAAGCACTTGGGTGATACGAAGAATTTGTACAAGGGAACCCGTAATTTAGTGGTTCCCTTGTTTACTTGAAAAACAGGATTCCTCATAATTAAATTAAAAGAACTTTTTACGTAAATCAAAAATATTGTAGAACAATCGAGCGTCCCGGCCCATTCGATGATGAGGGTTAATTTTTGGTAATAAACATTTTTGAAATAATCCATCACAATACTTTGTTCGTCCATGCTGTGAATAACATTCGTCATGTAACTTACAGCATGCATCAACTGGATTAGTTGGTTCGCCAGGTCCTGAACATCCAGGTCCGCAGTATCTATAGCCGGGATAACAAAAACCTAGTTTGCTACGTCTGTTCATCATTTTTTTCCTCTTTTCTAAAATGTTCTCGATACTATAAAATATGTAGTTATGGCTTTTGAAAAGGGATTAAAAACTAGTAAAAGCTTAAAAATCTGCCCTGTGGCGAAACTTTATGTTAAAATTTCCCGCTTCTTTCAAAATTCCTTTATAGCAAAAGATTCTCTGTAAAGAATACAAACAGAAGCGTTCTTTTACATGCTGCGAATAAAAACAATCTTGAGAGTTGGAAAGGTTTTATAAGTCAACTTAGATGTAAAGTGATCATAGGTTATTTAATTTTGGATATAAAAATATAAGAGCCTTGCTACATGTTATTGTAGTTAGGCTCTTTAAAGTTGTTACTATTGAAACTAAAACTTTCGTATACGCTTAAACATATAATTATTGTACTTCTACTGTATATGTCCCGTTTTCATTATCAAATTTATAAATATATAAATAATACTTTCCTGGTTCCGCTTTAAAGTTAGCTTTTATAATATTTCCATCTTCTTGTCCATATGCTGCGTGATTTTGCATATCAGATTCATGGAAAAGCACCCATGTCATGCCAATGTGATTTTCATTTACGACTGAAATATCTATGTCTTTTGGAGACGTAACATCGAATGTGTATACATCCGTTTCATCACCATCAATCAAACTACCTTTGAGGAGCATATTAAATGGAATCATATTCGCTTCTTCTGGACGATTATTTGGTTCTATTTCTGTTTGTGCTCCTTTCTGTACAGTTACTGTATATGTCCCGTTTTCATTATCAAATTTATAAATATATAAATAATACTTTCCTGGTTCCGCATTAAATTTACCTTTTATAGTATTTCCATCTTCCTGTCCATATGCTGCGTAATTTTGCATATCAGACTCATGATAAAGCACCCATGTCATGCCAATGTGATTTTCATTTAAGACAGAAATATCTATTTCTTCTGGAGACGTAACATCGAATTGATATACATCCGTATTATCATCAATCAAACTACCTTTTAGGGGCATATTAAATGGAATTATATTCGCTTCTTCTGGATGATGTGCTCCCTTCCGTACAGTTACAATTGCTTGATCTTTGCTTTCTATTCCCTTATCATTTTTCACTGTTAATGTCACATTGTATGTTCCTTCTTTTTCGTATACATGAGTAGGGTTTGCCTCTTCACTTGTTTTTCCATCACCAAAATCCCAAAGGTAAGAAACTATTTCCCCATCCTCATCTTTTGAACCATCGCTCTTGAACTGGATTTTTTCATTTTCGATTCCAGCATAAGGACCATTTATATTGACAATAGGTGCTTGGTTTTCTCCCTTATCCGTTGCAACGCCGTGGAAAACAAGATCATATTCAAACTGGTTTGCAGCATTCACACGATAGTTTACAAAATACGCTGTCATTGTTTTATAGCCGCTCCACTCATTTTGCGACAGTTGCTCCAGTACTTGGTTCACTTGCTTACTCATCGTTTGCCAATCTTCAGATTCACCTTTTGTTTCACTACCTACATAGGTACCTTCGACTGTAAATGTATCAAAAAATTGAGATGTATGTTTTGTGATTTTTGCATCTTTTACGTTAGCAACATCGGCAATTTCTTGCTCCACTTCACTTAACGCTTTTGGTTTATGTTCTACTAAATAATCTTCGGATACTTGTGGCACCTCGTATTTTTCTTGATTATCAATCAATTGCTGCATATAGGCTTGGTATTCCGTATTCAGTTGTGGATCTTTACTTAGAGCGTCACGATACGCATCATAATTTTGCACATCGTTCGCACGAATTAAATCTTGAATCCTATCAAATGTATCAAATTGATGATTATACATATAAGACTGTAGTGCGAATGAATAGTTATAAAAATCCCATGATGATCCATATTTTGCAAACATGGTTTGTTCAGCTGTATAGCGTTGTGATGGATCATCCGATAATCCACTAATAATACTCTTACGTGGCACAACATCATTTGTACGTGTTGATCCCGCAAAGAATTCTGCATTTCCTTCCTGGAACCATGTTAGTCGTTCATTTTGATACATATCTCCTGTTCCGAATAAACCAGGAACCTCGTATCTACCCTGTAAATAATGTGTAAATTCATGGCGGAACAACTCTTCTAAACTATAAATACTTTGCTCCGGCGTACGTTCATATGTAAAAAATGTTCCCTTCTCTTCAATATAAATACCGCCATTATTTGTTTCATACCCATACAATTGACGGTTTAATTGATATTGATCTGGAGAGTCGTAAATTACAACTGTTAATACATCGTCAGCATTGCCTTGTTCTAATGCTTTATCATTCCCAATTACACGGTGATATTGTGCTTTTACTTCTTTTGCAGCCCAGTACAATCTTTGAATTTTGTCTTCAGTTACTTTATCTCCCGTCTTAAATACAATTGACCCATCATCAAATGTATATGTTTTCGGTAAATACTGCTTCTTACCTTCATCCCGTATTTTCTGTAAATCTACTGTATTTCCACTATAGTCTTTTCCACCATAATTTGTTGTAATCTGCTCTACGGCTACAAAATAAGCTTCACTTAAATAAGGATACATATGCATCGCTTGTGTAATAACTTCTAAACCTTTATCCGGATTACTATGGAATACTCCTAAACGTCCTGCATAATAAATGCCATTATTGATTAACCAACTATTGTCATCTGTTACATTTTGGATAAGCGCAATATTATTGACTTCATTTATGAAGCTATCAATCTTTCCGTACCACATCGTCGTATTCGCTTCTTTACGTGTCTCATTCAAATACGACTGCAAGTCATAATCAATCCCTTGCATTAAATCATAGATAGCTTGTCCTTTTAAAGGATCGCTTTCATATGTAGAGAGATTTTCGTTATACTGTTTTAAAATCTTCGCAGCATACTGAACTGTTGCTGCATCACTTGAGGCATTACCTATTAATTTTCCATAGGCGGATACCACTTTATCTTGCTCAGCTGTACCAAGTTTAAAGTTTGGATTTTTAGCCATTTCCGTTAATGCTGATAAACACTTATCGTGAAAACTTCTCTCGTTTAAATAACCTAGTTCGTTATTATAAAATGCTACATAAAAGGCAGAACGCAATAGCTCAACAAATGTTTCAATTCCCTTTGAATCATCTTTCGTAAAAGTACTTCCTCTTTTCCCTAACTCATTGATGATCACTTGCATGCGCTCTTCATTTTGATAAAAAACTTTTGTTTCCTCACTGAATTGGAATAAGTCTGTAATTTGATGCCAACGAATATTTCCTAGCGTATCAATGAGCTCACTATCGCTCATTTTATTAAGCTCTGCCATCGAGTACTGTTGCTGCAATTGCTTCGTATCAGCATGTTCTATAATTGGAGCTGGGTGTTGCGAAAAATCGCTAATTTCCAAACGTTTTTCAAATGATAATGTTTCATCAGCCTTTGTAGAATGTACAATTCCATCTTTCGGAGTTTCTATGCCAACAGGCTTCATTTGTAATACATTATAGGGCGTTTTTTCTGCTGCTGATACCTCTGCTTGTAACGCTCCTAACGAAAGTGCCATTGTACTAATCCCAATTAACACTTGATTGAATTTAATTTTTTTCTTCATAACAAGTCCTCCTAAAGTACTGTGTTTATTATTTGGTAATATATTTATTATTTGGTACTATATTACCTATTTAAAAATAGCATATTATGTAAATATATCAATATAAAATGTTATATTTAGTAATATTTTCTTGTATAATTTGAACGATAAGACACAATTAGACCATAAAAACCAGTACCCTCTATGTTCTATTTTAATAAAGGTGTATTTTTCTTATGGTATAAAATGATATAAGATTAGAGTTGGATTTCAATAAAATGAAGCGAGGGATGAAGATGGGAATGGATTTTCACAATAAGAAAAATCGGATTACTTATGCAACCCGAAATGCTGACAACTCATGGATTGAAGCAATAAAAAAACTTGTCCCCATAGCGAATATTTCTAAGGCTTTAGATATTGGTTGTGGTGGGGGAATTTATACAAAGGCACTATCAGATATGGGGGCGACCTCTGTTACCGGTGTAGATTTTTCGGAAACTATGATTGAAGGGGCAATAGAAAACTGTAAAGAATATAAAAACATATCATTCAAGTACGGTAATGCTTTGGATACCGGCTTAGATAGTAACAGTTTTAATTTATTGTTAGAAAGAGCTTTGATTCATCATATCAAAGATTTAAAAGCTTGTTTTAAAGAAGCATATAGAGTTTTGGAGGACAATGGGTTCTATATTATTCAAGACCGTATCCCGGAAGACTGTATATTAAAAGGTGATGATACCTATATAAGAGGGTATTTCTTTGAACTCTTTCCAAGATTAATTGAAAAAGAAACTAATCGCAGACACAATAGTCAGTTAGTAGTTGAGACTCTTAAAGAAGTTGGTTTTAGAGAAATTAAAGAAGTAAAGTTATGGGAAACACGAAAAGTCTATGAAAATAAAGAGCAGTTACTTAAAGATTTAGGGGAAAGAACTGGGAGAAGTATTCTACACGAATTAGACGATAAAGAATTGAATATATTAATAAATCATATAGATGAGTCAATTTCAACAGATACTAATATTGTTGAAAAAGACAGATGGACAATTTGGAAGGCAGTTAAATAATCCATAACACCACAGGCCGTTACGCTTATGAAGCGATTTATCAACAGCTCCATACGTACAGTGCAGTCATTCCATATAATGTTCGAAATGAAGGTGAATTCCTAGGTTTTGACGAAGATTTCCATCGGAGGGATAGCGGCGGATAAAAAAGGTCCAAAGTTACGATCTTTACTGGATTAATATTACAAATATTCATGCTGATTTTACTGGCAACGATTGGAGGGAATCTAGTTGTCATTATTGCCGTTATCATGATTTGGATGATAGCTACGTGGAGTACTTCTCCAGCCCAGCAACTATATTTAGTTACGCTCGTACCAAAGTCTTCCGATATCGCCTTAAGTGTGAACATTTCATTTATTCAATTTGGATTCGCCTTAGGATCGGGATTAGGAGGTTTTGTGATGAGTGGCACATCTGTATTGAATCTGAGTTGGGGCGGAGCCGTTACTGTTGTTCTGGCTTTACTAATGACCTTAATGTTAGTTGCTTTTGAACGAACCTCTAATAGCAAGACATTGATGGAGAAATGTTAGAAACTATCGTCTATTTCAACTATTTGTTCAAATTTGAGTTGAATTAGTAGTTTACTTGTAGTACTGCTTTCATTTTTCTTAGGAATGGTAAACAAAAAACAGTAAATTAATATGTTCTTATAAAATGGATAGTAATTCACAAGTACTATGCGAGTAAAAAAAGAAAAATCAGAGTCTGTTTTCCATTTGCAAAAGAAAGATTTCTAAAATATTTTAGGATTGATCTTCTTTTAAATGCACGGCGATATTAAGAAGAGATATGTCCGAGTTTATAGATTTTTATCTTACATTAAATTTATTCGTTACGTCAAAAAGAACTGGGAGGCTCTACGGATTTATTGCAACAATAATCTTCTTATACTTATACGTTTTGTCTAATAAAATATCTTCCCATATAGAGACAATTTAAAATCTGTCTATCCAAGGGGAGACAGATCACGAAAAAAGTTCGACGATCCCTTACATATGTTCTTCAACAGGATCTAGAGTTCCCCATTTATAATCCTTGCTCTTTAACTAATTCTGCAAAAGCTTTATATGCATAACTCAAATACTTATCTTTTCTTCTGATCAAGCCAGTCTCTATAAATTTGTAATGATCAGGAACAGGAGTAACATGTAGCTGCTCATAAGACCCAGTTAACACTGATTTCGGCAAGATAGTAGCTGTTATACCTACCCTTACACTACTTAATATTGTTTCAAGTGAACTTATTTCAATGAAATCCGTTAAAGCTAATCCCTCATTTTGAAGCCACTGATCTAACTTCCTTCTAAACGGACATCCCTTTGGAGATATTGCCCATTTCTGTTCTAGTAATGTAGAAATACTTAATTCTTTTCGAGATAAAAGGACAATTTCATCCGTTTGTGCATAATCGAGAACAAAGTCTGTTGAAGAGAGATCCCCAGTTACAAAAGCAGCGTCTAATTCGTAACTCTTCACCTTCTCCATTAACTCAAAAGGGGTTCCCGTTTCCAAACGAAGTGACACTTGTTCATATTCAGTTTGGTAAGTAGATATGAGGTTCATAAAATTTCCACATGTGACCGTTTCAACAACGCCTATTCGAAGTGTCCCAGTTGGTTTATCTTGATCTTGCAATACTGCGATTGCTTCATCAGCCATTTGTATTATTGAATCGGCATACTGCCTAAAAAGCGCGCCTTTTTCTGTAATCATGATGCCTTTAACATTTCTATAAAAAAGAAGAACGCCTAACTCTTCTTCCAGCTTGCGCAACCTTGTTGTTACATTTGACTGAACATAATCCAATCGTTTAGCCGCTCCAGAAATACTTGATTCTTCTGCAATCGCTTGAAAAATCCTTAAATCGCTTAATTCCATCTATATACACCTCCTTATATCATTGCAATTGATATCTACATTACTAACAATCATTATACATGATACTTATGCCGTCTTATACTAAATGTACACAATAAAAAAGGAGGTTATAGCATGGCTTATTTGTTCTTGGCGTTCACAATATTTGCTGAGGTAACTGGTACCATCACTAGCCGTTATTCAGACGGGTTTAAAAAGATTATTCCAAGCATTGTAACAATTATTGTTATTATTGCTTCTTACTTTTTCTTTGCTGTCAGCCTTCAATACGGATTAAATATCGGTATTGGTTACGCTATATGGGCTGGAGTTGGAGTAGTACTCGTTGCGGTTTTTGGATTGCTTTTCTTTAAAGAGACACTGACAAAAGTACAGATTTTTGGTGTTGCTTTAATCATATTAGGCGTTGCAGCATTACAGATTGGTGTAGGTTAAGCAATTACTTTATTACGAAACAGGAGGCGGTTCAGGTTGGCATATTTCTATCTTTTAATAGCCATTTTCCTTGAAATAGTTGCAGCAATAGTAACCCGTTACACAGAAGGTTTCACTGTCCCATTACCAACAGCCACAACAGTATTATTCGCTGTTTCATCTTATTTTATCTTTTCACTTAGTTTAAAGCATGGAATGAATATCGGTCTCGGTTATGCCATCTGGTCTGGTATTGGTGTACTGTCTGTAGCGCTAATTGGAGTTACTGCTCTGGGAGATAGCCTTTCACTCATTCAAATTGCGGGAATTATATTGATTATCGTTGGACTCATTATTGTTCAACTTACAGGAGAACAGCAGGATACTGCAAAAGTATAAAATTTTATATTATTGGTATTTGAGTCAATTTCATAATTTTGAAACCTTACGGCTCTAAACTTAAAATGACAAGAAAATAGAGCACCTCCCCAAATCCTGTATAATGAGAGTTACTACACACAAATTAACAGATTGGAGAAATGCTCTATGTCTATTATACGACAAGAAAGCCTGTTTGATATGCAAATTTTATATGATTTAGAACCTACCCATCGTTTTAACTCTATTTTATCTGATATTGATATCCACCCAATTCTTGATGTGGTCATGAAAAAGTCCCATTTAGGCGCTCCACAAACGCTTAATTATCCAGCAATGATTTATTCATTAATCATTCGGATCACTGAACATATCCCATTTATCAAAGATTTGATAGCACGCCTTCGTACAGATTTACGTTTCAAGGTTGATTGTGGTTTCCTCGTGTCGGATGAAATCCCATCAGAAGCCTCTTATTCGCGTATGATTACATTAATCAGTGAATCAAATGCATTGGAAATTGTTCAAGAACGTTTACTTCTACAGGCTATTCATGAAGGTTACGTCTCGAATGAAATAGTCGCAATCGATGCAACCCATGTGGAAGCTCGTGATTGCGCACCTTCTAAGAAAGAACAATTAGTGAAAGAACCGAAAAAACGAGGCCGTAAAAAGAAAGAAGAACGTGAACAATGGCTTTTAGAAAAAGCAAAGGAAGAGGCGAATCTTCCACTATATGAAAAGACAATTGCTGCTCATGCATGGGTACACACTCTGTCATTGCCTATAATAAAAAGAATGAACCAGAACCTATTGGTTTTGATAATCATTTTGCTCCCACTTGTGCACGGGAATATTCTTATCGATATGATAGTTATGATGCTAAACATGAGACGCTAGAGTATACACGTCCTCATGAATGTAACGATTGTCCATTGGCTCACGATAGTTTATGTCAAAAGGTATATAAAATGAAAATAACAAAAGATCTTAGACGATATACGGCGCCAGCAAGAGGCTCGAAAAAATGGAATCAACTCTATAAGGCGCGAAGTGCCGTTGAACGTGTAAATGCCTATCTAAAAGGCTACTTTCTATTGAATCAGATTTACCATTGTACCGGGAAGAAAGCTAAAGTTCATTTCGATTTAGTACACATTGCATACAATGCATCCAGACTAGCGATGGATAGACTTAGATATACTAATCTTCAAGAATCTACAGCATCATAAGGTATTTCATTCGTTTTTTTAAGAAATCATTCAATATTCTGCACGTCTATGATTTTTTTAAAATACGTATTATGAAATGGATTCAGTTGTTAAAAGTAAATATATTCTTCGGCAGCTTGTATCATTTCTTCATCTGTCTCTAAATGTGAGAGATAAATACATTCGCTTTTTGTTTCAATTGAGTACTACTTCGAATACCATATTGGTTCGTAAGTGTTTGATAGCCTCCTTCTCCATTTCAAATAGGCATGTACTACTTTTATTTTAATTTTAGTTGAATAGACTTTATTTTTTCTGCTCAAAGTAAAACCCCCTCCAAATAGGACATGTAATTGACGATAATTATAGTCTTTTTACATTGTCTAATTAAAGGGGATAATATCTAGCTTAATGCCGTCTTGGTCTTATTTTATTTAAAGTTTGATAAAAAAGAATCCTTTTTGAAAAAATCAATCTTAGTTGATTTAATTTACCAATACTAAAAATGCTATAAAACTCAATCCATACATGCCCATAAATCCGAGACTCATTTTTGATAATTTAGTTCTGATCGAAAAAGCTTTTTGAAAACCTTCTTTAAAAAGATTCACGATGCAAATAGATACTGCTAAGAAAAACGATGCCATGGCAATGATTAACGTAATTTGTTCCATTAAAATAACCTCCTGTGATGTTCTGTATTGTAGAATAATAAGTATATTAATCAAACCGACAAGCAATAATACATTGCTCATACGAATTCCAAAAACTTCTCGTTCATTTATTTCGATTTTCCAAGCATCAACTATACCCCTCAGTAAATCGATAATCATAAAGAATGTCCAATCTTTCTGTTCTAATAGATCAATTATTTCGTCGCCATATCGTTTTCTCCAACTTCTTGGATACAAATAAATTAACCACTTCATATTAGCCCAAGCCTTTTTGCTCCGAGTGTAGTTATTGCCTGGATTTCTTTAATTTGATTGCTCAAATATTCACGTCCTGCATCTGTTAGCCTATAAGGTTTTTTGCGATTATCTGATTCAAGCACTTGAATATAACCTGCTTTTTCTAAACGTGTAATTGCACCATATAAAGTTCCAGCACCTAACTTAATACTATAATTTTTTTCAATATCCTCCATAATTGCATAGCCATGACAATCTTTTTCTGCCAGGCTAATCAAAATAAACAATGAAGGCTCTGAAAATCTATCCTTTTTCATACAATATACCCCCTTTATTTAACTTTATTACGTTTAGCGATATAACGTATAACGTAATAATAACTTCTGTATAGAATTAATGCAATAGTTAGATCATTAAAATGCGGAATATTTTGGAACAGAATCATTTTTATTTCCGACAAAGAACACTTATTCTAGGAAAAGTATACTTACAAAAAAATCAGAAAAGGATGATGAATGATGGATTTAGCAAACATTTTTATGATTGCAGCGATAATTGTCGCTATTGTATTAGCAGTGACGGAGGCAATTAAAAAGACATTCAAAATCAATAATCAATACATGCCAATCACATCGGTAGTGATTGGTATTTTTATTGGTCTGGTAATTTGGCCGTTATCAGAGTATCCAGTTTACGTCATGTTGATGGCTGGATTTATAGCAGGGCTTACAGCGTCAGGCACATTTGATTTATTAAAGGCAGCTAAAAAGAAGGTGAACTGTAATGACTTACACATTCAAACAAAATTTATTACCGTCCAGTAAGTACGGAATCAAAGCACGATACACAATGACACCACTGTATATCACGGTACACAACATAGCGAACGATGCTTCAGCCAATGAAATTAAATGCATGTTGAGTAACGATAACCACATATCACATTGCTGTGGATGACAAAGAAGTAATTCAGGGTATTCCATTCAATCGTAACGCTTGCATTGTGGAGACGGTAGAGGGACAGGAAATATGAAATCAATCGGGATTGAAATTTGCTACAGCAAAAGTGGTGGGGCTCGATATGCAATAGCTGAAGAAAATGCAGTGCATCGCTATGTTATTGAAACAGTATGGTTGGGTCATTGACCGAGTAAAACAGCACTACGATGGTCTAAAAAGAATTGCCCACATCGCATTAGGGATGATGGCCGGTGGAATAGCTTCTTGAAACGAATTGAAGATGCCATGAAACCATCTACACAAACACCACAAAAGGAGGAACCAAAGGTGACAAGCACACTAACATCAACAGCGAAACAAGATTTGAAGGGATTATTAAAAGAAACATATAAACAAGGGATTTTAAAGGTGGACCATAGTGAGAAAGTGGATTGTATGACAGATGGCGAAGCTTTGGGATTGCTGATTTCAGTGGTTAAACGAACATTATAATATTGAAGTGAAAAAGACCAAGATAGTTTAATTTGCTACATTGATCTTTTTTTGTATGAGCAACCAAAAATATATTATTATTGTACAAATAATAATATGATTGAGGTGTCAATAGACAAATTAGTGAAATTGTTATTTTTATAATAGTAATGATTTAAAATGTCATCTTAATCGAAATGTCAAATATATGGTTGAGAAATTCTGTGAATGAATATATTTTACTAGGAAAAAGCAAAGATACCGCCAAAAGATGGCGGTGTAATTGGCGCGATTTGGCGTTGTTTATTGAATTAATGTTTTGTAACGCCAAAAAATGGCGTTCGCACCGCCAAAAAAATGGCGTGAATATATTATTGTAATGGATGTATTGGTAATGATAGGATAATATTTGCTCGCGAGAAAAACTTAATTTAGCTAAATAGTGCAATATCATAAAATAATAAAAACTGACTAGTCAGCATGTGTAAATTCAGATATAAGAGGAGAGATAATTAATTTATAGATTTGTTGTTTATACAAGTATTTTACTTTTGATTTGCATTTTCTTAATAATAGGCAAGAATGTTATCAATGAAAGAAACTTAATTAGCCTATCAGTATCAGAAGCTTTGGGTGTAGATATGTCACAGGAAAAAGATGATTCAAATCACAAACAATTGAAAGTAGCAATAATGGATAGCGGCATTAATAAATCACATCCAGATTTAAATATACAAGAGGAAAATTCAGTGAATTTTGTAGAACTTGAAAAAAAAGTTATCGATGATTTTGGTCATGGTACTGCAATTGCAGGTATTATAGCTGCTCAAAATAATGATTTTGGAATCCAAGGAATAGCTCCTAATGTAGAAATATTTGACCTAAAAGTCCTTGATGAAAAAGGTAAGGGTTCTATAGATGACTTTATAAAAGCTGTTGAGTGGTGTATTACAAACGAGATAGATGTTATAAATGTAAGTTTCGGTTTCCAAACTGAGAATGAGCGTTTAAAAGAAGTAATTAAACGAGCTCTAGATTATAGCATTATAATAGTTGCTGCCGCTGGAAATACTTATGGTCTTGGAGTAGAGTATCCTGCCAAATATGAAGGGGTTATTTCTGTTAATAGTATTAATCAAGATTTAAAACTATTAAACTCATCTGCTTCAGGTAAAATCGATTTTGTTGCACCAGGCTTTGAAGTATTATCGACTGATAAAGCAGGAGGATATTCTACTTTTACGGGAACCTCATTTGCTGCTGCTTATATTACAGGCGCAATATCGAAACTATTACAGGAAAATTCCTTTAATAAAAATCTTGGGGAAAATATAGTAATTGATCTAGGAGAAAATGATTATGATTCTTCTTATGGTTATGGTTTTTTAAAAATAAAATGAGGTGTTAATTTTGGTTAAAAAAGGTTTTTTATTCTATTTGGTTTTTTGTTTAATTATGACTCTATTTGTGGATAGTCCCACTGCTAGTGCAAATACAGACCAATCTGTAGAAATTCAAGAAATCACTAATGAAATTATTGGAAAAGAATTAGGTCAACAGTTAGTAGAGAAAGTTAATGTAGTTGGTGAATATAATGAAGGTGAAGTTAAAGTAGATCTTACAGTTGAAAATGAATCTTCTACTGTTAATACTGAGGTTGTAGCTAGAGATAACAATAATGTTAGTGTTGATGTAAGTTATTTAGATGACAATAATGAACAAATAAATAAGAGTTATGTTGTAAATGTTCATGAATATGATGAAGATAAACTTATAGCAACATTAATTGATTCAGAAACTGGAGAAACTATGGATCTTAATACTACTGAGTTACATGCGTCTATAGTACCGGTAGTTATTGCAGCTATTATTAGCGTAGGTGTTAGAGCTGCATTAAGATGGTTATCAAAAGAAGCTATAAAAGCAGCAGTCAAAAAGTTAGCTTTTAAATCAACAGATCTTTTAAAAGAGCATTACAAAAAACATGGCAAAGAGTTCGGTAAAATTTCTCAAAGTGAGTATTTAGAACGTGCGCAAGATTTGATTGGTTCAGACAGTGATAATATTCTTAGTAAAAAAAGAAGCGATGGTGATAGAGTTTTTTATAATAAATCTACTAATGAATTTGCTGTTTTAGGTAGTGATGGGTATCTCAAAACTTTCTTTAAACCTAAAGATGGAAAAAAATATTATGATAGACAATAGAAATGAGGTTTGGTGAATGGTAAATATATGTCCTGTGTGTGGATATGATGAGTTAATAGAACCACCGTACAATGAATTTTCTAATCCGTCTTATGAAATATGTGGATGTTGTGGTTTTCAATTTGGTTTCGATGATATGAGCGAAGGTAAATCATATGAAGAATTTAGAAATAGTTGGATTGAAAACAACCATGAATGGTTTAATGAAGATAAGAAACCACAAAAATGGGATTATAGAGAACAATTAAAAAACTTACAATTAATTTAAATTATAGATAAAGATAAAATGATCAGGTACTCATTGAGCGCCTGGTCATTTTTTATTGCCAATTCAAGAACGTTTGTTCTATAATGAAAAAATAAGAACTAAAGTTCTTGTTTTTAGGAGCATTGATAACAACTTATACAGCTGTTCCGAAACCAACTAAAGGTTTCAAAACCGAAAAAATTAGATAAACCACAAAAAGCACCAACTACACCTCCAAAGGAGAAAAAACATTTAGACCGTGACGAATTTGAGCTTGAGGAAATTGCCAACACATTGATGGAAGCGAAAGAAGAAAATAAACACAAAGTCTTTTCAGTATACAAACGAGAAGAACCGTAAGCCGAATTATAAAAAAATAGGCGCACCTTTTCGGTACGCATCACGAATAGCCGTATATCATTGATTTTTTTATCAGATATACGGCTATTTTATTTTCCACATGCAGCTTGGATGTTTTTTGACCAAGGCATGTATTGATTTAAAATTTCTAGGTTTCGGTGGATATCCAGATTCGGTAGATCCGTCATTAACTTCATCAGGTATCGATAGAAGTCCACACCATTTGCTTTGGCCGTTTCTGCGATGCTCAAGCAGATGGCGTTTGGTTTGCACCTGCTTCACTGACAGAGAAAAGCCAATTTTTTTCACTATGACGTTGGGACGAATGGAATTTTCAGCTGGATTATTATCGATTTCAATACGCCCATCATGAATGACCCAGTTTGAAAGGTTTTTATCATTCGTATGTAAGCCATGACGTTCCCATTCCTTTACCTGACGGTAAAGAGGTAAGTATTGGACAAATTTATCATAGATAAGTTTTGCTAGAACACTTGGGCCTGCAATACTACGTTGAATGGCAGGTTGTGGCGCTTTCCCACGTTTAATCTGCGCTTTTTGGGATGAATCGCTTTTGCAGCCTTTACATTCGTAAGCATGTTCAACGTGTTGAACTTTCATCATTGTTGCGGGAATGAATTTCGCTTCTTCACGTGCGATAGTTGAGCCAATTTCAATCATTAGTCCATGGCAACAGTCGCACTTCGTACTTTCTGGATGATGGTGAATCGTTTCTATTTCTAGGCCATCACGAAGTGAATCATTGCGCTTTTTCTTATGTATTTTACGTACAACTGTATAGGAAATTATGTGAGTGCTTTGTTCTTTTGTGTGCTCAGAATCACTAAAAGACGGATCATCATCAAATAATGATCCTTGCCCGTCTGGTGCAGTGTATTTTGATTTCTCGGTTTTCGATCCGTATAAAAGTTTTGTTAAATAACGTACTTGTTCAGTTAGCGCTTCAATCTGTTTAGATAAGTCTTTGTTTTGTTGCTTCATATAATCAAGTTGTTCTTCAAGAAGTTTAATTACTTTCTCATTGTTAGAAGAAGAGTTCACTAAAACATTCACTACTTTCCGTTCGTATAAGATTTTCATATTATACCATTTGAGATAGTGAATTTAGAATACACCTTTTGGTGTTTTTTGAATTGCCTTTGGCTGCTGTAATGATAAACCTTCTAGTAGCCAACGAAGCTCTTGTTGCGAAAGGTTCCGTACTTCATTTTCATCTTTCGGCCATTGGAGTTTTCCGCCATCTAAGCGTTTATAAAGTAAGGCGAACCCATCCCCATCAAAATACAAACATTTGTATCGATCTTTACTCAGACCGCAAAACAGGAAAACCGAATCGCTGTAGGGATCAAGTTCGCAAGAATCTTGAATCAGTGTAGCTAAGCCATCAATGCCTTTTCGCATATCCGTCTTTCCACAAACGATGTAGATATTTTTACGCTAGTAAAATCGTGTTTCACAGAAGTTTCAACTCCCCAGCACGCTTTGAATGATGTGCTCATCTACGCCATTATAGAAGGAAATTTCCACCGTTGCTATTTTAATCGTACATGTATTAATGCGGGGATCTTCTGTTGAGTTGACTACAGAGGAATTTTTAAGTTCGGGATATAATGTGACCGGGATAATCGTTAATTTTTGCTGTGGCATTTAAAAGGCACCTCCTTTGATACCTTTATAGTACCGGGAGGTGCAGCGTGTTTATATGCGTTATTTGAATACGGGCTTACTGTTTAAATACATCAATTCAACAAATTCAGTTATCTGATTTTTGTGTATGCACCTGTCCAAAATAATTTGGTACCCCAGGTAACCCAGTAAAAAAACTTCGGTACCCTAGTTGTACCCCAACCCAAAATACTAATATCGCTACCTTTACCTACTTACTATCGTAAAAATCAAAATACAAACAAATAATTCAAATCCTTAAGGTTTATGTAAGCTTTAAATTAAATAGCTGTAAGGGTGGAAAGTTAAGATAATCCTAGAGAAATTAAGTATTTAAGATAAGGAGTTTTAAACAATGAATCCATCCGTTACACAAAAAGAAAGAATCGTTTCCTTGGATATTATCAGAGGATTAGCGTTATTTGGCATTTTGTTTATAAATGTCGCTGCGTACCAAGTCATCATAGAAGGGGGACCAAAGCCTGATTATAGTGGAATAAATGGTGTTATTAATACGTTAATCGATATTTTTGTCGAGAAAAAATTCTTTTCCATTTTTTCATTTTTATTTGGAGTAGGGTTTTATATTTTCGCTTCACGTGCTGAAAGTCGTGGTGACAAGCCGCGTTTGCGTTTTGCAAGACGTTTATGCGCATTATTACTAATTGGTATCGTTCACTTTTTTGTTTTCTGGGGCTCCATTCTTGCCATTTATGCAGTGATTGGTTTCTTCCTTTTACCATTCTATAATGCAAAAGTTTCAACAATTAGAAAATGGTTGTTTAGTATTATAACAGTCCATGTCATCGCGATACTCATTCAAATTTTTCTGCCAAACACAGGTGTATTATCGATTATCGCTAGTCTACTAGGAAATGATACGATGGCTATTTTTATTATGTTTTTATCCGGCTTTTTAGTAGCAAAGGCAGATTGGGTTAGCCATGTAAGTGAATTTTCTAAACAACTAAAATGGATACAAATCGTTACACTCCCGTTGTTCATAGGTTTCTCCATTTGGATCTGGTTTGCAGCACAAGGTAATGACCAAAATCTTCAATTTATTTTAGGGTTAGGAGTAATACCAACGACTTATTTTTATTTAACTAGTTTGTTTTTATTGTTAGAAAATAAGCGAATTGCAAAGCTCCTTAAGCCCATCGGACGTGTTGGTCAAATGGCATTTACAAATTATTGGGCTCAAAGTTTTATCGGTCTAGCCATTATTTCGTTAATGGGACTTGAAGTTGTTTCGCCCAATAACGTCGTTATCATTGCGACATTAACTTTCTTGATTCAAATCTTCTATAGTGTTATTTGGTTTAAGTTCTTTAAAATGGGCCCATTAGAGAAGGTATGGAGATTTATGACTTATGGAAGAACAGTAACGAATAAATAATTTTTTCTAATCCCTAGCAGCTTGTATTATCAGGCTGTTAGGGATTTTAGTTGTCTTTGAATTATTTCATTATAGCTACATGATAATTCGATAATAGTTCAGACCTAAGTCTGATGGCAGGAAATGACTATAAAATGTATATTTTATTTATACTTTTAGTTAATAAAGGTATTAGAAGAAATTCTAAAAGACCATTACGTATAGTTTAAAAACTACTACTAATACGTTAAATTACATTAATTTGTAAAATACTATACGTAATGTGTTTGTAATGTGGACACGATTAAGTTTTCTATGATTTTATGTTTGCAGCATCTTGTACATTGTGAGTACGATGCTGTTTTTTGATGCTATTTTAGCGCTGAATAAGCGATGTGATTCGTCAGACTATTGACTGATTTTAGCTGAAGTTTATTGATGTCTGTCAAAATTCATGCATTATATTAACTATACTTTGTAGGATAACAAGAATGTTAGTAAAGATTTATCCTCAAGTGAAACCAAATATTACTCAAGAAAACCAATTCGATGTGGAGGTGATTTTACATGAAAGAAAAATTACATTTTACTATTTTAAGCAACGATTCAAGTGATGGCGACGGGGGTTACGGAGTCGGCACCCTTGATTTAAATAATGTTACCCCGCTTATTATAGATTGTGAAAACGAACATGTGTATATCGACCTAGAAGCCTTACATGGGCGAAGTACCATCGAAAAAAAAGTTCGTTTTTCCCCTGATTTAACTCATGCTAGTGCAGATTATCATCGTTATTGGATTGTTTGGGTAGCTATTCAAATTGCTCAAAATGGACCTTATTATGCGGGATGTACTGCAAGTGAAGTGCGCGTATCAAAACAAGAACGCCGTATAAAACTAGGCTACAAATCGTTGCCAGAGCAAGTAAATTATTTAGATAAGGCACTTAAAGGTAAATTTATTTTGAATCATCTCGATGTAAAGTCGAAAAGATTACTTTATCAGTTTTTAGCTAATTTTAACGAGCAGTACTGGCAACAATCACCTGAGGAAATAAAACAACAACTGGGGGATTTATAATGGCTTTTGTAATTACAGAATTATGTAAAGATGAAAAAGCAGCCATCTGTTTAGATGCCTGTCCCGTAAATTGCATTGATTTAACAGCTACACAATATGTCATTAACCCTGACTTATGTATTGATTGTGGTGCTTGTGAAGTAGTTTGTCCGGTAGAGGCAATTTTTCACGAGGACGATTTACCCGCTGAGTATCAATCAGCAACCTTACTCGCACTTAATCATTATCGAAACTAAAATGCAATTTGGTTATTGTTGTGATTAACTATTTATGCTAGTTTCAATAGTATTTTTAACATACTGAGTTTTTGATGATAGGCGCTATCAGGTATATCCTGCAAATATAAATGATAGGTGGAAAATAAATTGAACTATCGAGTTTTACTGTATTACCATTATACAACTATTCAATCACCAGAAGACTTCGCTGAGGAGCATTTACAATTATGTAAAAATATGAACTTAAAAGGTCGTATTTTAGTTGCTTCTGAGGGCATCAATGGTACAATTTCAGGAACAATTGAAGAAACAAATGCTTATATAGAATTGATGGAAAGTAATCCGTTATTCAAAGGCATTGTCTTTAAAATTGATGAGGTAGATGGTCATGCCTTCAAAAAAATGCATGTACGTCCAAAACCTGAGCTGGTGAATTTAAACTTAGAGAATGATATTGACCCGCTCGAAATGACAGGTCGTTACGTTGCACCCGCTGATTTTTATGAGCAAATGCAACAAGATGACACAGTTGTTATCGATGCTCGAAACACATATGAATTTGATGTTGGTCATTTTGAAGGCGCGATTCGTCCGGAGATTGAGACATTTCGTGAATTACCAAAATGGATCAAAGACAATAAGGAATTATTAGAAGGTAAACGTATTTTAACATACTGTACAGGTGGTGTACGTTGCGAAAAATTTTCTGGCTGGCTCATAAATGAAGGTTATGAAGATGTAGGTCAACTACATGGTGGAATTGTAACGTACGGTAAAGATCCAGCTGCAAAAGGCCAGCTTTGGAACGGGCAATGTTACGTATTTGATGAACGCCTGGTTGTCCCGATAAATCAAGTAAGCCCAACTATTGTTGGTAAGGACCATTTTGACGGCACACCTTGTGAACGTTACATTAATTGTGCTAATCCTGAATGTAATAAACAGATTTTAAGTTCACAAGAGAATGAAGCAATACATTTAGGTGGCTGTACAATTGAATGCTCAAAGCATATACGCAATCGCTATATAAACGTTCATGGCATTTCAAATGAAGTGGCTGCTGAACGAATAGCTTTATTGGAGCAATCATTGCGTTAATATAACGGGAAAAATCGTAGTTTAAGAGCAGTTATACAATTACTGGTCTTACTAACGAAAGTGATTTTCTGTTAATAATTTAGCCTGTTTATCTTCATCTTCATGATCAATTGCCTCTACCGGGCAAACTACTACGCTCGCACCACGATCAATGCATAATGGGGGACTATTACATACTTAGACTCTTCAAATTCTAGAAAAAAAGCTCTGTGGCAGAACAAGCCAGTTAGACCCCAACGAAAAAGTGTTGCGAAGCAGGAGACCAGCGGATTCGCCACGGACTGCGAGTGGCTTTTTTTCCTCATGCAAAAAGAACAACAAGCTTGAAGCGGCTTGTTGTTTTTTTACATTAATCGTTCCATCCTTTACAGACGTCGATCCATTCCTTATAGGGCGTATATTTTTCTAATTCATCAATAGTCAACTCGATAGCAGAGTTACTGCTACCACAAGCAGGGAATACTGTCGTAAAACGTTTGAGCGATTCATCTAAGTAAACTGCGACACCTTCATTTATGCCGAATGGACAAACGCCTCCAATATCATGTCCTATGCGTTCATTGACCTCTTCTTTTGCTACCATTTTCGCTTTTGTGCTAAAGAGGGACTTGTATTTAGTATTGTCAATTTTAGCATCACCTGCGGCTACGATTAAAATCGTGCAGTCATTGACAAGAAACGATAACGTTTTTGCAATACGCTCAGGCTCACAACCGAGCGCTTGTGCGGCCATTTCAACAGTTGCTGAGCTCTCGCTAAGCTCTTGTATTTTGTGTTGTAAATGCCACTGAGCGAAATGTTCGCGTACTTTTTCAATTGCCATATGTACATACCTCCTATCAGTACTAAATTTTATTTTAACATAATTTTCAGAATATGCAGTTGCCTTTCTACTTGAAATCATCTATTTTAAATAGTGTAGTGTAAATTTACACTATTGTATAAAGGAGGAAAGTAAATGAAAATTATGCAAACTATATTTGTGTTTATTTGTTTACTATTTTTCACAGGAATTGTCGCTCTTTTCACATTATTAAATGGTTCGATGCATTATAAAGGCCTTCTCCTTGTTGTACCAATTAGCCTGTTTTTACTGTTTACTTGTCTGATATTTGAATGGTTTACGACGAAGAAGCGCAAGGTATGGTTTGCTGGAATAATTGGTGTGGCTCTAATCATTGCTGCAATAGCACCGGTTCAATATCATTATAAAATGAATACGCCAACAGTCGATGCCGAAATCGATGTCTTTGCCTATGAACCGTTTGTAGCACGAAATATGGTCGTGAAGTCCAAGGCATCATTACAATTACAGGAGCCTCTGCCTCGTATAGATGGGGCTACGGCAATGTATCCACTGTATGCTGCTTTTGTGGAAGCGACCTATCCTAAAAAAAGTTATCCGCCCTATGAAAGTGAAGTGATGGTAAACCGTACACCAGTGGCCTACCACAATTTAATTTATGGGGATGTTGACTTGATTTTTGCAGCAGCTCCGTCAGCGTCACAGCAAAAAGGAGCGGACATGAGAGGTCTTACATTGAATCTGACGCCCATTGGACGCGAAGCATTTGTCTTTTTTGTGCATCATAAAAATAGTGTCGATAATCTAACCCTTGAGCAAGTTAAACAAATTTTTGCTGGTGAAATTACGAATTGGCGTGAGGTAGGTGGGGATCATGATGCAATTCGTGCATTTCAACGCCCAGCGGATAGCGGAAGTCAAACGATGCTTGAAAAGATAATGGAGAATACACCTATCATGGAGGCTCCTACAGAGGATGTAGCGACAGGAATGGGGGATATCATTCATGAAGTCTCCAAATATCGCAATTATAAAAACGCAATTGGTTACACTTTCAGGTATTATTCAACGGAAATGGTGGGGAATAAGGAAATAAAATTACTTTCCATTGATGGTGTGGCACCAACGAAGGAAAATATTCGCAATGGTACATACCCATTAACGTCGGAATTTTATGCTGTGACAGTGGGAACGGACAATCCGCATGTAACGAAATTGGTCGATTGGATTGTATCTGAAGAAGGGCAGACATTAGTCGACAAAGTTGGCTATGTACCAGTGGAAAATTTCTAAGTTATTTGCTATACTAAAATGACAATCAGATAGAAAGTTTTCTAGGGTTCCGTAGCGTTTGCTAGACAGGTCCGAGAGAAAACCACAAAATTATTTTTGTGACACGGAAGGATAAAAGCCTGGGAGATACTGTTTTTAACAGTGTTTCTGCAGGCTTTTTTGTTTGGCTAAAAAGTGGCTGTATTGCCAACGCTGAGGAATGAAAGTTTTGTGTTCTGGTTACTTATTGATTGCGTTGGGTAGTGGGGGCGTCACGTAGGTGGAGGGGCTTACCGCCCGGGTCCAAGGAAGAACCGCTCAGGTGGAAGGGTTTACCGCTCAGGTATCACGCGTTAGCGCTCGGGTCTAAGGGAGTATCGCTCAGGTATCACGCGTTAGCGCTCGGGTCTAAGGAGTATCGCTCAGGTATCACGCGTTAGCGCTCGGGTCTAAGGGAGTATCGCTCAGGTATCACGCGTTAGCGCTCGGGTCTAAGGGAGTATCGCTCAGGTATCACGCGTTAGCGCTCGGGTCCAAGGGAGTATCGCTCAGGTATCACGTGTTAGCGCTCGGGTCCAAGGGAGTATCGCTCAGGTATCACGCGTTACCGCTCAGGTCCAAGGGAAAACCGCTCGGGTGAACGTCACCACCGCTCAGGTACGGCTATTTATTACACAATGCCAACTGTGATTACAATAGAATGGAGAGATGTGACATGAATAAACAATGGTTAAGTGTTATTGTAGCTGCTTTTTTTGAAGTCGGTTGGGTAATCGGCCTAAAGCATGCAGGAAGTGTGTTGGAATGGATGGGTACAGCTATTGCTATTTTTATTAGCTTTTATTTATTAATTAAGGCGGGAGAAACTTTACCGGTTGGGACGGTCTATGCAGTGTTTGTGGGCTTGGGAACAGCAGGAACGGTGTGTGCTGATAGCTTGCTATTTGGAGAGCCATGGAAGTTGGCCAAAATCTTATGTATCGTCGTTTTACTTGCTGGAGTCGTCGGCTTAAAGCTATTAACGGGTGAACCAAAAGATAAAGAGGTGAAGGCATAATGGCATGGATTGCATTAGTTGTCGCGGGACTTTGTGAAATGATGGGTGTTTTTATGATTAGTAAATACAATGGCAGCAAGAGTGTGAAAGATTTAACGTTACTTATTGTTACATTTACGCTCAGCTTTGCTGGGCTCGCGTATGCGATGGAAACATTACCGATGGGCACGGCATATGCCATCTGGACAGGTATAGGAGCAGCAGGTGGTGCACTATTGGGCATGTTGTTTTTTAACGAATCAAAAGATTGGCGACGTATTGTGTGTATTGCTCTAGTTTTAGGTGCCGCAATTTCTTTAAAACTGATCTCTTAATATTAAAATAGCACTGCCGTTTGAGTAAACAGCAGTGCTATTTTTAGTGTTTATTTTTCTACATCCTTCGTCCATTCAGCTACTTTGTCTGCATTGTCTTTAACCCAGTCTTTAGCCGCTTCTTTTGGATCTTTGCCATCCATAATTTCTAGCATAATACTTTCTAAATCTTCCGATGTCCAATGGAAGTTATCCAGTACTTTATATACATCTGGTTGATCTTCTTTCAAACCTTTACGGACGAATGTGTTAATTGTTTCTTCTCCACCAAAGACACCTTTTGGATCTTCTAAATATTTCAGGTCATATGAGGCGAATTTCCAGTGTGGTGACCAGCCTGTTACGATAATTTCTTCTTTATTATTAATCGCTTTAGAAAGCGCGGTAGTCATTGCACCAGAGGAAGAAGTTAATAGATTCCAATCTGATAGGTTATCATATTCTTCTAATGCTTTTTCAGTTGCAGCAGTTATGCCAGCACCTGGCTCAATGCCCGTAATTGTGTGGTCTGCCTCATTTTTTAAATCCTCGATTGAGTTGACGTTCATATAGCTTGGTACTACTAGACCGATTTTAGCACCAGCAAGGTTTTCTCCAAGCTCATCTAGATTGTCTTTATATTTTTCATACTGAGAAGCATGTGTATGTGGTAGCCAAGCAGCAACCATGCCATCTGCTTCACCTTTTGAAACAGCTTCCCACATAATAGCGTTATCAAGTGGTGTTAGCGAAACATCATAGCCTAAGTCCTCAAGAACCTGACCAACGACATGTGTGGAAGCGATTTCTGTGTCCCATTCAACATAAGCTAAATTTACCTCTTTTGAATCTCCATTCTTACTAGAATCATCCCCACTACAAGCAGCGAGCATAAAGCCAAATCCTAATGCCATCCCTAATTTAGATAAAGTTTTCAGTTTCATCGAATCTTCCTTTCTTCTTTCATTATTATCACATTCGGCCAAACATATTCAGATTGCGTTTTGTTCTCATGCGAAAGTTGATTTATCTTCGACTCTGATTCACAAGCTTACTGATGATGCAGGCGAAACGCACTTTTCTTACAGTTCTTTCTTTTTATTAAAGCTTTGAGTTAAGCGATCGATAATAATCGCGAAAATCACGAGTCCTAAACCTGCAACGAAACCATTCCCAACCTGTGTACGTTGCAGTGCTGTTAATACTTCACGGCCGAGGCCAGGTGCACCAATCATTGAGGCGATAACGACCATTGAAAGTGATAGCATGACAGTTTGGTTAATACCTGCCATAATGGTTGATTTAGCTAGGGGGATTTCTACTTTAAATAGCTTTTGACTTGATGTACTACCATAGGAATCAGCAGCTTCGGCTAATTCTTTCGGTACTTGGCGAATCCCTAAATTCGTCATACGTACAGTTGGTGGTAAGGCAAAAATAACGGACGCAAATACGCCAGGTACGATGCCAATGCCGAAAAAGGCAACGGCAGGAATTAAATAAACGAAGCCAGGCATCGTTTGCATGAAATCAAGAATCGGTTTAATAATACTTTCCGCAACACTTGATTTGGACATGAGGATACCTAAAGGAATCCCGATGACTATTGAAATGATACTTGAAAACAGCACGAGTGTAGTGGTTTCCATCAGATGTGTCCATAGGCCTTGATTGTAAATAAATAGCAATCCTATTAAAGAAAATGTAGCAAGCCCATACTTTTTGCCAGTTACGAAAAACGCAAAAATGACAACAAGTAATATTAGAATAATGGCAGGAATGCCAATTAATAAATCAGTGACCTGACTCATGAGTAGTTTTCCGGTTTTTTGAATCGCACTAAAGAATACAGAAAAATTACTCGTCAACCAGTCCATAGCTGATTCTACCCAAGGGGCAAGCGGTAATGTTGGTATATTGTCTAAAAAATTATTCATGTACTTCGGCCTCCTCATTGAACGAAGAAAGTGCTTCAATGACTACGCCTCGGATGAGAACACCGAGTAAACGTTCATCTTTAACTACTGCAATTGGAGTAGGGGAATTATAAATCATGCCTAATATATCCTGTAAAAGCATGTCCGGGGGAACTGTTAAAATTTCTGACTGAACAATAGAATGTACGGTTTGTTCATGTCTTTTAGCAGCAGCTAGTGCATCGTCAGCGGTAATATAACCCTTTAACTTACGATTTTTATCTACAGCCATTAGTATACTAACAGTCTCTTCACGCATTCTTTTAAGCGCTACTGTAGGTCCATCAAGATCGACATTGACATATACAGGCCGAACCATAGCGTTTTCAGCAGTTAATACTTTAGAGCGATCGACATCTTCGACGAATGTACGGACATAATCATTTGCTGGATTCGTTAGAATTTCTTCACCCGTACCAATTTGAATAATGGAGCCGTCCTTCATAATGGCGATACGGTCACCAATGCGAAGTGCCTCATTCAAGTCATGGGTGATAAACAAGATTGTTTTTTTCAATGATTGTTGAAGATCAAGTAACTCATCTTGCATTTCTTTTCGAATAAGAGGATCAAGAGCAGAGAATGCCTCATCCATTAGTAATATTTCAGGATCATTTGCAAGTGCGCGGGCTAAACCAACACGTTGTTGCATTCCCCCAGATAATTGATTTGGATACTGGTCTTTATAGGCGAGTAAGCCTGCATTGGAAAGAGCTTGTTCTGCTTTAGTTTTACGCTCTTCTTTTGAGATGCCTCTAATTTCAAGACCGTATTCGGTATTTTGTAGTAGTGTACGGTGAGGAAATAAACCGAAGTTTTGGAATACCATGCTCATTTTATTACGTCGAACGGTTCGTAAAGCTTCTTTTCCCATTTTTGAAATGTTTTCTCCATCGATAAAAATATTTCCGCTTGTTGGTTCGATAAGACGATTCAGTAGTCGAATAAGTGTTGATTTCCCACTACCTGACAAGCCCATAATGACGAAAATTTCACCTTCATTCACAGTGAAACTGGCGTCATAAACCCCCACGGTTGCACCTGTTTCTTTTAAAATATCTGTCTTGCTCTTCTGTTGTTTGACGAGTTCTAATGCTTGAGGAATATGTTTTCCAAAAACCTTAGAAACATGTTCTATTTTTATTTTTTCCATAGAACCATTCCTTTCGTAAATTTATCTCACAATAACAAGCAGTAAGACACTCACCTTAAGAAGTAAAGTAGGTAGACGGTCATCTTCTGCTTATAAGTATGATAAAACGACACCACATGTATACGTGATCTTCATTCTGCTACATCATGAGATAAGAGAAAAACCTCCCTGATGGAAGTTAAAATTTATACTATTTGAGGATAATGATATCCAAAAATGAACAAGTAACAACTTAACATTAACAAAAGGTTGTTACTTTTGTCAAATCGACAAACAAGAAAAAAACCGCTTAAACGCTGTGATATCAGCGCTTAAGCGGTTTTTAATTTGGATATAAAAAGCTCTGCACACGAGCTAAGCTTTCGTCATTTCCGATAAAGTAAATAATATCGGCATCTTCAAATGAAAGATACGGTCCGGGTGATAGTAATAATTCGTTTCCGCGACGAATACCGACAATTGTGCCAGATGTGTTTTGCCAAAAATTTAATTCTTGCAGCGTTTGGTGAATGCATGGACTTTCTGCTGTCATTTCAATTTGATAAGGAATAAAAGGATTGACGGAGCGGAAATGTTCAGTTCGACTAATGAGTTGTTTTGTTTTTTCCTGTAAATTCAACAGTTCATTTTGTTGCTTATGAATACTCGTTAAAAGCTCGTTTTGGAGCTCGTGAACGGATTGAACATCATGGAATTGCCGGACAAATCGCGCTGCTTTTTCATATGATTTAATGAAGACACCACTGCCTTTGGAAGCTTCCACGATTTCTAAATCTTGTAATACAGCAATCGCTCTTCTTGCGGTTTCAGCTGATACATTATATTGGCTTGCAAGCGAAGATCTTGCGTATATTTTATCGCCTATTTGATATTTTTTTTCTACAATCTTTGATGCAAGGTCCACCGCGATTTGCTGGTATTTTGGCTGCTTCACCTGAACATTTTTTTCTAAGTTCATTCTAAACTTCCTTTCGTGTCATAACAACTTACCTCAGCTTATTATAGACTAGCCTGCACAGAAAAAATAGCATCTCCATAAGCTATTAGTATATGATTGAAACGTCTTCTAACAGTTTTCGGTTCATCGAAAGTTTTTTCATAGAATAGAAGCTGATGTTTGACAGTTTTCAGTTATTATTATAAACTAAGTTACGTTATGTAAGTAACGTGTAAATACAAGCGCTCAGTTAGCAAATTTGGCTAGCTGTTTACAATAGAAAGTTGGAGAAAATATGACAATTACTACTAAAGTTATGGATATAGTGAAAGACAAAATGACAATCGTAAAGCAATCTGAAACAGCTAATATTTGTTTAGTTGGTCCAGTGAAATTACCGATTAAACAAGGTGAATTTTCAGCAACATTTCAATGGTATAACTGGTTAAAAGTTGAGGCGAATCTATCAAAAGAAGAAATAATTGATGGTCTATCCACTGCAAATTTAGCATTTATGCAGCAATCATCAGTTCTTGTCTATGGTGATTTTGCGCATGCAGATGATGCTTTAATCCGCATGCATAGTATTTGCCATACGGGTGATATTTTTGGGAGCCAACGCTGTGACTGTGGCTATCAATTACATGAATCCATGAAAATGATTGTAGAGCATGGCTGCGGTGCAATTTTCTATTTAGCAGATCATGAAGGGCGTGGTATCGGTCTATTCTCAAAATCACTTGCTTATTTATTACAAGAGGAAGGATTAGATACGGTTGAAGCAAACCATGCACTTGGCTTCGCAGATGATACACGTTCTTATGAAGAGGCTATTTCTGTGTTGGCTGCACTTCGTTCGAAGCCTGTAACGCTTATTACAAATAATCCGAAGAAGCTGGCAGCATTACAGTCACACGGAGTAGCTGCAGAAGGACATGTCCCATTATGGGGTGGCTTAACAGAGACGAATAGCTTTTATTTAAATACCAAAGTAGCAAAATCTGGCCATATGCGTGAAACGAAGTAAGAGGAGGGTGCGAAGGATGACAGCAGATGAAAAATATATGCAATTAGCACTGGATTTAGCAGCGAGTGCAAGAGGCAATACAAATCCCAACCCACTTGTAGGGGCTGTCATTGTGAAAGATGGCGTCATTGTGGGAACGGGTTTACATCGAAAAGCGGGGGAGCCACATGCGGAAGTGCATGCTTTTCGTATGGCCGGAGAGCACGCAAAAGGCGCTACACTTTATGTCACGCTTGAGCCATGTTCACATTACGGTAAAACGCCTCCGTGTGCGAATTTAGTGAAAGAATCACAAGTGAGTCGTGTGGTTGTAGCGATGCAAGATCCAAATCCATCTGTAGCAGGTCGAGGCATTAAATTGCTACGTGATGCAGGTATTGAAGTAGAGGTTGGTGTCCTAGAAGACCAATCACGTCGTTTAAACGAACGTTTCATTCACAATATGCTGACAAAACGTCCGTTTGTGCTTTCAAAATATGCGATGACCTTGGATGGCAAAATTGCTGCACATACTGGCCATTCCAAATGGGTAACAGGTGAGGCTGCACGTGAGGATGTTCACCATATTCGTCATGAGGTAGATGGCATCTTAGTGGGGGTTGGCACAGTTATCGCTGATAACCCTTCCTTAACAACGAGACTAAAAGAAGGATACGGCAAAAACCCTGCACGTATTATTATGGATAGTACACTTCGAATACCAATGCATGCCAATGTACTAAATGTAGAAGAAGCAAAAACGATTGTTGTATGCAGTGAGGATGTTGAGCAAGAAAAAATCACAGCATTAGCAAATAAAGGTGTAACCGTCATACCAGTTCGTCGTGAGCGGGAAGGTCTTGTTATTGACGAAATGCTTGAAAAGCTTTACTTACTAGGCTTGACAGATATTTTAGTTGAGGGTGGAAGCGCTGTAAATGCTTCATTCTTACAAAGTGGTGCCATCAACAAATATGTCATTTACGTTGCGCCAAAGGTTTTAGGTGGTCGTCTATCACTAACGCCTATTGCGGGTCATAGTCCGACATCTATGGATGAGGCATGGGATGTGGAATTTGCTTCATTTGACAAAATAGGCCAAGATTTACGTATTATCGCTTACCCGAAGAAAGGTGAGGAAAAGTGAACTATCAAGCGGATGTTTGTATCGTAGGGGCTGGACCAAGTGGTGCATTGCTGTCGCATTTACTAGCGAAGAAGGGTCTTTCCGTGATACTACTGGAACAAAACGCAGCGCTCGGGCAGGCATTTCGCGGCGAGCATTTAAACGAAGAGGGCGAGGCAGTTTTAACAAGCCATCATCTTTTTAAAGCTGTCGAAGCTCTTGGCATCTTACGTATGAAAAAGTTAGAGTATTATGCAAATGGCAGCGCATTTAAAACGATTTTTCCAGATGAAGCTGTTGGTCATTTAGGTATTCATGTGCCACAAGCACATTTACTAAAGGGGATACTGCAAGAAACACAACAATTTCCACACTTCACTTGCTTATTAGATACGAAAGTGACAAAACTCATTACTAATCAGTCGGGACGTTATGTCGGTGTTGTGGCAACAAAGGATGGCGAAACAATTGAAATCGTGAGTCAGCTTATCATAGGAGCTGATGGGCGTTACTCTACCATTCGTAAGCAAGCACACATTGACATTCAGAAGCACAAACATGGCTTTGATTTGCTATGGGCAAAAATTCCTGCACCACAAGGGTGGGAGCCCTCCATTAAAATGGCGTTAATCGGGGATAAACAATTGTCACTTTTCACGCAGGTAGGGGGCTTTATTCAAATTGGCTGGAACATTGAGCAAGGTAGTTTTCCGCAGCTCAGAAAACAAGCGTTTACGCCGTTTGTTAAACAGCTTACTGAAGCGTTTCCTGAGTTAGCTGAAATAGTAACTCACCATATTCAATCGTGGCAAGATTTTGTCCTGCTCGATGTGTTTAGTAGTCATAGTGACTGCTGGGGAACAGACGGACTTGTGTTGTTAGGAGATGCGGTTCACACCATGACACCCACTGGAGCATTTGGCTTAAATAGTGCGCTAAAGGATGCAGATTGTCTTGCGTCGATGCTAACAAAAGCAACGATTGCACAATTTAACGTACAAGATTTTCAACAAATGCGAGAGCAAGCCATTGAGGAAGTACTGGCCAAGCAAATTGAAAAAGAACAAACCTTTGCATCAAACTTTGTAGATTGGGCCTCTTGAAAGGAAGAAAAAAAGATGAAATTTGGTTTTGATATAGATGATACACTCATTGATTTACGCGCATATGCTTTTTCGCTTTATAATAAAAAACTAGGGAAAAACATAACAATAGAAGCCTTTCAAGCATTGCAAAGAGTTGAAATTCATGAGCTTTTTGGGTTAACTGATTCACAAGGTTCTGCTATGTGGAATAATTCGTTAGAGGAAATTTATTTTACGAATTGTCCTATTTTTAAGGGAGCACTTGAAACGCTTCAAGCCTTAAATCAGCAGGGGCATGACATTTATTATATTACGTCACGTCCTAAGCAGTATTGTGCGCAATCGCAGCAATGGATGAAAGCACAGGGCTTCCCTATCAAAGAGGGGCACTTTTTCTGCGGTATGCAAGATACTGAGAAAGTTGCTATTATAAAAAAGTTAGCTTTAGATGTTTATGTAGATGATAAGCCAGCTGTGCTTGAAACACTTCAAGACGTAGAGACAAAAGTGATTCTAAAAAATCAATCCTACAATGAGCATGTGACATTGCCACGATTGCATCATTGGCACGAATTTGACAATATTATTAAAGCATAAAGAGGCTGGAACAAAAGAGAAAAAGTGTTAGATTGACTGATGTCGATCTAACACTTTTTTGCTGTAAGCGTTGATGTCCGCTACGGCGGACGCTTTCCGGGGGCGTGGCCTGAGCCTGTAGTCTCAGGCGTCACGCTAATCCCCCAGGAGTCGCCGCTTTCGCTACCATCAACTAGTGTTCTCTTCTAAATGTTCCTTCATTTTAGATAGCAAAAATTTAATAACGCCTTTGCTCCTCTTTCTTAAAATTTAAAGTGCTTTGTCCCATCCTTTTTTAATTCAGTTGCTTTTCAATTTCCACTGCGACGTGTTGAATGGTTTCAATTAATTGATATTCATCATAATCACTGTATCGTACTTCTGGGATAACCAGTGTCACCGAAGCTACGATATGATGAGAGGCATTTAAAATCGGTGCTGATACAGAACATGCCCCGCGTACACGCTCGCTACTACTTTTTGCAAAACGCTGAGATCGGATTTGCTGTAATTCCTCCAACAGCAGGTCTTTTGAAAGAATTGTCCTATCCGTGATGGGTTCAAGAGATATATGTTCTACATATTCTTCAACATTTGGCATAAATGCGAGCAATGTTTTAGATGATGCACCAGCATAAAGAGGCGAGGTATCTCCAACATACATTTTCGTTGATAGCGGATATGTTGAATCATAGTTTAAAATACAGCGTCTTTCCAATCCATCGATAATATTCATGGAAACACTTTCACCCATGTCTTCGTTTAGCTTTTTTAAAATGGGTTCTGCAACAATAATTAGACTAGATTCCTGTTTAACTAAGTTTCCTAAGTACAGCAGTGAGTGACCTAATTGGTAGCGTTTCGTACGCTCGTCTTTATGAAGAAATCCCTCGTACACAAAGGTAGAAACAAAACGTTGCAAACTGGAAATACTTATTCCAGTCTTTTTACTTAACTCTGTTAAAGAAAGATTTGGCTCTTCTTTCGTAAAAGCTTTTAACACTTTAATCGCTTTATGGAGCGACGACATTGTATAGTTTTTTTCGAATGTCTCCTGATTCATTTCATCACCTACTTATATAAAAATTACTTCTATTATAGCGTAATTTTATTTTGGTAGAGAGGACTTTTGGAACTCATTTGTATGTTCTCCAAGTGTCGGAGGCGCTAATTTATACTGAATGTTTAAACTTGAGAACTTTAACGGGTTTTTGACGAACTTCATTTTACCGTATTGTTCGTGCTCTATTTCACCAATCATGTCGCGTGCCATAAATTGCGGTTGTTCTAATGCTTCAGCAATCGTATTTACACGGCCACCTGGAATTTTGTATTGATGTAATAATACAATCCATTCATCGCGTGTTTTGGTCATGGTCATGTTAGTAATCATTTTAACAAGTTCAGTTTCATTTTGCTTCCTCATCGTATTTGTCATAAAGCGTGCATCTTTTGCCCATTCCTCGTGTTCCATCATAAGGCAAAATTTTTGAAACTGTCCATCTGTGCCAACACAAATCATGAGAGGACCATCCGCACAGTTAAATACTTGATAGGGCGCTACATTATTATGACGGTTACCTAGACGCTCCGAAGCAAAGCCTGTATTTAAAAAAGCACTTGCCACATTTGCTAAGCTACTCATTTGCACATCTAATAAAGCTAAATCAATAAATTGTCCTTCATCCGTTTGATCTCGCATCCGCAGAGCAGCTAGAATACTAATGACAACATACTGAGAAGTTAAAATATCCGCAATAGGGACACCGACTCTTGTTGCTTCACCTTCAGTTGAACCTGTCACATGCATTAACCCGCTCATTGCTTGAATAACCGGATCAAAGCCTGGTTCGTAAGCGAGGGGGCCTGTTTGACCGAAGCCAGTTACCGCACAATGTATTATCCTCGGATTCACTTTTTTAAGCTCCTCATAGCTTAGCCCCATTCGAGTCATATCTCCCGTTTTAAAATTTTCGAGTATGATATCTGCATCTTTGACAAGCTCTTTAAATTTCTCCCTACCTTCATTTGTTTTTAAATCCAATGTAATCGATTTTTTATTACGATTGGCACATAAATAATACGTGCTTTGATCATTCAAAAATGGGCCCCAGTCACGCATGCTATCTGAGTCGTTGGGATGTTCTACGCGAATTACTTCTGCTCCTAAATCTGCCAGCATCATCGAGCCTGCAGGAGCAGCATAGACACGTGACAAATCTAACACTCGAATATTTTCAAGAGGTTGCATCATTTTTCCTCCTATAACCATCATTGATCCCGTACTAACGGGCACGAAGACTCCTATTTCAAAACAAAGAGTAAGCAGGAAGTTTTATGTGAGAGATTAAGCATTCGTGAGTATCAGATAAAAGAACACATTTAAATTTCACCACATCATTCGTGCCTTAACTATTAATCAGTGGGGGATGGAGGACACTAAGAACGTTACGTCCTGTCATAAATGTCTGCACTAGCACGATTTGTGCGTCGCCCCTCACTGAATAAGTTCAATTATAAATAGGCTTGCGTTTTTCTACGACTGCACTTACACCTTCTTTAAAGTCATCGAGCTCTGTTACAATGGCCATCTGTGATGAAATGTAGTCAAGAGAAGTACGCAAATCCATCTTTTGACTTTGATATACTGCGCGTTTAATGAATTGTAAGGTAGTGGTTGGGCGACTCGCTAATTCTTTAGCATAATTTAATGTGTATTCCTCGAGCTCATGGTCTTCCACAACAAATGTTACAACACCTTTGTCTTTTGCTTCATCAGCAGTTAATATGCGAGCTGTCCAGAACATGTCCAATGCTTGGTCGAGGCCTATTAGTTTCGGTAAATAATAAGCGCCACCATCGCCTGGTACAATTGCTACGTTTATATAGCTTTCTGAAATCTTTGTTGATTTCGCGGTAATACGAATATCACACATTAAAGCCATATCCAGGCCTGCACCCATTGCGAAGCCATGAACTTGTGCAATGACGGGCTTATCAATTTCTTCAAGCAGAAGGGGAATCCGTTGAATCTTTTTCCAAAGCGAATTTTTGCGTGCTAAACCTGTAGAAGAGAGGTCTTCTTCACTTTGGAAAAATCCTGCCCCTGCTTGCATCGCTTTAATATCGCCTCCTGCACAAAATGATTTTCCGTTACCTTTCACGATTACGACACGAATATCATCCGAATCACGGACCTTTTCAAGTGCTTTAATCCACTCCGTAATCATTTCTTCGCTGAAGGCGTTATATGCTTCAGGTCGATTTAACGTAATCGTTGCAATATGATCGTTCACTTCAAATAGTAAATCAGCCATTAAAAATCACTCCTTCTATTGTCGTGGGTATTTTTGTTTCAGTTAAGTACGCCCATAAGCTATCACCACTATTTTCTAGTAGTTGTGTAGCAACAAAATCAGTCCAATACGAGATGTTAGTTCCTTCATCACGCCATGACCAAAGTCTACGCGTATATTGGTGCAGGCTATGTTCATGTGTCGTACCAATTGCAGCGTGCACTTGATGAGAAATGGTCGCTACGGTTTGAATGATTTCTTCAAAACGAATGCGTGCATAAGCCGTCTCATTATTTTGACAATGCGCAAGAAGGGCATCTGTTACATTATTAAATGCCGCTAAAGCGACAACGGTTTCACCTGCTAATTGTACGATATGCTGCTGAACGAGCTGGAAGCGGTGAATTGGACGTCCAAATTGCTCACGCTCTTTCGTATATTGAACCGTTAAGTCGTTAATTTTGTCGATAGCACCCGTCATCCGTGCTAATTGAAAGGCTGTTTCAAGTGTTTTCATAGTGCGAATATGATCAGGGGATAACACAACAGATACTTGTGAAATATCTAGGTTATTAAATTTCACTGTATCACGCGGTTCACTTGCTAAATTTGTACCTGGTGTAATTTCAGCTTGCTTTAAATCTACTTCTACTAGATGAATACCTTCTACGCTTTCCGCAAGTGTCACCAAGTATTTTGAATGACGCGCCCAAGGAATCTGACTCGCTTCACCTGTTAGTTTTCCGTTCACTAGCGTGTAGGCTTGATCAGCAGAGAGCATATACGTCGCCAAATCATCTTTCACCTGTAAGTTTGTCAATTCCAATAAATAATTTGCTAAAGTTGTTTCAGTAAATGGAATCGGAGCAGCATATTTCCCTGTTAATCGAACGATATTTAGTAGATCCTCTAAATCGCCCCCTGCACCGCCATTGTCTTCCGTAATGGCAACCGCTGTTATCCCGTTTTCTTTAAACATATTCCATACTTCAGGTGCCCATCTACCTTGTTCTATGGTATCGACCAAATCTTTATCTACATTTTCTTTTAGCATGCGTTCTACAACATCTACAATCATGTCTTTCATGTCACTCATTGTGCTACAACCCCTTTCGCCACCACACCGTATAGTACTTCTGAAGTTCCTCCGCGAATTGTAAAGCCTGGCGCATGTAAAATCGATTCCGCCATTAAGCGATCAATTTTACGTTGGGCGTCAAGTGTTGGATAGGTTTGCACTAATAAGCGTGTAATTTCAGGAATACTTTGTTCGAACTTCGTCCCAAGAGCTTTTACAAGGGCAGCAGGGATCGACACGTCATCACCTTCACCGGATTCTAATAGCTGTGCCACACCTATTGAAAGGTTTCGCAAGCTCCATAGACGTGCCACAACTTTAGATGCTTGTTTTAATCCTTCTCTATTGTTTTGACATTTCAGTTCTTGAATAAGTTCATCAAGGAGTGGGAAAGTGCTTAAAATACGTTCAGGGCCACTGCGCTCAAAAGCGAGCTCTGCTAATCCCTGAGCCCAGCCATTACCGATTGCCCCTACAACCATATTGTCAGGTACAAAGACATTTTCAAAGAACACTTCATTGTAATGATGTTCCCCTGTCAAAAACTTAATCGGTACAACGGTTATACCATCTGCATGTAAATCGACAATAAGTTGGCTCATTCCCGCATGTTTATTTTTTCCATCAAATGAACTCGTTCGCACTAAAGTGACCATATAATGACAAAGATGAGCGTTACTCGTCCAAATTTTTTGGCCATTTACAATCCAACCACCTTCTACTTTTTCAGCGCGTGTACTTACAGATGCTAAGTCAGAGCCACTATTTGGTTCGCTTAAACCAATCCCAAAGTAGCATTCCCCATTCACAATTTGTGGTAAGAAAAATTGACGTTGTTCTTCAGTCCCGTAACGTAAAAGCAAGGGACCAGTTTGACGATCGGCAAACCAATGCGCTGCAACAGGTGCACCGATAGCTAAAAACTCCTCGGTTAAAATGTAGCGATCGATTGTACTGCGTTCTTGACCGCCATATTTTTTTGGCCAAGTTATACCAATCCATCCTTTTTTCCCGATTAATTTTGAAAACTTAGGGTCATCACCGCTTAACCATGAGTCACACTTTGGTGTGAAGGTGCCATTTGCTAGTTCTTGCTGTAAAAACGCTCGAACTTCTAAACGAAATTGTTCCTGCTCTTCTGTAAATTGCACAGTTGGTAAATGAAACATTTTACGACTCCTCCTTTTACCGTATTGTAATAACTATTACATTATATGTGTATTTTATGGGGTGTTATGAGAATAAGTCAATTGTTTTTTAGAATAATTAGAAAATTCTATAATTATATTTTATTTATTTTGAAGAATATGATTTTTAGTGGAGGGGAAACAGTAACTGTTATTATGCAAGGGTAGAATTCTGAAGTTGAAATAAAATCCCTTTCAAAAACAACAGTGAAAAATATTCAATTTATGAAAAAATGGAAAATAACAGAATAAACATGTTACGATGTAGAAAATTCTGTTTTGGGGGTGTGTGGTATGCAAATGACTATCAAAACTTCGCAAAAGGTCACACAAGTATTATCTGCACAACTTGTGCAACATTTAGAAATACTGCAATATTCGGCTAATGAGCTAGAGCAATACATTTATGAAAAAGCCAATGAAAATCCACTGATAGTTGTAACTGACGCAGAAGCAAAAAGACAATATGAGGAAATCATGCAGTTAGCAAGCTGTTCCTTTAACACCTTTTCTTTGCCATATGATGTATCAAGAAATGACCAATTTAACATCATTGAGATGAAGCTTGCTGAAAAAGAAAGCTATGAGCAGTTTTTGCTCGAACAAGTGCCTATGCACAAAAACCTATCGTCTGTTGACTTGAGAATTTTAAAGTTTTTAATTCAATCCTTAGATGACCGTTTATTTTTAGATGTAGAGTTAGAGATTGTAGCTCAAAAATATAAAACAACCTTATCGCATGTAGAAGCAATATTGGATTTACTTCAAACTTTTGAGCCAGTTGGAGTAGGCGCACGAAGTTATAAAGAATACTTACTCATTCAATTGGACAACGACCAGTTTGCCCCTATAATAGCTTCACAATTTATAAGTTCAGATCTAGAGTTAGTAGCAGCGCAGGCGTTTAAACAGTTAAGCAAAAAATACAATATACCTCTGCAAGAAGTGAAAAAAGCCGTTCACTATATAAAAAAATTAAAGCCGATAATTGTAGGCGATAAATTGGAAACGATTCCATACGTCAATCCAGATATAGAAGTAAAGAAAATAGAGGAAGAATGGATTATCAAATTGAATCGGCACTATTTACCTTCCGTTTCGATTGATGAAAGCTACGTAACTTTACTCAAAAATGATCTGAATTATAAAACCTACTACCGGGATTCAATAAAAGACGCACTCGCGTTACTACAAGGAATTGAACAGCGAGATAAAACACTTTACGAATTAGCAAGATGGTTTGTTCAACTACAGGAGGATTTTTTTATAGACGGTCTAGAAGCAATAAAGCCTATGCGTTTAAAAGATGTAGCAGGAGTATTAGGTGTTCATGAGTCGACGATTAGTCGAGCTATTCGTGGGAAGTATATACAAGTTCCTCATGGCATTTATGCATTACAATCCTTGTTTACAAAAGGTCTCATGAATACTTCCGGAAAAATGGATTCTATTATGTATATTAAGAAACGGCTAAAACAACTTATTGAGAGAGAAGACAAACAAAACCCATTAGCTGATCAACAAATTACAAATATATTATGTACAGAAGGTATACAAATTTCCAGACGTACAGTGGCGAAGTATAGAGAGGAAATGAATATTATGAGCTCATTTAATCGAGCTTATGGATAATATGATGTAAATAAAATATCAATGATGCGATTTCGCATCAAAAATTCGGATTTACCATAGAATGTATTATCAAATTATCCTAATTTACTATTTTCACATCAAACACTCTAGAGATGTAGAATCGTTTCCTCATTTTTTATCTTCATTCAGCAAATGTTTTTTGTATCGAAAGCGTAGCGGCAGATACAGAAGACGCCCACCTCTGAAGGGTGAAATGAAAGCTGATGTGGTTCCTTTTCAGTGGATGTCCAAACACCCACTGAAATAGAGGAACTCATTCTAAGAACGCCACGTCCTGTGGCAATTTATCTGTGCGAAAGCGAAGCTTAGCTTATTTTTTGTGATAAGTAGATTTTGGCATCAAAATTGCTCATTAAACAGAAGACATTGGATTAGAGAGAAGGTGCTAGTAAATGTCTACATAAAAACACTAAGGGGTGGTTTAATGGGAACTTTGCAAAAATCACTAAGGACGCGGCATATTACGATGATTTCTATCGGTGGGGTAATTGGCACAGGGTTATTCGTTGGTACTGGAAAAAATATTTTAAGCACAGGTCCTGCAGCAGTTGTCTCTTACGCGATTGCATGTTTACTCATTGTCTTAGTCATGCAGATGGTTGGTGAAATGGCAGCTGGAGAAATAGTATTAGGAAAGAAATCTGGTGGTTCGGTAGAGTTAGGTTCATTTGCTTCATATGCAGGGAAGTATATTGGTCCATGGGCAGGCTTTACAGTTGGTTGGCTATATTGGGCAAGCTGGGTATTTATTGTAGGATTAGAAGCTGCGTTAATTGGAGGCATGTTGCATAACTGGTTTCCAGTTATACCGATTTGGGTGGGTAGTGTAGGTGTCACATTATTAATGACAATCATTAATATATATTCCGTAAAATCATTTGGGGAATTTGAATACTGGTTATCATTCATTAAAGTTACGGCTATAATCGTATTCTTAGTTGTTGGAACAGCGATGATATTCGGCATATGGCCCAATTATGAACCAAAGGGACTTGGCATTTTAATTGGTTACGGCGGCTTTGCACCAAATGGTATTGTACCGATTCTAACGGCGATCGTATTCGTGATTTTCTCCATATGTGGTGCTGAGGTTGCAGCTATCGCAGCGGCAGAGTCTGATAATCCTGCGAAAAATATTGTTCGTGCCATTCGAAATGTCGTATTCCGTTTAGGTTTATTTTTCGTGGGTTCAGTAGCAATTATGATTATGATTTTACCATGGAATGATTCAAAATTGTTGGCAGCGCCTTATGCAAATATTTTAACAATAGCTGGGCTTCCGATTGCTGCTCAAATTATTCAAGTGGTTATTTTCATTTCATTAATCTCTGTATTAAATTCAGCACTTTATACGAGTTCACGTATGTTACTTGAAATGGCGCGCCAAGGCAATGCGCCGAAAATTTTTTCGTACATTAAAAATCGTCGCGGCGCACCTGTACCAGCTATTATCGGTAGTACAGTTGTAGCGTATATTTGTGCGATGCTATACTTCATTTCTCCTGAAGTCATCTTCTATTTTTTAGGTAACTGCGTTGGGGGATTAATGATTGTTGTGTATATTTTCATAGCGATTTCGCAAATTCGATTTCGGCGTTATTATGATAATGTTTCAGGCGAGCGATTATCCATTAAAATGTGGTTATTTCCATATTTATCATATGTCACAATCGGTATTTTAACAGTTGTCTATTTATGCCAAATGATCATTGAATCTTTACGCCCTCAGTTCTACTTAAGCACATTAGTGTTGATTGGTTCTATTGTGCTGTTCTTTATTATGCGGAAAGTCTCTTCAAGACGACCAGTGGAACAAATAGAGGAAAAATTAATTTCAGAGTAGAATATTATCTTGAAGATGAAGAGGCTGGGACATAACTTTAAATTTTTAGAAAGAGGAGCAAAGGCGTTATTAAATTTTTGCTATCTAAAAATGAAGAAAAATTTAGACGTTCTTCCTTTTGGAATAAATAAAATTCAGAAGTGAGTACTAGTTGATGGTAGCGAGGCGGCGACTCCTGGGGGATTAGCGTGACGCCTGAGAGGCCACGCCCCCCGGAAAGCGTCCGCCGTAGCGGACATCAACACTTTTTCTCTTTTGTCCCAGCCTCTTCAAGTTTGGGGAGGATGTGGTCTATATGTCGATAACAGAACTTCATAATGCAGAACATTTTTTTATTATGAAAAACCATGAAGTGATTGTAAAAAGTGAAATTCAAATAGAGCTCCTTGAAAAAATACTAAAAGAATATTGTAAAGGAAAAGGTACATTTGAGGCAGAAGGTCATTTTGTGCATGTATTAGAAACATCGAATGGCAATTTATTTAATGTAAGGTCATTGAAGCAATTTAGCGACATTGATTTTATGAATCCTCTTTCAAATAAAGTATTAAATTCCATTTCAGATGGCATTACGATTTGTGACTGCAACGGCAAAATATTATTTCAAAATGATATTGATATTGAAATTGTCGGCATGAATCTAATGGGAAGATACGCAAAAGACGTAATAGACGAAGGGTTAATGAGTGATTCCATATCGATGAAAGTAATCGAATCAAAAGAAAAAGTAACCATTTTGCAAACGTTCATTAACGGAAAATGCTTTTTAGTTTCTGGTAAGCCAATTTTTGATGAAGACGGCGAGTTGCAATACGTTGTAGCAATTACACGTGATATGACACAGCTGAAATTGTTAGAACAAGAAGTAGAAAAATTAGAAGTTCAAAATGAAACTTTTAAAAATAAACTACAAGCCTTACATAATAAAGAATCAAGAAAAAGTAGTTTAATTACAGTGTCTCCCGCCATGATGCAAGTTGTAAAGCGTGTTATGAGGGTTGCAGAAGTAGATTCTACCGTGTTAATCGGAGGTGAATCGGGTGTTGGTAAAGAAGAAATCACAAAGCTCATTCACGCTTATAGTAGACGTAGCCATAAGCAAATATTAACGATTAACTGTAGTACCATACCTGAAACATTACTAGAATCGGAGCTTTTTGGCTATGAGGCAGGGTCATTTACAGGGGCAGTCAAAGGAGGGAAAGCTGGATTATTTGAAATTGCATCAGGGGGCACAGTTTTTTTAGATGAAATTGGTGAAATGCCTTTGCTGCTTCAGGCGAAATTATTGCGTGTGCTACAAGAATCTGAAGTTCAGCGTATTGGCAGTGGAAAGCCTATTCCTATTGATGTACGCATAATTGCAGCGACAAATCGAAAATTACAGGAAATGGTTAGGGAAGGCGGTTTCCGTGAGGATTTATATTATCGTTTAAACATCATCCCGATTGAAATTCCTCCTTTAAGGCATCGTCGCAAAGATATAATTCCGCTGGTCAATCATTTTTTAGCCTTAATTGGAGAAAAGTATGGTATCCATCGGACGATTGAGTCATCAGCTATGAAAATATTAGAGGGGTATGATTGGCCAGGGAATGTTCGGCAGCTCAAAAATATGGTGGAACGAATTTGTTTATTAGCAACCCAGCCGGAAATAACGGCAAACACTGTACAACAAGAGTTAGATAGTAACCTCATTATTGTGCGAGATACAGAAAATACAGCACAACAGCAAAATAGTCAAGGGAATGTTGCAACTACACCGTTTGCTGGCACATTAAAGGAGCAAGTAGCTGCGTTTGAAAAGCAAATGATTAAGCAAGCATTGTCTGAACATCCAAGCATACGACAAGCAGCAAAAGCACTCGGCTGCGATCAATCTACATTAGTACGGAAAATACAAAAATTTCAATTAACTCGTCATGTTTCCTATAAAGATTAACGATGCGTTTTTACATCAAATTTGTATTTATGCATAAAAGGTTGCAATACAACAACGATTCCTCATGTTGTATTGCAACGGTCATGAAAAAAACAACAATGATTTGCAATAAAATATAAAATCATCTATTGAAACATTTAGGGTGACAGAAGGGGCATTTTCAAAAAGAAAATTGCCTCTTTTTTTGGAGGTTGGCATGGGAATTGCTGTTATATAAGTGTATGAAAAAATAAGGGAAAAGAGGTTGGGATTTATGACAATTCAACTAAAAGAAGAGTTAAAGGCATTAGATCAGAAGCATTTCCTTCATCCAACTACGTCCATCGAACAACAACAAGCACAAGGACCTGCTGCCATTTTCACAGAAGGGAAAGGTATTTATTTGAAAGACATGGAAGGCAATACCTACATTGATGGGATGTCTTCTTTATGGAATGTAAATGTCGGGCATGGCCGTGAAGAAATTGCTGAAGTTGCGAAGGAACAAATGGCTACATTAGCATTTAGTTCTTGCTTTGCTACATTTAGTAATGAACCAGCCATTCGTTTAGCTTCTAAAATTGCTTCATTAGCGCCTGGGGATTTAAATACGGTATTTTTCACTTCAGGTGGTTCGGAATCGAACGATACAGCGATTAAATTAGCGCGCCATTACTGGTTATTAAAGGGGCAGCCAGAACGTCAAAAAATTATTTCACGTACCCTGTCGTACCATGGTGTCGCAATGGGTGCTACAAATGCGACAGGTTTACAAGCTTTCCGCGATTTTACGAACTCACATGCGCCTGATTTTCACTATGTATACAATCAGTCCGTGCGTCATTTACGCGAAATGATTGAAACACTAGGGCCCGAAACTGTTGCCGCATTTATTTCTGAGCCTGTACAAGGTGCCGGAGGCGTCAATATTCCGCAAAAAGATTACTTTAAAGAAGTGCGAAAAATTTGTGATGAGTACGGTATTTTATTCATTGCAGATGAAGTCATTACGGGCTTCGGTCGTACGGGTAAACTTTTTGGTATGGAGCATTATGGCGTAGTACCGGATATGATGTCATTTGCTAAAGGTGTTTCTAGCGGTTATGCGCAGCTTGGAGGTGTGGTGATTTCCGAAAAAATCCATCAAGATTATTGTGAACTTTCCAAAGGCACATTAATGCACGGATATACGTACAGCGGCCATGCACTGGCTTGTCAAGTTGGGCTTAAAAACATTGAAATACTTGAACGTGAAAAGCTTGTAGAAAACGCAGCACACATGGGTGAAGCGATGTTAGAAGGCTTCAAAGCACTTCAAGAAAAATATAGCTTTATCGGACGCGTTCGTACTATTGGATTACTTGGAGCAATTGAATTAGTAAAAAGCCGTGAGACCGGCGAGCTTTTCCAGTCGTATTTGAGCCCGATTTTCGTACAAGAAACAATGAAACGAGGATTAATCTTACGAACAGTTACGTACGATCAAGATACAGTTGTCTTCTCGCCACCCTTGATTTTATCGAAAGCAGAATTAGACGAAATGTTACGTATTTTAGATGAGACATTTGAATATGTACGTAAAACGATCGTTGAGAAAGAAGGGTAAGCGATGATTATTGGGATTCCAAAAGAAATAAAAAATAATGAAAATCGTGTAGGGATGACTCCAGGGGGAGTTTTTGATCTGCAAAAAAATGGTCATTTAGTAAAAGTAGAAAAGAGTGCCGGATTAGGCAGTGGATTTACAGACGAGGCGTATACAGAGGTAGGTGCGGAGATTGTCGCTACGGCGAAAGAAGCATGGGATGTAGACATGGTCATCAAAGTGAAAGAACCATTACCTCAAGAATATGAATACTTTAAGAAAGATTTAATCCTGTTTACTTATTTACATTTAGCAGCTGAACCTACTTTAACGAAACAGCTAGTTGAAAAAGAAGTCTTAGCGATTGCCTATGAGACGGTTCAGCTACAAAATGGTGCACTACCATTATTAACGCCAATGAGTGAAGTTGCAGGACGTATGGCTGTTCAGCTTGGCGCACATTTTCTAGAAAAGCATGAAGGTGGAAAAGGTGTGTTACTTGGAGGTGTTCCAGGTGTTTCACCTGCCAAAGTAGTGATTATTGGTGGAGGAATTGTCGGTACAAATGCAGCAAAAATGGCTGTTGGTGCCGGAGCAGATGTCACTATTTTAGATACGAATGTCGACAGATTACGCCAATTAGATGACCAATTTGCCGGACGTTTAAAAACAAGCATGTCCACCGCATTTAATATTTCAGCTGAAATTCATTCAGCTGATTTATTGATAGGAGCTGTCTTAATTCCTGGGGCACGTGCACCACGATTAGTTACCGAAAGCATGGTGCAAGAAATGCCAAAAGGTTCTGTTATTATCGATGTTGCAGTCGATCAAGGTGGTTCAATTGAAACGATTGATCGCATTACGACACATAGCGAACCAGTATATGAAAAGCATGGGGTATTACATTATGCGGTAGCAAATATCCCAGGAGCGGTAGCAAGAACTTCAACGATTGCGCTAACAAATGTGACGTTACCGTATGCATTACAAATTGCTAATAAAGGTTATGAAAAGGCCGTGATTGAAAACGCAGCATTAGCGAAAGGTGTGAATTCAATAAACGGTAGAATAACTTACGAAGCTGTAGCGAATGCCCATAACATTTTGTATACACCGTTAAACGATGTGTTACAAACAGTCGTAATTTAAGGAGGGAATTTATGACAACCATCATTCGAGAAATGCGAGAACAATTTAATCCAGCAAAACCGTCTGAATGCATTGGTCAAATTGAGCTTTTCACACTGGATGAAACGAAAGCAGTTGTTGCTGGGGCTCAGAAAGCATTTGAAGGTTGGAAAAATACATCATCAATCGCACGTGGTGAAATTTTACGCGTGACGGCAGACTTACTTGAGCAAAATAGCGAGAAAGTGGCAGAAATGGCTTCTCGTGAAATGGGTAAAACGAAAGGTGAAATGCTTGGTGAAGTGAAACGTGGTGCTTCTATTTTGCGGTATTTTGCACAAGAAGGAATGCGTGCAACAGGTGAAGTATTACCTTCTACCAGTGAAGCGAAAGTATTGTACACAAAACGTGTGCCGCTTGGTGTTGTGGCGGCTATTACACCGTGGAATTTCCCTGTGGCCATCCCTTTGTGGAAAATTGCCCCAGCATTAGTGTATGGTAATACAGTCGTTTGGAAGCCTTCTATTGAAGCGGCTTTAACAGGGAAGTTAATTGGAGAACTATTTGAACAGGCAGGTATGCCAAAAAACGTTTTAAATGTTGTGCAAGGGCGAGGTTCAAAAGTAGGGCAAGTTTTACTGGAAGCACCTGAAGTCAGAGCGATTACGTTCACGGGTTCGAATGGAGTGGGGCAAAGCATTTTAAACACAGCTGGCCCTACCAATAAAAAAATCCAACTAGAGCTTGGAGGGAAAAACGCTGCCATTATTTTAGCAGACGCCAATATTAATAGAGCAGCTAGATTGACGATCGAGGGTGCGATGAAACAAACAGGTCAACGTTGTACAGCAACTAGTCGAGTATATGTCGAGGAAGCTGTTTATGAAGAGATTTTAGAACATCTAATCATAGAAGCAAAAAAAATAGAAGTTGGTGTTACGATGGGTCCTGTTTCATCAAAAGGGCAATATGATGCTATTTTATCAGCGATTGAACAAGCAAAATCTGATGGTGCTGAACTTGTATTAGGTGGTTGTCCGACAAAAGACAAATCTGAAGGGTACTATATTGATCCAACGATTTTTACAAATGTAACACATAATATGGCGATTGCCCGCGAAGAAATTTTTGGTCCTGTTCTGGCAGTAATGAAGGTAAAAGATTATGAAGAAGCGATTCGATTATCGAACGATTCTGAGTTTGGATTGAGTGCTTCTATTTATACAAATAATATTCAAAAAGCATTTGATTTTATTGAGCGTAGTGAGGTTGGGCTTGTTCAAGTAAATGATGAAACTGGGGGAGCAGAGCCTCAAGCACCATTCGGAGGAATGAAAAACTCAAGTACAGGCGCCCGTGAGCAAGGGCAAGCTGCGAAAGAGTTTTTTACAGTATTTAAGACGATTACTATAGGTACACAAAGTATATAAAGAGCTTAAAGATTTGTGTAAATATTACTGTATAGCATGCACGTGAAAATGTAAGGGCTATCACTTAAAGAAACTTAAGGTTGCTACGGAAGTTAGTAGTCTTAAATACGATATTTCTGATAATTTAATAGATTGTCATGCGTCATTTAATTACTTCTCGGTGTCATTAACGTCCGGATTTTGAATTGTGCTATTTGTAGGAAGTACACCTAAAACCGTCACTTCCTGTGACAACGGTTAACTGACCTGCATCGGTAAAAACGCCACGTCCTATGGCATTACCGAAATGACCGACATCGTGCGGGCCCTCGTGCAGGCCTCCTTTCATAATCCGTGACATCCGCCGGAAGCTTAACTTTATTCAGCAGGAGTTGATATTACCCGCTGAATAGTAAAACCTTTAGCATTCATCCCCACCTTGAGAAGAAGGGGATTTCTGTACCTGTCGCAGTGCTTTCGCGCAAAAAACATCTGCCGCTGTCGCTGTGCTTTCGCGCAAAAAACATCTGCTGAATGAAGTTGAAACTATAAAATGAAAGAAGGTATTCTATGGCACAAACTCGCTTAGCAATTGATGTCGGTGGTACGTTTACTGACGTATTTGTCTTTAATGAAGAAACAGGAGAAGTATTTGTTACGAAAACATCGTCTACACCATCGAACCCAGAGCAGGGAATATTACATGGGGTTGAGAAGGCGAAACTGAATGGAAAAGATATTAAGATTTTTTCTCATGGGACAACGGTTGGAACAAATGCATTAATTGAACGGAAACTGCCCAAAACAGCACTCATCACGACAAAAGGCTTCCGAGATGTAACCGAAATTCGTCGTGGTACGAAGGAAGATATTTGGGATACGTATAAAGATACTGCAAAACCTTATATTCAGCGGCGTGATCGATTTGAAGTAGCAGAACGTATCGATTATGAAGGAAATATTATTGAAGCTATTCAAGAAGAAGAAATTCGCGCACTAGCAAAGAAATTAAAACGTCGTGGGACAGAATCTATTGCTGTTTGTTTCCTCAATTCGTATGTAAATGGCGAAAATGAAGCAATAGTCAAAGGGATTTTGAAAGAGGAGCTACCAGATGTATATGTATGTATTTCAAGCGAGGTGCTGCCAGAAATTTTCGAGCATGAACGAATGAGTACAACGATTATTAATGCAGTTCTTGGTCCAATTATGAGTAATTATATTAGCAAATTGAGCGATGAAATGCAGAAAAAAGGCTATGAAGAGGAAATTTTAGTTTTACATTCTGGTGGTGGCGTCATGACTTCTAGTACAGTCCCTCGCTATGCTGCCAGGTTAGCGAGTTCGGGAATAGCTGCTGGAGCAATTGCTAGTAAACATATTGCTAAATTATGTGGATTTGAAAATGCAATTGGCTTGGATATGGGCGGTACGAGTACCGATATTTCACTCATGTATGAAGGGGATATTCGTATAACGAAGGATTGGTCGATTGAATATGGTTATCCAATCGGATTCCCAAGTATAGAAATTTTAACGATTGGTGCAGGTGGTGGCAGCTTAGCTTGGAAAGATGAAGGTGGCTCCTTACGTAATGGTCCGCAAAGTGCAGGTGCCTTACCAGGTCCAGCGTGTTATGGTCAGGGTGGCACAGAGCCAACAAACTCGGATGCTAATTTAGTTTTAGGGCGACTAGGTGAAAATTTGTTAGATGGTACGATGCAATTAGATAAAGATGCAGCAGTTCAGGCTATAAGAAAAGTTGCAGATGCATTTGATCAGTCCATTGAAGAAGCTGCAAGTGCCATAATAGAAGTTGCCAATGCCAATATGAGTGATGCAGTTCGGTTAATTTCTGTGCGTCGAGGCTACGATCCGCGTGATTTCGCTCTTGTAGCCTTTGGTGGTGCAGGGCCTTTACATGGTGCATATTTAGCCAAAGATTTGAACATCCCTAAAGTCATTATTCCTACTCATCCAGGAGTAGCAGCTGCAATGGGATGTTTACTTGTTGATGTACGACATGATATTTCCAAAACTTATGTGAAAAAAGTTAACGATGTATCTGCTGAGGAACTGACAAGTCAATTTGTTGAGCTACGGAAAGAGGCGGAAATACTCTTAGAAGAAGAAGGGATTTCAGATGATACTTCTACATTGATGAATTACGTGGATCTTCGTTATAAGGGACAGTGGCGATCATTAGCTGTTGCAATTTCAGATCAAATAACATCGCTGGAAGATGTATTAGCAGCTTTCCATCGGGAGCATGAACGAGAATTTGCTTTTTCTGATAAGGAACAGGCTGTAGAAATTTATGGATTGCGTGTGACAGCAATTGGAACAGTGCCTAAGCCTAATTTCCCGCAATATGTACCTGAAGGTTCGCTGGAAGATGCTTATAAAGAAACACGTCCCGTTTATTTTGGTGGTCAATATGTTGAAACGATAGTATATAATCGTGACAAGATTCCGGTTCACACACAATTAATTGGTCCGGCAATTGTTGACCAATTAGATACAACAACGGTTATTCCACCAGGGTTTACAGCTAAGGTAGATGCTTATAAAAATATCATTATTACGGTGAACTAATACATGATAAGGGGGGAGTAATCTATGAGTACAACGAAGTTAGTAGTCAATAGAAATGTACAAAATCTAGATCCTGTAACATTTGAAGTTTTAAAAAACGGCTTTGTGAATTTGGTCGATCAAATGGCCGAGCAAATGTTACGTACATGTTATTCGTTTGTTATTTATAACCGAGATTTTAGCTGTGCGTTATGTGATGCGGAGGGAAATACTGTCATGCAAGGAACGCAAGATATTTCCGTTCATGTTGGGACATTGCATTTAACTGCGAAAGCTGTGTTAGAGGATTTTGCAGATGATATTCATCCAGGCGATGTATTTTTAATAAACGATCCATATCGTGGTGGGACACATTTTAGTGACATTCGCGTTATTCTTCCTGTATTCCATGAAGAGAAGCTAATTGCGCTTATGCAAACAAATGGACACTGGGCGGATGTCGGCGGTTCTAACCCAGGATCCTTTGATATTACGGCAAAAGAACATTACGGGGAAGGGTTGCGTATTCCACCTGTACGTATTTATAGTAAAGGTCAATATTTAACAGATGTCGTGAATATCATTGTGATGAATATGCGTATTTCACAAGAACGTATTGGGGACTTACGTTCACAAGTAGAAGCAGCCAAAGTTGGTGAAAAGCAACTAAAAGAGATGATTGAGAAGTATGGTATGGATACAGTGTTATTAGCTTTCGACGAAGTACAAAATTACGTAGAACGTTTAACGAGAGCGAAAATTAAGACATTGCCGCAGGGACAATGGGAAACAGTAGATTATATTGACATGGACCCGCAAATAGGCGATGGTTTGATTCCAATTCGTGTGAAAATGACCATTACAGAGGATGAAATCTTATATGATTTAAGTGGTTCTCATCCTGCTATTAGTTGTTTTTTAAATGCCGGATTCGGTTCAGCACTTTCGGGAACTTATGCAGGGACAAAAACTTTCTTTCCAGAAATCCCATTGAACTCAGGATTCTATCGTGTCGTGAAAATTTATCTTCCAGAAAACTCTGTTGTCAATGCTCCTAGTCCGGTAGCTGTATCAGGCTATTGCTCAGGCTCTTTTGAAAAGATTATGAATGCGTGCTTTGAGTTATGGTCGAACATTATGCCTGAGCGTGCCATTGCATGTTCGTTTAACTTAGAGTACTTACTAATTGGGGGCTACGATCAACGACAAAATAGCAGTGGGTACTTTATGTGGTATGACTGGATGGCAGGGGGGCACGGCGGTCGTATTGATCGTGATGGTGCGAACGCTACTTCACCGGTGTTCGGGGTAGGATTGAGTGTCCAGCCATGTGAAGGTCAAGAACGTTTGTCGCCAGTCATTACGACGAAGCATGAAATCATTACAGATTCTGCAGGTCCTGGTAAATATCGTGGTGGCTGTGGTGTTGAAAAGGGAGGCCTTTTAACAGACGTAGACCAGACAGTTATGTCCTATTGCTGTGATCGCTCTCGTTCCATTACTTGGGGAATCATGGGCGGGTTACCCTCTATTGCACAAGGGGCTATTTTGAATCCAAATCAAGAGGGAGAGAAGTTTTTAGGCACGATTTTCTCAAATATTGAAGTGAAAAAGGGAGATTCCTTTACACGTCCTTCAGCAGGAGGGGGCGGTTTAGGCGATCCATTAGAGCGTGATATAAACGCTGTTTTAGAGGATGTAATAGATGAATATGTTTCGCTTGAACGTGCGAAGCTTGATTATGGCGTAGTTATCCATGAAATCGATCGCGATATCGATGCATTTGAAATTGATGTTGCTGCTACAGTAAGCGAACGTGATTATATTCGCAAAAATCGTTATCAATGGTTAGAAACAGATCTATTGGAAGTGGAGCAACTGTACAATACAGGCGAAATTAATCAAATGGATGTTGTACGCCGCTATGGTGTTATCATGGATTACAAAACGAATAAAGCATTGCCAATCTCAACGAAGCAATACAGAGAATCGATGAGAAAGCGCTCTTTAGCTTATTGGTCGTAGTCAGAGAAATAGCATGGAAAAAGTGTCCATCTGTCAAGAGATGAACACTTTTTTAGATTCAATAAATTGAGCTAAAACAGCAAGGTTCATCAATTACCATAGCTAAAAAATCAAAAAAGATGTAAGTATTATTGCGAAATAATAGTATATAACAAAAATAATTTGTTCTTCATCATCGAAGTCATTTTGTTGGTTATTTAGCTAAATCGACTGAGCTGAAAGAGTGATAAATCTTGTTTGCTTTTTCCTTGAAGGGTAAGGTCCGCTAATACTTCACCAACCGCGCTACTGAATTTAAAGCCATGTCCTGAAAAGCCCGCTGCAATCACAATATTTTGATGCTCAGGTAAAAAATCAATAATGAAATCCTCATCTGGTGTCATGGAATATTTGCATGTTTTTCCGAATTTAAGTGCACCATGCTTGGGCATAAAGCGATTGATGAAATTTTGTAAATCCACGGTATCCTGTTCGTCGTATGGACGAAGCGGTTCGTTTGGATTGATAGGCTCACCACCATCATGTCGGCCAAGCTTTAAGCCAGCACCGTTAATGCTTGGGAAACCATAGTAAGCAGAATCTGCAAATTCGAAACAGTAAGCAGGGAATACATCATCACCATAAAGGGTTTCATCAGCTTCAAACCAAGCAAATGTTTTTCGTGTTGGCGTAACAGGTAAGGAGATATCCATTGTTTGAAGTAACTCTGTTGCCCAAGCACCTGCTGTTACAATCAGCTGCTTGGCCTCATAAATGCCTTTTTTCGTATGTACACGCACAATCTCACCGGCTTCAATCGACTGTACTTTTTCGTTCGGATGGTATGATGCACCTGCTGCTAAAGCTAACTTTTTATAGGCGTTAATACAAGCTTCCACACGAAGTACACCAGCAGTAGGCTCAAAGCAAGCCACGAAGTTTTCCGGTAATGTTAAGCCAGGCCATTTTTCCATTGCTTCAATAGCTGAATATTGTTGTAATGGTAAATCGTAAAGATCGGCACTTGTTATGACATTTTGAATAAAAGAATGGCTCATTTCGCCGACATTCATAACTCCTGTTTGTAAAAATAATGATTCATTTGTTTGTGCTTCTAGTTCACGCCATAGCTCGCCAGCCCGTTTAACAAAAGGTACATAGCTAGCACCTTCGCCGTAAGCAAAACGAATAATTCTTGTTTCACCATGATGGCTACCTTCTTCATGTGGGGGATCAAAGGTATCAATCATTAATACGTTTTTTCCAGCCTTCGCTAAATAATAGCCCGTTGCCATTCCCATCGAACCAGCACCGATTATAATACAATCATAAGTCATCATCTAAATCCCTACCTTTTTGCTCAAGTATAACAAAGAATTGTAGGATAAGACAGAAATTTTGGAAAAATACAGTGTTTTATTATATAAAGAATATATGTAAAACCCGCAAAATTAAATTTACAGTCTTTTTTCTTTTAAATCTATATGAACGCATTGATATCCGCTAAGGCGGACGCTTTTCGCGAGCACGGCTTCAGTCTTCTGTCGCTGCGCTCCTGTGGGGCCCTCAGCTCATGCTATTCCCGCAGGAAGCTTTGCTCTGTAGCGAAAGGTGAATGCCGTCAGCTACACTCGCCGCCTGCGCGCCAATCAACTAGTGTAGGTCTATAAATTCAAAGTGACATGAAACAAATCTATGTACGTCGAAAAGAAACGAATGAACGTGTATTTGCGGATGCGAAAGAAAAGCATGATACGCGTTGGACAACCTTACGCGGGGTTAAAAAATTGTCCATGCAGGCGATGCTTATTTTTACTGCCATGAATTTGAAGAAGCTAGCTAATTGGACATGGCAAAGTCCAAAAATGACAGAATAGTTGCTTGTAGCGTGCTACACTCGTTAATAGAGGCTATTTGTAACGTATATTTCTGATAAAATGACAAAAGGTATTCGGAATGTCATCATTCCGAATACCTTTTGTCGGCAATCTGAAACCCGCAAAATTAAATTTGTGGGTATTTGTCTACTTAATTAATATTAGATAAAACGAGCAATATCTTCTAATGGCAAACGTGATGAGCCATATGCTGTTGCTGCAGCTTTACCGATAGCAATCAGTACGACAGGGAAGATATGCGCTGGTAGTTCGAATCTTTCAGCAAATTGTACCTTATCAAATCCACCCATTGTCACAGTATCATAGCCTTTTTCTTTTGCAATCAGCATGAGTTGCATGGAAATTAAACCTGCATCAAATGTTGCAATGTTCTTTCTAACCTCTAATGGGGCAGATGGGTAAGTATGAAGTGTATTTTGAATCATCAAATTCTTTTGCGCTTCATCCATATGCCCTTCCTCTACATTTTGCGTATAAATCTGTTCAACTTGTTTATACATCTCTGCATTACCTAATACAGCAATTACGGCAGATGAAGTTTCAACCTGTGCTTGATTGTTGGCAATTGCACGAAGCTCAGTTTTTGTTGCGTCATCTTGAATCACAAGAAATCTCCAAGCTTGAAGATTACTAGAAGAAGGGGCACTTGTAGCTTCTTTTAGAATTTCTTCAAGTTCTACTTGGGGGATTTTGAAAGTGGGGTCATAGACACGAACTGATTTTCTTTCTTGCATAATTGTATATAATTTTGAATCCGTTTTAGTTGTTGACATAATTTCCTCCTTAAAACTTACTAATGGTAAGTTGATGTTTTAAATCTTACCATTAGTAAGTTTATACGTCAAATAAAAAATATTTTTATGTTACAATAGAGGAAAAAGACTTCACAGGCGGGAGGTTATTTTATGACTCAACCGAATTGTTCACATATTTGCAGTAGCTATCATCAAGCGATTGAATTTATAGGGAAACGCTGGATGGGTATGATTATTTATACCTTGTTACCAGGGCCGAAAAGGTATCATGAAATTCACGCAGCTATCCCTGGGATTTCTGATCGTTTGTTAACAGAGCGCTTAAATGAGCTTGTAGATGCCGGACTAATCAACAAAAAATTCATTGACTGCTCCATAAAAAAAGTAGAATATGAGCTGACACCCAATGGCTTAGCGTTCCAAGAAGTCATTCGGTCAATTCAAAAATGGATTGATTTATGTGATTTTGAAAAGATAACGAAAAAATAATAACGAAAAAAACTGGTTAGAATTTCTAACCAGTTTTTATTTTGGAATAATTTAAATTTATTCACCAGGGAATTTTCGATTGTTTATAAACGAGAGTGCTTAATCTATTACTGAGCTTGTACATTCGGTTTGAAAATTTGTATTTTTAATATGATTAGTAAGAAAGCAAGCAGTGAAAATATAATGCCAACCCATACTAAATTATTAATGCCGAAATGAGAGATAAACCAACCACTGACAGAAGCCCCAATGGCAATACCAAGGTTGGAAAATGACACAAACAAGCTATTTCCGAATTCCGGTGCTTCACTTGCCTCAGTCGTTAACCATACTTGACTGACAATAAGCCCCCCAGAATGCACAGCCCCCCAAATAAATACGATAACAACCATCGGGATGAAATAAGAACCCACATAATAAGTAAATAAGTACACGACGGCAAATAGCAAAGGGAACATGATAACGGTCTTCGTCATACTTTTGTGTAACAAACCTCCAAATAAAAAATTCCCAAAAATCATGATTGTACCAAAGACCATCAACATCATACTAATCCATGACCCGTTCATATTAGTCACCTGACTTAGATATTCAGCAAAATAACTGTACACAGAAAACATGGCTGCAAAGATAAAAATAACGGTCACGATATTTAGCCATAATTGTGGTTTGCGCAATATGCCAAGCTGCTTGCCATAAGATAATTTTTCTGTAACAGGCATAGAGGGAAGCCAAGCGAGTATGCCAAGAAAAGCAATTCCACTTACAACAGCTCCAAATAGAAAACCTGCTTCTAATGAAATCTTTTCCGCTAGATAAGAAGTCAATGGGACGCCAAAAGCAAAGCCGACCGTTATACCAGAAAAAACTTTGGTCACTGCCTTACTACTTTTTTCAGGAGAGACAAGTTTAGCTGCTGTCACGAGGGCAACTGAAAAAAAGACAGGGTGAAAAATAGCAGGGATGATACGGAACACTAACATTACGTCAAACTTAGTTGTATAAGCATAAACAATATTGGAAATCCCAAAAATAAGAACGGCCGTTAATAGAATGACTTTACGGTTAATACCAGAAGCAAGTAATGTCAGGAATGGACCTGAAATGGCAACAACTAAAGAAAATATGCTTACAAGCAATCCGGCCTGTGAAGTCGATATATTAAATTTTTCAGTAACCTGTGGTAGAACACCTATAATCCCCATTTCTGTAGTAATAATGCCGAATACGCCGAGAGCTAGAATACTAATAAGTAACGGGTTAATTTTTTTCATTTTAAATATAATCCTCCATTCATATATACATATCTATAATTGTAGATATGTTAAGGCGAAAAAAAGCCTCCCTTCCTTTTATCCCGCTTTAACGGTCAGTAAGCCGCCCACCTCAAGTTGAAAGATGTGAACGAGTGAACTGGGTGGTCGATTAACTGACCGTAAAAGCCCGATTGGTTCGGGGCAACAGATGTTTTATGTGCGAAAGCGAAGCGGCAGCGACAGGATGTTTTATGTGTGAAAGCGAAGCGGCAGCAACAGGATGTTGGTCACACAAGCTTTTTCACAGGATGTGAAGGTTTTAGCTTGTGTTCCTCTATTTATTGTGGGGGATGAAGAAAACCCCCACTAATTGAAGTTCCACTTTATAGTTTCTTTTTGATGTACTCGGAAAATTCTTGTATAGTTTTTTCATTACGACGATAGTACGTCCACTTACCAATACGCTCAGATTCCAACAAACCAGCTTTTTGCATAGTCAACAAATAACCGGAAATAACAGACTGGGCAAGTCCCGCTTTCGCTTGAATATCGCCAACGCATACACCAATTTTAAGATTGAGGTTTTGTTCTAAATACGGTTTTTCATCAAAGTATTCACTAGGGTCTTTTAGCCATAACATTATTTGGCTCCGAGTTTCGTTAGACAAAGCTTTATAAATCAATAAAGGTTCCATGTACATCATTATATCTAATTTTCTAGATTTGTAAATATAAAAAAGGAATTGGGCAAGAAAGCGAAGAGGGAGGCTAAATGGTTTGACCTCGGAAAGAGCGTGGCATTTTCCAGACTTGAACGTTCTTACTTCCTCCTGCAAAAGAAAATACAGACTCAAAAACAAATAGCATTACAAGACTACATTTATTTCGTTACGAAAATGTATTAGGATGGCAAGTTCATCGTAAAACGCATCTAAATGTAGTCTGAAATAGTATTTATGAAATGGATTTATTGATGAATTCAATAAAGGTATTGAACGTTGAAGGTGTATTATGTTCGTTTTTTCTTGTACACAGGTAAATGGGGCGTTGAATATCCATACCTTTTACATATACTCGAGCAATCTGTTTACGCTCAATAAAACCTGAAGCGGCTATGGAAGGTGCAAGCATTGCGCCATAACCAGCTGCAATTGCATGAATGGATTCGTTGATGCCATCTAGTTGCAGACCTACTCTTGGTGGGGGTGTTTTATGAATTTTACATAAAGCATTTAAGAATTCTTTCGTGGAACTTCCATCCTCTCTTGAAACAAATGGTTCTTGCATTAATTCGGCTAATGTCACTTGCTGTTCAGCAAATGCATGTCCATCAGGCACGATAAACCAATAATCTAAATTCATCAGAAATTTGTAATCGACATCTGGATGGTGGCCATCTTCTTTCACGATAAAGGCCATGTCCGCTTTATAATGGAGTAATTCTTCAATGACTTGCTGTGAATTAGCAGTTTTTAAATGGATATTTGTAGCAGGGTTAGCTTGCTTATAAGTCGCTAACCATTTTGGTAATAAAAAATGCGATGGCACATGTGTAGAAGCAATTTGTAACTCCTCTATACCCATGTTTTTAAGCTGTTCAAGCTTGCTTTCAATATCCATTTCTAAATCAAATAATCGCTGAGCCTGCATAAATAAAAATTCTCCATTTTGGGTTAAGGTAATCCCTCTTCCTTTCGATTCGAGTAGTGTCAAACCTACTTCTTTCTCTAAATTACGGACTTGTATCGTGACAGCAGGCTGACTAATCATTAGTGATTGAGCAGCTTTTGATACGCTTTTGAGTTCTGCTACTTTTGTGAATAATCGGAGTGCGTGTAAATTCATAATGATCCTCCTGATATAAAAAAAATTTATAGTTTTATATAAATTATATATTAGATTTATTAATTTACACTAAGTATCCTTTTAGTAACAGCAAAATAGTAGGAGGGGACTAAGTTGAATCGTCAGCATATAGGAATTTTATTTGGTGGGGTGCTATTACTAGTTGTCGCAATGGGGATAAGTCGATTTGCTTTCACGCCTATTCTACCGTTTATGCGCCATGATGTAGGTTTTTCATTTGAAGTGGCAGGATTTTTAGCATCGAGTAATTATATTGGCTATTTTATTGGCGCCTTATGGGCTGGATTCATGTATCGACAAAGAAAGAATATTTTACTGTTGAGTGTCGTCTTGAATGTGCTTTCCATTGTGCTAATGGGGATGATTGAAATATACATGGTATGGCTCGTACTTCGTTTGATTGCAGGCATAACAGGGGGCCTTATTTTCGTCTTAACATCAAGCATTATTATGGATTATTTGGCGAAGCAATCGTTAACACGTTGGTCGGGCTATTTATTTAGCGGTATCGGACTAGGCATTGCGATTTCAGGTTTGCTAGTGCCTTATTTTGAAGCGCGTTTTGCTTGGCAGGGTACTTGGATTGGCTTAGGCATTTTATCTGCTTTATTTTTAGTCATTACGTTCGTGCTATGGAGAAGCTTACAAGTTCACGATGGCACGAAAGTCAAGAAATCATCAGAAACAAAAATGTCGCAAGGTTTTATGCCATGGCTCATTGCTGCATATGGCTTTGAGGGGCTTGGCTATATCATCACCGGTACTTTTTTGGTGGATATTATTCACAATATCCCTTCGCTGCAAGCCTATTCTTCCTATAGCTGGGTCATAGTCGGTGTAGCAGCAATCCCTTCAGCACCTGTTTGGACAGTATTATTAGAGAAGTTTTCAGCCATTAAAATTTTGTATGTGGCTTACATATTACAAGTATTTGGCATCTTGTTGCCTGTGTTTTCACAAACAGTTTGGAGCGTATTATTGTCGTCGTTTTTATTCGGTTTAACATTTGTTGGCATTGTGACGTTAACAACTGCTCATGCACGTCAGCTATTTCCAACTCAAAGCGGACCGGTTGTTTCATTACTAACAACGTACTATGCATTTGGACAAATTATCGGACCAATAATCGCTGGCAAGCTGGTTGCAGTATTTAGTAGCTATAAAGCAGCACTCATTTTTGCAGGAGTCATTATATTTGTTGCATTGTTTGTAATATTATTTGGAAGATGGATAACAGGTAAACGTCAGGTTACATTAGAGAATGTAATTGCTGTTGAATCACAATCTAGTCCTTAGTTTACTAGTGGAAAATTCATATATTTAGACCAATTTGAAAAGCCAGAAATCCGATTATGGATTTCTGGCTTGATTTTAAAATTGGTGAATTTTATAGCCAGTGCTAGTATTGCAAACCAAGAGGCTGTCCCAAAAAGTAATAACAATAAGCTTTGAAGTAGTCTATTATGCTATTTTTTTACCATCTAAGAAGAAGGCGTTATGGTTTGAAGAACTTTTTAGACAGTTCCTTTCTTGCTGTTTTTTCTGAACTAAATAGTAACGGGGTGTTCTAATGGAGCTGTTGCAAACCCTATCAATTTGTTTTATTTATAGGTAAACTTGTATTCATAGTTTGCTGACTCATTCAGCATAATTGGTAAATAATATTTTAAATCGGCTATGCCTAAATTGTTGGGGTGTAGTATCCATGATATATCCTTCCAATCAAGAATTCTTCATCAACTTTAATAGGTGTATTGTATGGGTATGATTCCGGTAACTCTGCAATAAAAGCATACATACCGCTTAAATAGTTGCTTCCGTCTGTTCAAGTCACCTATATTCAGCCATGTTATTTTTCCACCTTTTCATTTTATGTAGTTAAACTAAAGAAGTTTCCATAGCCAATGCGATGTAAAGCTTCACTTAGTTCGAAGGGTCTATACTATATTTTGGTTTCGTTAGCACTAATTTAACAAAATAGTAGAACAAGCCGATAAATAGTTATGCTATTAATATAGTTTGTAATTGACTCATCAGGTAAATTAATTTTTCCGAAATAAAACATTCTCTAGTGAACCCAACTAAAGTATTTCTACAATTAATTGTTTAAATATCTTAATCGTTAATAGAAGAGTTGGGCAAGTAAGCATCCAGACCAATATAGAAATTTTGTGAAAACAAGCTGTTGACGGATTTTTTATTTAAAGTATATTAAACGTACTACATAACTGGGATGATAAGGAAATGAGGTACATGTATGATTTTAATAAGTGCTTGTTTAGCAGGGTTAAAGGTTCGGTATAATGGGACCGATAGCTTGGATGAAAAAATCCAACAACTTGTGAATGAAAATGAGGCTGTGACAGTGTGTCCCGAATTAATGGGCGGCTTTTCTACACCACGAGAACCAGCTGAAATTGTTGGAGGAGACGGCGAAGATGTCCTAAACGGTAAAGCGTTTGTGTTAGAAAAATCTGGTCGGGATGTCACAGAGCTGTACGTAAAAGGTGCCTACGCGACATTACAGAAAGCAATAGAAGTAGGCGCTTCTACAGTCATATTAAAAGAGTTTAGCCCCTCCTGTGGTAGTGCTGTGATTTACAATGGTGATTTTAGTGGCACAAAATTAGTTGGAGTAGGTGTTACAACTGCCTTACTTAGAAGAAATAATATAACTGTGCTGTCGGAAGAAAATTATACTGATTTTTTGAAAAAACAATAAGCCATATTTGATGCATGCTTAAAAAATCTCTACAGTTGTATATCCTTAATAGCTCGGATGGGGACTACTTCGAATACCCTATAGACTCGTAAGGTTGATTGGAGCGCAGGCGGCGAGTGTAGCTGACGGCATACAGTCTGAATTGACTATAACTTTTGTCTTTTTTCATATTACTTTAAGGGAATAATCACAATTTTAAAATGTATAGGTCTATTTATTATTTATTGTGACATTTTTATATTCAAACGAATTTGCCGATAAGAATTATGCGTAATTATCTTACAATTGTGCTACATTTATACCCTGAATTAACAAATACAGAATAATAAACGATGTTATTTTTGGTATTTTTGTTTAATTTATTGAAGATTCGCATTTGAAAATAATAATATGTATGATTGTAACAAAGGAAAAGCAAAATGATTTCCAAGAAAGGAGGAACAAAATGAGAAATTTTTTCGAAGACCAGTACATAAATATTGAGCAACAACTAATCAACTTAGTTAGTGAAATTAGTGAATATAAAGGAAAGTTGACCGCTTATCAAGAGCAAAGACCTGATATATTCACTAGCCTTGAAAAAGCTATACCCCTACAATACATAAAAAACTATATTTCAGTTTACGAGGATATAAAAGTTTCAAATAAGCGATTAAAAGAACTTATTTTAGATGATATGATACCCCAATCAATTTCGGAAGATGCGATATTTTGTTATTATGAAACGCTGACTCTTGTACATAAAAAATCTTGTACTTTTTCTATTAGTCCAGATACTATACAAGAATTGCATTTTCAATTAATTCATTTTAATACCTCTGACAGTGCAAAATGGCGCCAAAAGCCATTTTCTATCCCAGGAATTCCTGAAAAAGGAATGCACACGATTTTTTATCGTCCTCTTCCACCTGAAAATATTCCAATGGCTGTAGAACAATTATGCAACCAGTACAATTTATTAAACCGTAAAAAAGAGTTACCTACACTTTTATTGATAGCTCGTTTTATATTGAATCTTTATTGCATAATCCCTTTTAGTCAAGGTAATGGTAGATTAACACTTATGTTAATGCAATTATTATTAGTAAAAAGCGGACATACATTTGTAAAATATGTTTGTTTAGATGAATATATAAAGAAAAGCGAGTCAGAATACTATGAAGCCATCTATAAATCATCGGTTAATTGGTACTGTAATGGGCATAATATTAGCTTCTGGTTAAAAAATTTCTTAACTATTATTTTAGAGGTTTATAAAGATCTACATAACAGAGTACTGGATTCTATATGCAGACATACTAAGATAGAGCGAATTCAGAATTTTATTCATAATCAAAAACAACCTTTTACAAAAGAATGCATTCGAAGCATTTATCCAGATATAGCCGAAAGTACAATTAGTAAAGCTTTAACTGATTTGCAATTAGTAGGTGAAATTAAACTTATTTCAAAAGGGAGAAATGCGCGCTGGATGAAAGTCCAATCTTGAAGTGGGAGGACCGCACAATTCAGTGAGAATAGCCTTTTGCATGTAATTTCTTTGAAAAACACAGAAAATTTAAGAGGATCTACTCGGTTGCTTTGAGAGTGTGCAGAATGGACTGTTATGAGTTTCTGATGTAGGTATAAGTGTTGAAGACGACGGTGTCAGAGCAATTCCACTTTCTCACTATCTTGACAATTACGAAAATAGTAGCAATTAGAGATTGAATTTCAACGTGATCAAAAACGTTTTATTTTTCCAGAACATGTCGCCGCAGATTCAAGTACCAAACCATTGTTTGAAATTATAAAAAAGTAATACCTGTGTTAATTATTTCGGGGGCTAATCAGGACCTACTAAATAAACCAAAAAACTAAGAACCAATTGTCAGACTTTAATCGGCAATTGGTTCTTTTGTTTCTATCGAAGTAAGTTATGGAAAGCTTTTCATTGATTAATGACGCTCTGAAACTGCAAAAACAACATCGATTTTTAGAAAGTGCTTTGCAATGTTATGAACGCTTGTTTTTATATAAAAATCATTCCAACTTATCTTTAACTTTCATTTATGTTTCTTCAACTCTTCTCGCTATTCTGCTCCATACTGAAGGACCCAACCATATAGCTGTTATTATCAGGTTGATAATATTTTTAATGGATAGGATTTGTTTTTCTGCCCAATATGTCCTGTCTAGCGTGACTTGTATCAGATTTCTACAGTTTCCCTAGTGATTTTGCACTAGAACTAAAAATATGTCATTTTTCAACCATCTATCTGCTGATTTTCCCCATATTGTGACATATTTATATTGATTTTGTTCCTATTAATCTATTTTAAAATCAAAATAACAGTGGAAATCATCTATTTTGCACATAAAATAGATTATTTTAACTATTATTTGCCAAAAAATGTGAATATATCTAAAATTTACATCATAGGAAAACGTTATTCTAGGCAAGGCTCTTTCCTAAAACTATAAGTATATTGGGGTGCTCAAAATGTGTAAGAAATCGACTAAATTATTGTGAATAAAGATCATACAGAGGAGGTAAACAGAATGAAAAAGAAAATAATTACAGGATTGATGGTTACATCCATAGTTGCTACGGGAGTTCTTCCTATTCATACTTTTGCAACGCCTATAGTTCAAGCGGAGATTCAAGAAGAGAACATGGCTCTTTCCTCATCATTAAGAAAATTAGGTGCACAATCTAAATTGATTCAAATGTATATAGACCAAGCTTTAATGAGTCCTAATGTGCAGTTAGAGGAAGTACCAGCTTTAAATACGGAGCAATTCCTCATAAAACAAGATATGAAAGAATGGTCATCAGAACTTTATCCAAAATTAATGCTACTAAATTCAAAAAGTAAAGGATTTGTCACTAAATTTCATAGCTATTATCCAACATTAAAAGAATTTGTAGACAATAAGGAAGATAAGGAAGGTTTCTTGGATAGACTGGAAGTCCTTCAAGAAATGGCGATGACAAATCAAGATAACGCGCAACTTCAAATTAATGAGTTAACAGATCTAAAATCACAGCTCGATAAAAAACTTAAAGACCTTGATACTGATGTGATAAAAGCGCAGGGAATACTAAGTTCAGAGGGAACAGGGAAAATAGACAAGCTTAAAGGTGAATTACTAGATACTCAAAAATCCATTCAACATAATTTACAGCAAATAGCATTGGTACCAGGAGCTTTAAATGAACAAGGACTTAATATATTCCAAGAGATTTATAGTCTTTCAAAAGATATCCTTGAACCAGCCGCTCAAACAGCTGCAGCAGCATATAACAAAGGAAAAGAAATTAACAACGCTATTTTACAAGCAGAGAAAAAAGCAGAGCAAGAAGCAAAAGACAAGGGTATGTCTGCTCTAGAGATTGAAGCTGCCAAAAAAGAAGCTCGTGAAGCAATTGAGAAAGACAAACAAGGTGAAATTGCTGCAGCTGCAGCTACAAAAACAAAAGAGTATGACCTGATGAAAGCAATTGACCCAGAAAAAATCAAAAAAACATATAGTACCTTCGCTGAAGTAAATAAACTAATGGCAGAACAGCGTGCATATTTAGATGATTTAGAGAAGCAAAACCAAAAATTATATGATTTAACAACAAAACTAACAATAGCAGATTTACAACAATCAATGCTTCTTCTTATGCAACATGATTTGCATATATTTGCTAGCCAAGTGGATGTAGAACTTGATCTAATGAAACGCTATAAAGAAGATTTGAATCTAATAAAAAATAGCATCACAACTTTATATACGGATGTTGATACTGCTAACAATCAGTCTCAAAAAGATACATTAAGACGATTAAAAAATGTCATAAGTCAACTTGAGGAACAGGTTAATAAATTTTAATAGTTAGCATTTGAGAAAACTATATTAACCTATCGAAAAATTGGGAGGGAAATAAATATGAAAAAATTTCCATATAAAGTGTTGACTGTGGTTACTTTGGCAACGGTTATAACTGCTACTAACAGTAGTGCTATTCATGCACTTGCACAAGAACAGAACGTTCAAGAACAGATTGCTCAAGTACAGAAAATAGGGAATTATGAACTAGGACCTGAAGGACTGAAGAAAGCGTTGGCTGAAACAGGATCTCATATTCTTGTAATGGATTTGTACGCAAAAACAATGATTAAACAACCGAATGTAAACCTATCCAATATTGATTTAGGTTCAGAAGGGGGAGAATTAATCAAAAATATTCACCTTAATCAGGACCTGTCTCGAATCAATGCGAATTATTGGTTAGATACAGCGAAACCAAAGATTCAAAAGACAGCACGTAATATTGTTAATTACGATGAACAATTTCAGAATTATTACGACACATTAGTAGATTTTGCACAAAAGAAAGATAAGGAAGGCCTAAAAGAAGGCATAAGTGATTTAGTCAGTACAATTGATATAAATTCAAAAGAAGTTACAGAAGTCATTAAGATGTTAGAAGCTTTCAAAACAAAACTGTATACAAATACGATAGATTTTAAAAATAATGTGGGTGGTCCAGATGGCAAGGGGGGATTAACCGCAATATTAGCAGGAAAACAGGCACTGGTTCCACAACTTCAAGCTGAAATTGAGCATCTACGTTCTACTCAGCAAGCACATTTTGACAATGTATTAGCATGGTCAATTGGTGGTGGATTGGGAGCAGCCATTTTAGTTATTGGCACTATTGCAGGAGGGGTCGTAATTGTTGTGACTGGCGGCACAGCGACACCGCTTGTTGTGGGTGGCCTTACAGCTCTCGGTGCAGCGGGCATTGGTTTAGGTACAGCAGCTGGTGTTGTGGCGTCTAGTCACATGAACTCTTATAACGAAATTTCACATAAAATCGGAGAATTAAGTATGAAAGCCGATCTTGCTAATCAAGCAGTTATTTCACTTACTAACACAAAAGACACTCTGACATATCTGTATCAGACAGTAGATCAAGCGATAATGTCTCTAACAAATATTCAACTTCAATGGCATACAATGGGGGCAAATTATAAAGATTTATATGATAATATCGATCAAATGCAAGACCATAAGCTCTCTTTAATACCTGATGATTTAAAAGCAGCCAAACAAAGCTGGAATGATATCCATAAAGATGCAGAGTTTATTGCAAAAGACATTGCTTTTACACAAGAACTAATGAATTAAAAATAGATAGGAGGAATTTAAAATGAATAATAAACTTCTTTACAAACTACTCGCTGTATCTGCGGCTTTAACCTTGACAACATCTTCTGTAGTCTCACCAGTAGCAGCTTTTGCAGTTACAAGCAAAATTGAGCAAACTAACAATGATGATACGTCTCTTTCGGCAAACGAAGTGAAGATGAAAGAAACCTTGCAAAAGGCAGGACTTTTTGCGAAATCTATGAATGCCTATTCTTATATGTTAATTAAGAATCCAGATGTGAACTTTGAAGGCATTAATATTAATGGATATCCAGATTTACCCGGTAAAATTGTACAAGATCAAAAAGATGCAAGAGCACACGCCCTTACATGGGATACAAAAGTAAAAAAACAGCTGATAGATACATTGACAGGTATTATTGAATACGATACAAAATTTGAAAATTATTATGACATAATTGTAGAGGCAATTAATACAACAGATGGAGAGACTTTAATAGAAGGAATTTCTGATTTACAAGGTGAAATTCAACTAAATCAAAAATATGCACAACAATTAATAGCAGAATTAATTAAATTAAGGGACGCTATTGGCCAAGATGTTAGAGCATTTGGAAATAATAAAGATCTCTTACAGACGATTTTAAAAAACCAAGGGGCTGCGGTTGAGGACGATCAAAAGCGCCTAAATGAAGTTTTAGAATCAGTAAACTATTATAAAAAATTAGAATCTGATGGCATCATAACAATAGCTGTACCTACTATACCTACATTGATTGCCGGAGGTATTATGCTGGGGATAGCAAAAGAGAATCTAAGTCAATTAGAGCCTTTATTAAAACAATTACAACAGACAGTTGATTATAAAATAACATTAAATCGTGTAGTTGGAGTTGCACATAATAGTATTAGTGAGATGTATAATGCACTCGATGATGCTATTAATGCCCTTACTTATATGTCTGCGCAATGGAATGACTTAGACTCTCAATATACGGGCGTGCTGAGACATATTGAGAATGCAGCTGAAAAAGCCGATCAAAATAAATTTAAATTTTTACTACCTAACTTGAATGCAGCTAAAGACAGCTGGAAAACATTGAAAATAGATGCAAACACATTAAAAGAAGGGATAAAAGAATTGAAAATGTAACCTGTTGCCACACAGAATAGGAGCGTCTGCACTATTTTTTAGCTTTATTATAATCGGATTACACATGATTAAAGTGCCCCCTCACTTTGTAGTGAGGAGGCACTTTTTTATTCTACAAGCAAGATACGAGGAGAGGTTCTAGCGATAACTTTGGTTGATAGCCAGCAGCAAATACAAGCAGCAACAATGCTTAGGAAAGCTATTGCAATACTTAGAGGCCAATTTATAACAAGTGGTAACTCGGTTAATCCATATTCCAAAATAATGTTTTTTAGCGCAAGCGGTATTAACTTTATACCGAAAAAAATACCGAGTAAAGCCCCTAGTACCGACAGGATAAAAACACTAAAAGTAATGGACCATCTAATATTATTAGAAGTCATTCCGAGGGCTTTATAAATACCGTAAGTGCCGCTTTCTTTTCTAACACATTAATACGAGAAACACTGAAAATAATTATACAAGTAATGGTCATTAATACTATCCCCATAAACGATAGCGGGATGAATAAAACGGCAATTGCCACTTTGAAAAAGGAGTCTAATAACGTCTGTTGCGTTACAGCTGAGATTGAGCCTGCGAATTTTTGGTTTAATTCATCTACTACTTGGTCTGCCAACGTTTCATTGTGTAAATTAATCATACTGAGTAGGGACGCTGAGTAGTCTGCTTGATGAACCTTGACGACGTCAGCTGTAATTCTTGCAGAGATGGACATATTGGCTATGGATTGATAAATGCCGGTAATGATTAAGCTATGTTCATGACCTTGAATATACACGTCTATCACATCACCTAGACTTTTATTAAAAGTTCTTGCAACATTTACACCGATAGCAATCTCATTCTGTTTTATTGATTTCCATATTGTCGATTTGAAGTATTTCTTTTTTCTTCGTATGTTTCTGTAATAATCTATCCTGTTTACGTAAGTGTGCATTTATCCTTGCTACGAGTTCACTTAAGGAGAAGGGTTTTGTCATATAATCGTCAGCACCGAAACCTAATCCAAGTACTTTATCTGTGTCACTGCCCCTCGCACTTAATATAAGAATCGCAACATTACTTTTCTCACGAATTTGACGGCATAACTGGATGCCGTCACAATCAGGAAGCGTAAGATCAAGAATAATGAAATCAGGGATTTCTTTTTCCATAAAGCGAATAGCTTCTTCGCCAGTTCGCGCTAGGGAAGGCTCGAAATGATGAACATAGAGATAATCTTTAACGATATTCGCAATATCATGTTCATCTTCAACAATTAAAACTTTGGCTTTCTTAAGCATGGTTCGTTCAGTCCTTTGTAGTAAAATTTTCCAATTATAAAAAGTGAGGATTTTTACGCCATTACAATTTACGTTTGTGTTTCAAGGTGAAAAAGAATAAACCTATCAATAGCAGGCTATAAATAAAAATCCAAGCAAATTGCCAGTAAAATATGTAGGATATATTTTTTAGGTTATCATCTGAGCTCATCATTTCTAAAGCTAGATGAAGAGGGGGAAACAGCCAAATAAGTCCTTTCACTTGTAGAATTACACTTTTTAACGTGGCAATTGCAACAGATAGGATGAGGATACTAAGAACGCCCCACCAAGTATTTTGCCTATTCTTGACGAGTTCTCTCGTGAAAATGGCAGATAGTGCAATAGCAAGTACAGCAAGACTAAAGTGAGATAGAAAACCCATTATTAGATGTAATACGCTTGGCTGTTCACTAAACGCACCAATCAGAATAGGGTAAATCACTGACACCGTGCTTAGACAAAAACCGATAGCTATACAAATAGTAAAAAGTGCCCTGTTATACGCACTTTGCCCTTTAGAATGGAGTATGGTAATGACTTTTTGCCCTTCGTCCTCAGCATGAAATACGGTTATTGTAAACCACCCCATGAGAAAGAACAGCATGATCGATGTAAAAGAATAACTGTCTAATATGGGATTAGGCACAAATGTATAATTCACGACAATAAACAAAATGAAAATTGAAAAAGGTGGAATATAGTTTTTAGTTCTTAAATAATTGATACATTGATAGCGCAATAAATTTTTCATCTCGGTTTATAGTTCCCCCTTATCTAGAAATGGCTATAGAATTCTTCCTTCTTCCGATTTGTAGGCAGTAGTTGTTTAATGGAGGCATTTTGATGAAGTAATGCCAATAGGATTTTGTCTGTATGCTGTTGATTCACTGTTACTATTAGTTCATTGACATCATTATGCAAGGAGCGTTGATGTTGAATTTCAATAAAAGGTAATAACTCTTCCAGTGATTGTTGACTGGAAATTTCAAAAATCACTCTATTGCTTTGATTTTCTGTATCATGTAATGAATCCGTTGGACTGACTTGACCATCTTGAATGACAAAAACCTGATCTACGAGATTTTCTAGTAATTTTGTTTCATGACAAGTTAAAACGATACTTAGGCCATTGTCTTTTAGGGAGGCCAGTGTATCTTCTAAGTCACTTTGTGCTTTAGGGTCAAGACCCGATAATGGCTCGTCCAATATAAGGAGATCCGTTTCTTCGAGCATTGCCTGCATAATCATGACTTTTTGCTTCATGCCTTTAGAAAAATGGACAATCCTTGTATGGCGAGCCTCTTGCATATTAAAAATAGCCAGTAAGTAATCTATTCGTTGTTGTAATGGCTTTTTAGGCATGCCACTAATACTGCCCATATGATAAAGATACTCATGTGGGGTAAATAAAATTTGAGAAGGGGTTACTTCTGGCACGTAGCCAATTTTTAGAGATTGATGTCGTTTGTCAATAACACCGCTGTCTGGATCCACTAAGTTGCCGATAATTTTTAGTAAAGTACTCTTGCCGGAGCCATTCTTTCCTACAAGTGCCACGATCTGTTGAGCATAAATAGACAATGAAACATTCTCTAAAACTTTCTTGCCTTTATATTGTTTAGTGATGTTCTGTACTTCCAAAATACGTTTCATTTTTACACCCCTTCTTTAATGATGGACCTTTATGCTTACATGGAGATTTTTTTGCTAGTTGTTTTTGATTCACGTATAAGATTATTATAAATTAATGTTCACTTAATTGCTTTTAAAAAGTGGGGCAATTTTCTATTTTTGTCTGTTGTTACTATTGGAATAACTACAAAAAGATCCTGCTCAGTGTTTACTGGCAGGACCTGTAGAGAATTATTATAAGGAACGATATTTTTTTAAGCTAATAATATTTAACACGATAAACACAAGCGCAAAGCCTGCAAGTTTCAATAAATCTACTAGAATTTCACTAAAGGTATATCCTTTGTACATCACGCCATTCAATGCATCGGCTGCATAATAAAGGGGCATGATACGACCAATATTTTGTAACCACTCGACCATACTATCGAGCGGAAAGATGCCAGAAAAGAATACTTGCGGCACAATGACAAGGGGGATGAATTGCATCATTTGAAACTCTGATGCAGCAAAGCTTGATAACAGAGCCCCTAATGATAAAGATACCAAGGCAACTAAACTATTAATTAGAAGGACAAGCCAGATAGAGCCCACATGAACAATATCTAGTACATAGATGCCAAAGTTTACGTTAGCAAATACGCAAATACAATAAACAGAATGACAAAAAATGTTAATTTAATTGTATGGAAATTGTTTGGGTGCCTGGCACCGAAATAAAACCAGCAATTCTCCATTGAAAGTAGGTGGAGAGGTTGCTGGTTATGGTTTATGTTTCATAGTATGCACTTAATGCCTTTTCTAATCGTTCTTCTAAATGCTGCGATATATAGTCTACCACAAATTTCTCTTTTTCCAACTCAATTTGCGCAGAGCGAAAAACTTTTGCGAAAAAGCCAGCCTTATTTTGCGCTGAAAATTGCTGTAAGGCTTCTGTACGTAATGTTGAAACAATTTCATTTTCTATATGACGTTCACGGATTTTTTTGACAATATCTTTCACACTACCCTCTTGTAGCTCTAGTATTTGCTTTTGCAGATTTTCATTTTCATCTTTAAGTTCTGCTGTTTCTTTTTGAATTTCCGTAATTTGATGATTTGATTCAGGGGAAAGTGATTGCATATTTTGTGCGAGAAAATCTTGGTTAATCGAAATTTGAAAGATGCCTTGTTTATCACTTGTTTGCATATCAAAAAGTCCTGTTTGTATCATTTGCTGCAAAACATTCCCTAGCACATCGACTTTATTGGCTAATTCATCGGTAGAAGCCAGTGTTGTGGCCGTTATTTGATGTTTGAGGAGCTGTCCATCTTCATCAATACCTAAAAGATGTTTTAAGCCTTTCACTCGGTATTCGTCCTTCAAGAGAAGAATCATGCGTAGCCTTAATATGGCAGAGAGAGTTAAACGAATATTAGTGATTGGGTTTATCGTGGTGTTATCAAAAATATATTGTTCAAATGGTTTAATGTAATAACGGAGCATTGTATCAGTAATTTCAAACCAATTGGCAACCTCCGAAATGGAGTAGTGCTCTTTTTCATGAATGTGCGATAAATAAACATCACTATAAAGTTGTTCTTCTAATGGCGTATGTTGTATAACGACAAAAAGTGGATCATGTTGCACAATTTCAAGTACCATCTCTTTTGCATTACTTATTTCAAGCATTCCTTTACACCCCACTTTATTATTCTTTAGCTAGATTGGCATTACTTCCCTATATAGGTTTCTATTCAATTGGATGCAATTGTATGCCTATTTTAAGAGGGAAATAATTACTAGCTTTTTAAAAAATATAAATAATTCATTTCCATAAAGTGTATAGATAAAATGACCTGTTTATGATTACAAAAATTTGTTATTTTTGTCACTTAAGAAAAACTTAAGAAATGTCCATGCAATTTATTAAGAAATGCTCCCTATAGTAAGAGTTAACTTACAAAACCTAAGACGGGGAGATTTTACATGCAATTTATAACATTCCTTACCGAATTTATTAAACATCCAAAAAATACAGGAGCGATTTCACCGAGTTCGAAAATACTAGCGAAAAAAATGGTGGAATCCATTAATTGTGAACAAGCACAATGTATTGTTGAATTAGGTCCGGGAACAGGTTCTTTTACAAAAGAAATTATCAAGAGAAAAGGACAACAAACGAAACTCGTGCTAATTGAGAATAATGAAGTGTTTTCTACTGCATTAAAGAAAAAATATCAAGATGATTCAAGTGTCATTGTCATACATGGATCAGCCGAACATTTGCGTACGTATGTGAAATCATTACATATTCAAAAAATTGACTATATATTATCGGGCTTACCTTTTACATCTTTGGAACCAGCACTTTCATCTAGAATATTAAATAATGTAAACGAGACCTTAGAAGAAAATGGAGCATTTATTACTTTTCAATATTCACTCGTTAGGAAATCCTTTATCGAAAAATTTTTTGACGACATTTCATTGAAAAAGGTTTGGGTGAATCTTCCGCCTGCTTATGTGTTAAGTTGCAAAAAAGGAAGTCAGAGGATAAGTAAGTAATGGAACTACAGGATTTGATGGCATTTATCGAACATTATGGTTACTTTGCGTTATTTTTTAGTCTATGGCTTGGCATCGTCGGCATGCCCATTCCTGATGAGATGATTGTCATGAGTGGTGGATTTTTATCATCTTTAGAAAAAATGGGTTTGATTCCTGCTTTTATCTTAACTTATTTAGGCGTTGTTTCAGGGCTTTCGTTAGGCTATATCCTTGGCAAGGTGTTTGGTCTTAAAGTTCTTGATAAATTGGTGAAAAAGAACAAAGCAAAATACCTTTTACAATCAAAAGACATCATTAATAAGTATGGGCATTTTGCTTTAGTGATAAGTTATTTTATTCCAGTAATTAGGCACATTATTCCTTATTTAGTTGGCATGAATAACATGTCATTTAAAATTTATGCTTTGTATTCGTACACAGCAGGCTTTGTATGGACAATGATTTATTTTACGCTTGGTTTTTTCTTTGGCAAACATATCGAACACATTGGAAAACTTGCCACGCAATATGGTTTATATTTTGGGGTCACCGTTATGGTTTTGTGGATTATGTATTATTGTTATAAACGAAAATTAGCGAAAATGTTAAAAATAAAGAGAAGTAATGGTTAACTATAAATTATTAATCTAAAAAATGGTGGGATAGTATGAATAAAGAAACGATACTGGTAGTGGATGATGAGAAGGAAATTAGGGATCTTATCACCATTTATTTAAAAAATGAGGGTTATGAAGTAGTACAAGCTAGTGATGGAGAAGAAGGTCTATTGCTGCTAAAGCAACACAAAGTTCATTTAATTGTTTTAGATATCATGATGCCTCAAGTAGACGGTATACAGATGTGTAGGAAAGTAAGAGAAATAGCTGAGATGCCGATTATTATGTTGTCGGCAAAAACACAAGATATGGATAAAATTGTTGGTTTAACAATGGGTGCCGACGATTATGTAACAAAACCCTTTAATCCATTGGAACTAATTGCGCGTGTAAAATCGCAGCTTCGAAGGTATTTGAAAATGAGTAGTGCGGAAGGCAAGGATGTCCATGAAATAGAGATTGGTGATATGCGCATTAATATAGCGACACATGAAGTAATCGTAGCTGAGCAGAAGATAAAGTTAACACCGAGGGAATTTTCGATTTTGGAATTACTCGCACGACATCAAGGAATGGTCATGAGTGCACAACAAATTTATGAAAGAGTATGGCAAGAGGAAGCATTTCAATCAGAAAATACCGTGATGGTACATATAAGGAAAATAAGGGAGCGAATCGAGAATAATCCGAGAAATCCTCAGTATATCAAAACAGTTTGGGGAGTAGGTTACAAAATTGAAAAAGATCTTTAAGCTAGTGCATTACATATGCAACAAACTAAAAAAGTTCATTGTAAATGCTATAAAAAAAATTAGACAAAGCATTAGAATTCAACTATTAACGACTTTTATTCTTTGTGCTTTTTTAGGTGTACTTGCAGCTAGAGCAACACTTCCATTCATTTTGAATATAAATCAAACAGCTACAATTGACTATGGTCAGGGAATGCAGCAAATAAATTTTCAGGCGCAGCGTGCGGCAGATTTGGCTATCAATGAAAATAGTGTAGAATCTTTACAGCAAATGATTGAAGCAGAAAATGTAAAGCTTGACATGAAACAGAGTGCGTTGAAAGTGTTTGTTACTGATGAGAGCGGCAAGATTTTATATAAAACACAACAAATGGAAGAGCAGCAAATCAATTTGCATAATACAATTCGTCATGTTATGGATTTTGCAACTAACCATCCACTCTATGAGTATGAGATACCGGCAATCGAGCAATCGGCGCAAGAATTTATTGCTTTTTATCCATTAACTATAGAAGGTAAAAACTTATATTTATTTGTCAATGGTATTCCAGAGGGGATGGTAATTGCAAGTTCGACAGAGGGCCTTATCCCTTTATTTATTGCAATTGCTGTTTTTACCTTTTCATTTTTCTATATAACGAAACGAAAAATGAATCAAATTGAGGAGTTGGCAAAGGGGGTTATGGAAATAGCAAAAGGGAACTTAGCCTATCGAATAAAAAAGAAAGGGATAGATGAAATTGCATTATTAACAGAGAATGTAAATCATATGGCTGAAGCAATTATGACAAATATAGAAAAGGAACGAAGCATTGAAAAACAAAAAAATGAATTAATTACCAATGTATCGCATGATTTGCGGACACCCTTAACGTCAATTATGGGGTATTTACGTTTATTAAGAGAAGGGAGATATGACAATAGAGAGCAATATGAGGAGTACATAAAGATTGCTTTTTCAAAGTCAGAGCAATTAAAGAATTTAATTGATGATTTATTTGAGTACACGAAACTAACGAACGAAAATATCGTATTAAACCAACACAAGGTATGTATCAATGAGCTACTTGATCAACTAATAGAAGAATTGGTTCCACAAGCTGAAGAGCGTGGCCTTGTATTTGAAAAAAATTTCCCCGAAGAACGCATAGACGCCTCTGTCGATTCGGAAAAGATTGTGCGTGTTTTTGATAATTTATTAATGAATGCTATCAAATATAGTACGAGTGGCCGAGCAATAAAAGTTTCTTTAAAGAAACAATATAATAGCCTTCAAATCTGCGTAGCCAATCAGAGTGAACAGTTTACGAACGAAGAATTAGGGAACTTATTTGAACGATTTTATAAAAAAGATCAAGCGAGAACAAGTGCATCTGAGGGTTCAGGTCTTGGGCTTGCCATCGCCAAAAGTATTGTTGAACTTCATATGGGGGAAATTCGAGCAAATTATGAAGATGGCATGTTACAGTTTACAATCCTGTTGCCAATTGCAGCAAAGTGCTAAACAATTAAATTGTGGAAGGGCCAATCACATTATGTATTTTTTAGCGCAGAGATTGTACATTATTCTTTCATGCATATTGTTGATTACTATGCTTTATGCAATCAAGTCTATGAGGTCCCTCTGAAGATAATTTTAAAAGGCATTGACTATGTATAAAAGCAAGCATCAAGTGGGAATTAGTAGGTCAAAACGTTGTATCGTTAAAGAGATGAAGTCGGTAATTTAGAATGTTGTAAGGAAATAGAAGTACCGACTTCTGCTATAGTTTTTCGATTTTTAGAAGGTGATTTGGTGATATACCCAAGGGGATGTTTTCTAACATTTCTACGAATATTGTTGTGTCCTTAATAAGAATTTGTATTTCGGTTTGCTTATATTGTCTTTGAAGTTCCGACACGTATTCGGTGATTATTTGTAAATTCAATGTGTTCTTGACTTCTACCTCTACAAAAAACGGAAGTGTTAACTGAGGAAGGGAGGAGCAACCGCGACGAATCCAAATCGCTTCATTGACATAATAACGTATGGGTAACTGATGATTACTTGCTATAAATATATCCATTTAGTACTCCTTATCGCTAGACGTTACCGTTGATGGAACAATAAAATCAACTGGTTCTTACTATCATAAATGACGTTAACTTATTAAATCAAGAATAGTGGCATTGCTACGGACGGATAGAATCGTCAAAGTGGCGGATAGAATCAGTCAAAGTGACGGATAGAATCGTCAAAGTGGCGGATAGAATCGCTAAAGTGAAGGATAGAATCGTCAAATCGGCGGATAGAACCCTTTCATTGTAATAAATAAACCAAGTAGGGATTTGAGCTTGCTTGGTTGCTAAGACATGAAAAGCCAGTGATTGTGTCGTCATGTACTTTTCGGCAATCGCACAAGGAAGTAAGCTAACACCAAGCCCTGCTGCAACACAACCAATGATGCCATCGAGTGTGCCAAACTCCATCCTTGTAAATTGGATGAAAATCTAATTACAAAAAGAGGAATCAAAAACAAGTAAGCAGACCACTGAGGGAGCTGCTTACTTGTTGTATTAGTGAATATCGCGTTTTTTAAAGTTACCGCCGCGTACTTCAGAAACGTCTGAAATGACGACAAAAGCCCCTTCATCGATATCTTTAATAATCGATACAAGCTTATTTTCTTCCATACGGTTAATCACGCAGTTTAAAATTTCAGTAGACTCGTTCGAAAAACCGCCTCGTCCTTGTGTATAGGTAACGCCACGTCCTAAGCGAGATTGAATAGCGTCTCCAATCTCTTCTGATTTGGCACTAACAACACGAACAGATTTCGATTTCTCCAAACCGACTTGAATAATATCAATCACATTTTTCGCAATGTAATAAGTTAAAGCAGAGTATAAGGCACTTTCAAGTCCGAAAATAAAACTTGCGCCGATAAAAATAAAGGCATTGATAAATAAAATAATATCACCGACTGAGAATGGAATATTACGCGATAGTAAGACTGCTAAAACCTCAGAGCCATCTAAAGCGCCACCATTACGTAAAACAATCCCAATCCCTACACCTAGCAATAAACCACCAGATAATACGATTAATAAGGGATCATTAGGTCCTAAAATAGTCTTGACATCGTGTAAAAGTACAGTTGAAATGGATAACGCCGCAATTCCGACAATACTCATTAAGGCAAATGTTTTCCCTACTTGTTTATAGCCTAAATAGACAAATGGAATATTTAATACAAAGAGTAACACACCTAAAGGTATTTCAAATAGATGCGCGCCCATAATACTAATCCCTGTGACACCACCATCGATCACATTATTGGGAATTAACACAGCCTCAAGTCCGTAGGCTGCGATGACTGCACCGATGACAATCATGATAATTTTACGAATGTTTTGCAATAACTTTCCTTTTTTCATAAATCTTCTCCAATTCTTCTTAGCAATATGTTATTTCTTAACAGAGTGTTTTACTATTGTAATATATTTTCTGGGTAAAATGAAAGCAATTTGGATATTGCCCCTAAGGCTTTGGAATAATGTTGAAAGCAATCGTTTTAGTTTCTGTCTCTGCATCTAGGGTGCCCATTTTATAATATTTTGTCATTAAATTATTTAGATCTTCTTGAAAATGATCAAATTGCTCGTTTGATAATGTTAAATCTACTAATGAAAATGTCGAGGTGTCTTCAACATGTTCGGTTTCAGCAATCGAGGATAGATAATTTTGGTATTGCGTTAGTAAGAATAATTGATAGTAGGAAATAAAGTTTAACTTTTGCTCCTGCGATAAATTCTTCAAGTCCTCATGATTCAGTCGGGCTGCATCCTCATTTAAAGCATAAAATTTCTCAACAACTGAACGCACTTTTCTTTCCTTGACAATCTTAATAATACTTTCATCCGCTAAAATTTGGATATGTCGGTAAAGAGTTGCTTGAGGAACATCTTTGATAATTTTATTCATCTCTAACGTACTTAAACCATCTTCTTTGTGTTGCATGAGCGCCTGTAAGATTTTCATTCTCACAGGATGCATTAAAACTTCTGCTTTATTACGCATATTTAACTCCTCCAATAAGCATGAACGCTGTAAAATTAAGAAAAATGAAACTTAATTATAAAAGTTGCGAATGTTATCAAAAAATATAATATAAATTAATTCAAATGTATAGTGTAAAAAAGTAATGCAATTATTAAATCCTTTTGTTATCATTATTGATAATGATAATGAATGAGGTGAACAGCTATGAAGTTACACTATGGTTTCGATGAAATAAGTCACATTGATTGGGCAAGTATTCTACCCATCTTGATTCCGTTTTTGCTTGTTGGATTTTTATTGATTTTAATTGCCCTAATTGATTTATACCGTTATCGAAAAGTAAGAGAGAACGTACTTATGTGGACAATTGTGATTGTGTTATTTAATACAATTGGACCGATTTTATATTTTACGATAGGCAGAAAGGATGTAAATGAACGTGCGCTTAGAAATCAATAATGTAACGAAAAAATTTAAGCATAAAACGGCTGTCAATCATTTTTCGATGGTCATTGAAGAGAATGAGTGTGTGGGGTTAATCGGACCAAATGGGGCAGGGAAGTCAACGTTAATTCAAATCATTGCAGATATTCTAAATGCGGATGAGGGGAGTATTGTTCTTGATGGGCAAAATATAGCCATGAAGAAAAATCAAATTGGCTATTTACCTCAATACCCTAATTTCTACTCTTGGATGACAGCATATGACACATTACTCTTTATGGGCACACTGTCCGGTATTACAAAAAAACAATTGCAGAAAGATATTCCGCTAATCTTAAAAAAGGTAGGGTTAGCGAAAGAAGCGCAGTCAAAAGTCGGCGCATTTTCAGGTGGCATGAAGCAGCGCTTGGGCATTGCACAAGCTTTGCTCCACAAGCCAACCTTAATTATCATGGATGAACCTGTATCTGCCTTAGATCCAATAGGACGAAGAGAAGTGTTAAATTTACTCAAAGAGATAAAAAGTGAAACGACGATTTTATTGTCTACCCATATATTGGGTGATGCAGAAGAAATCTGTGAACGTTTCGTTGTCATCAAAGATGGACAGAAAATTGAAGACGCTACTAAAGAGCAATTGCTCCATCGAAATCAAGAATCTGCTGTTTATTTAGTAGTACAGAAAGATGATTTCAAATGGCTCGAAAAAGTTGAGCATTTACCTTATGTCAAGAAAGTTGAGAACTATGAAGAGGGTTTTAAAATACATGTCAATCAACTTCATGTAGATGGATATCAATTATTACAAAATGCTATGGATCAAAAAATAGCGATTACAAAGTTTGAAATAGGCGTTAAAGAGAGCCTAGAAGATACATTTTTGGCATTGGTGGTGGATGTATGAATACTTTTGCGATATTAAGTAAAAAAGAATTTAGTCAAATGGTAAAAGAATATAAGATACTTTGGTTGCCCATTGTTTTTATGTTACTAGGTATTACGCAACCAATCATGATGTATTATCTGCCCATGATATTAGAGTCACTTGGCGGAGTCGGAGGCATTATGATTGATCCAACAATGGCCAAACCAGAGGGGAGCGAAGTATTAGCTTCGACATTAAATTCACAGTTTGATCAGTTAGGTATCATCATCGTGATCGTTGCTGTCATGAGTGTCATTCAAGCAGAAAAAGCAAATGGGATGTTAGCATTTATTTTAACAAGACCCGTATCGATTTCAGCTTATTTAGGTAGTAAAATCGGCACGCATTATTTGTTGGTGGTTTTTAGTTTGGCGATTGGCTATATTGCGTCGTATGGCTATACACTGTATTTATTTTCATCTATACCTATTGCGCAGGTCATCTTAGCATTTGCCCTGTATTGTCTATGGTTGCTATTCATCATTACATTCGTGACGATGTTAAGTACATTTTTTAATAGCCAGGCTGTGATTGCGTTAGTAAGTATTGTTGTATTACTACTATGTCGCTTAATTGCTGGTTTGCATCCGGTCTTAGACATATTTAATCCAGCGGGTTTCAGTTTGCGTGCATCGAGTTTTCTAATGACAGGTAGTGTAGGTGCTTGGTGGGAAATCAATGTAATCGTTACGCTTCTTCTTATTTTTGGCATGATATTGACGATGCATTATTGGATAGCGAAAAAGAAATTTTAATAGATAGTAGGTGAGAGCGTGTTAACTATACGTAATTTACAGAAAATGTATGGGCAACATGAAGTATTAAAGGGCGTAGAATTACACATTAAACAAGGTGATGTTGTAGGATTTGTTGGAGCGAATGGAGCGGGTAAAACAACTACACTCCATTGTATTACGGGATTAGTAGAGCAAGATGATGGACAGATAACGATTAATCATGTTCCGAAATCTCATGAAATTACTTATAAAAAGCAGTTTTATTTTATACCAGATACAATTCAAGTATTTAAAAATATCTCAGCATATACCTGGATAAATTATGTTTTAGCATTATATGAAAAAGAAAACAAAGAAAAGCTAGACAGCTTGATAAAGGCGTTTGGGATGGAGAACAGTATTTATAAATCAATGGGGACGTATTCTTATGGGATGCTTCATAAAATGGCTCTTATTACGGCTTTTACGATTAGTCCACCTATTCTCATTATGGATGAGCCATTAAATGGGTTAGATCCTCTCGCTGTTGTCACATTTAAAAAATATTTGAAAGCATACGTAGAGAGTGGCGGAACTGTACTTTTCTCTACGCATCTATTAGATGTTGCTGAAAAAATCTGCAAATCGATTGCCTTCTTAAAAGGTGGAGAGATTGAATTACATGAGTCTCTAGAGAAGCTTTTACAAGAAGGAAACTTAGAAATGGTTTTCATGGAGAAGCAAGCATATGAAGCTTAATTTTCAGCTCGTAAAGATTTTTTTGACATCGATCTATACAAGACCGCAGCAACCGATGCTACAAGTGATGTTAGTCATCGCTATATTTTATTTAGCTATTCAGTATCTAGGGCTTAATGTCATGATTTATTTTTTTGGAACTGCTGAGACGTATTTATTTTATAATGTCATTCTGTCAAACGTGGTTATTTATGTATTGACAGCTTATTTTGCAATAGCAATTGTATATAGTCAGCGTGACTTTTCGATACTAGCAGGGCTACCAATTTCATCAAAAGAAATCGTCATAGCTAAACTAATAAGTGGCCTAGCATACCCTTTGATAGTCGGTGCTATTCTCCACATTCCAACAATTATACTTGTGCTATTAAATTATAAACTGCATGAAGCGTTTAATTTTTTAGCATTTTTACCGTTGATGAATATCTTTGTAGCGATATTCCTTCTGTCTGTACTATCCATCCTAAATCGATTCCGAAGCCGATTTTCAAATGCAATTTTGTACTTATCTACAAGGATTGGCATTGTTTTATTGATTGGATTAGCTCCTTTCGTGTACTTTTTCATCTATAAGTATGAGGACATGACATTTATTATAAGCAACTTAGATGTTTTAACACTATCAAGTTTAGCTGCTTTCTTAGTAGATTTCCTGGACATAGGATATAGCTTTGCCACGCAACAGTTATTAATCAAGGTAATTGTGATGCCCTATGCCATGGAAAGTAGTATGAGTTCTTTCTTGTTATTACTAAGTGTTTGTTATCTTTTATATAGAGCAACTGTAAAGAATTTAACATCCAATTATTATAAGAATGTTTTATTCGGAAATAGCGTAGAACATAAGTCTACTGTTCGGTTGTATCCTATAAAAAGTAGTTGGGGGTTGTATTTGCAGCGTGAGTATTGGGTTATCCAAGCAGAACCTTATTTTATGATGCAAGTACTCCTAGGTTTGCTATTATCCCCAATCTTTACGTGTATCTATCTCGCTTTTAGTCAAACAGATTGGACGGGAATGCAATTTTATTTGAGTAAAGATATTCCCATTTTTGTCTATATGATTTTATGTATAAGCTGTGTAAACAATATGAGTGGAACACCCTATTCAAGAGAGGGCGTACATTTTACAACGAGCAGGATGCTACCGTTAAATCGAAGGAAAGTATTTTTAGCAAAAGTCACCATCTCTTCTGTCATGAGCGCAATATCCGTGCTATTCAGTTATGGAATTTATTTCTTATTTCGTGAAATCAGTACTTTTGACATACTATATTTGATTATTACCTTGGGCTTAATTATTAATTACAATTTGTTAACGCCGATTTATGATAGGCGACATCCATTACTGACATGGAAAAATCCATCCGAAGCGGTTAAGACAAATCCTAACGTTTTAATGAGTCTACTTTATGGTTTTCCATTACTCGTATTTATTTGTATCAGCCATTTTAGTCTACTTACGATGGGTGTTTCACAGTGGGTGGCAATAAGTATAATGGGGATTTTAACGATGGCAAGCATGACGATTTTACTCACTAGAATAGGGAAAAGTCAAAGTAAATTAAGAAAATGTGAGGATGTGTGAAAAATAGTAGAAATATCATTAAATACAAATAGTGCAGTGCCACTCTATAAGCAGTTAGTTCAGCAACTGATTGTAGAAATAGCAAAAGGCACGTTGAAGTATGGTGAGCCCATGCCTTCTATCCGTGAGATGGCCATGCAAACGGAGCTCAATCTACATACCGTGCATAAGAGCTACAAAGAATTACAAATGAAGGGACTTTTAAAAAGAAAACCAAACTCAAAAGCCTTCATCATCATGCAACATGCATCACCTTTAAACAATATGGATGTGCAACAAATTTCAATAGAACTTGAGCAAGTGTTAGTAGAAGCCTATGTGTTGGGACTGAGGAAAAATCAATTACAGCAACTACTAAGTAATATCTCACAAAAGTATTCATTTTTGTAATCGAACTTGTCATTAGACAATTCCAAATTCAAGCTACTAAAAGAGATGACATCAACTATGATGTCATCTCTTTAGCATTTATATAAAACATCTCTCTTAATTTTATGTAGAGCCTTAATAGGCAAATGTTAGTAAAATGACTATGATTTTTAAGAAAAATGGGTACAAAGCCAAATGAGTTTTCATCACTTACATATTAATAGTATATGGCAATAGTAAAAGCATGGGTGAGAGGGGTGACAAGATTAGACTTTTGTAAAGAGGGCCAACATCTCGATACATGTTTCTAAATGCAAGCCGGAGAGGAGGGAAAACACTATGCAACCGATGGCTTGGATAACTATTTTAGCATTTCTGGTTACTCTTGTATTTATTTTATGGAGACCTAGGGGGATCAATGAAGCTATTCCTGCTACAATTGGGGCAATCGTAGTATTAATAAGTGGAAGTGTCTCACTTACCGAACTTGGAACTATTATGCAGACCATTAGTGGGGCAGCTATAACCATCATGGCAACGATTGTTATGGCAATAGTCTTAGAAAGCTTTGGTTTTTTTAACTGGGTCGCTGAAAAGCTAGCTGAAAAGGCAAAAGGCTCAGGTATTCGATTGTTTTGGTATGTCAATTTGTTATGCTTTCTCATGACTCTATTTTTTAATAATGATGGTAGTATTTTAATCACGACGCCTATTTTGGTCATGTTATTAAATAACATGGATTTAAAAAATCATCAAAAAATTCCCTACTTATTATCTGGAGGCTTAATCGCAACTGCTTCAAGTGCTCCAATTGGTGTAAGTAATATCGTTAATTTGATCGCCCTGAAAATTGTAAATATGAGCTTGTACGCACATACAGCCATGATGTTTGTTCCAGCAACTCTTGGATTACTACTTCTCGTTGGGCTCCTATTTTTAAGGTTTAAAAAAGATTTACCTAAAGTGATACCTACTAAAGTAACTGGATTATCGCTTCCTTCTTATCACCCGCTCAAGCAAAGTTCCATGTATGTTACAGGGAAAGACCGTTCGAAATTTATGCGTAATATCCTGTTATTTGTTTTCGCAGTTCGGATTAGCCTCTTTTTCGCATCATTTGTTTCCATACCAGTTTCAGTAATGGCGGTAATTGGTTCTCTTGTTCTTTTAGGATGGAGATGGATGTATTTAAAAATACCACCTGGCGATATGCTGAAAAAAACACCATGGTATATCATCATTTTCGCATTCAGTATGTACGTCATTATTTATGGATTAAATAACATCGGCTTAACAGAATGGTTAATTGAATTTATGCGACCGTTAGTTTCAGGAAGCCTACTCCATTCCAGTGTGATGATGGGGCTACTATTATCAGTACTCTCCAATATCTTCAATAATCACCCAGCACTTATGATCGGAACACTCACGCTCATGAATATGGATCTAGATTTACTGTCCTTGAAAGTATCTTATTTAGCAAATGTTATTGGAAGTGACATGGGTGCATTATTAATTCCTATGGGAACGTTAGCTACACTGATGTGGATGCATATTGTTCGACGAGGGAAAGTAAAGATTACTTGGTGGGAATATATAAAAGTCACTGCTGTGGTTATACCGCCTACAGTATTATTTACATTAGTCATGCTTTACTACTGGGTTACTTGGCTATTTTAATATGCATAATTAGATATTGTAAGACGAATCTAGCATGTTGAATTTAGAAAAATAGCCAACATAAGACCGAATGTATATAAATTTGTTTATATACACTCGGTTTTTGTCATCTTAGTTAAATCAAAAACATTGCCACGATAGTCGTGACGACAAGTCCTATGAGTACAGGCAGTAGATTGCGCCGTGCAAGCTCGAATGGGCTGACGTTACAAATAGCGGCAGCTGGAATTAATGCCCAGGGAATTAGTGTACCGCCGCCGATCCAAATTGCTGTAATTTGTCCGAGAGCCGTTAGCGTAGCCGTTCCGCCACCGATGGCATTGCCAAACAAATTACCGACAGATCCAGTCAAAGAAATGCCGGAGAAGCCAGAACCGTCTAATCCTGTAATGGCGCCAACGACAGCTAACGTTATCACAGCTATTTCCTTCGTTAACGGCACAACTGCAGCTAAGCCAACACCTAGATCATTGACAATACCATGTGAAGCAGCCGGTAAAAAATCACCAATTATTTGCTTGAATCCTGAGTCACCGAGATAGAAGAAAGCTGCGATTGGGATTACGGGTCCAAATACTTTAAAACCAAATTGGAACCCTTGAATTAAATAACTTGTCGATTTCTCCAGTCCTTCTTTTTTGTGCGCGACAACGCAGAGCACGAGTAAAATAAAGACCGCTGTTCCTCCAATTAAAGCAGTTGCATCACCGCCCTGTAGTTTTAAAACCGACATGGCGATGACATCGAGTAAAAATGCGATGGGAATGAGTATCGCAAAAAATCGTTTTTGTCCGCGTGTTAGCAAGTTCTCAGCAGTTACTCGCTCTAACCCATCATCTGTTTCAGTAGTTCCCTTTAAATCAAGCGTACCCCGTTTCATATCACGTCGTAATAAGAAAAAAGCGACAATCGTTGTGACCAAGCCCATCGTAATCACAAGTGGGATACTGGCAGAAACAACATCACCCACTGGAATACCGGCAGCATCTGCAGTGAGCTTCGGGGCACCTTGTATAACAAAATCACTGGATAGCGCAATTCCATGACCAAATAAGTTCATAGCCATTGCAACACCGAGAGCTGGTAAGCCTGCACGTAGAGCAACGGGTAACAAAACTGCCCCTAACAGTGCCACGGCAGGAGATGGCCAGAAAAACCAAGAAATAATCATCATTAAAATCCCAATTGTCCAATAAGCGAGCGTCGGAGTTTTAATGATTTTTGTAAATGGTGCAACCATGACTTCATTAATACCAGATGTCATTAACACACGACTCATGGCCACAATAATGGAAATAATGAGGATTGTAGACAGAAGCTCAGTAATTGCAAAGATAAAACTGTTAAAAACACCACTTATAGATGAAGTTAAATCGCCGGTAGCAACCATGGCTAGCATGAAAATGCCAAGTATACAAATGAGGGTGGTGTCCCGACGTTTAACCATAAATCCTATAATCAATACAATGAATACAATATAAATCCAATGGAGAGCAGTTAGTTCAATCCCCATAATTTTCCCCCTCAAAATTCGGTCTGATTTTATAGAATATGAAGGGGAAAAAAAGTTGGTGATGGATTTGAAAAATTTCGCCTTAAGTTGACTGGTAATATGAATTGATAATTGAAAAATTAGATCACTTACATTTACTATAAAGGAAAAAGCTGTTGAAAGTTCGATTGAATCAAATTTTCAACAGCTAAATGAACACAACGGACTTTTTCAGTGCCCTCCAACTAATCCTTTACAAAACTTTTACAGATTTTGGAATTATACTTACTTAATAGACTGAGAAAGCGAGATATTTTTTTATATTTAGTATTTTATACATATTTATTGTAAATTCGCCAAATTTACCCTGATAAGTTGTTATAATAGTTTTTTAGAAATTTAAAGTTATAAATCCAATATTCTTTTTTTGATAAATTATTTTATGTAATGAAGTAGAGGTGAACCATAGGTGAAGCAGGTGTTGGTAATTAAGAATGAACGCTCTTTAGCAAAGAAAATCGTAAGCGGTCTAAAGCAAGAAGGCTATTTCATTTTAACACTTCACAATGAAAACAAAGGTTTAAATATAGTATATGAGCAAGATTGGGATATTATCGTATTGGATTGGGATTCGTTAAGTATATCTGGACCGGAAATTTGTAAACAAATACGGGTAGTTAAAACGACACCGATAATCATTGTGACCGATAATGTGTCCAGCAAGGACTGCATAGCAGGATTACAAGCAGGAGCAGATGATTATATAAGAAAACCATTTGTGAAAGAAGAATTAGTAGCAAGGATAGAAGTTGTTTTAAGAAGGGGGGAAGGTATCCAGACAAACGAGACTAATTTCTTTCGGTTTAAAGATATCTTCGTGGATGCATCCCGCAATATTGTGACAAAAGATGGAGAGAATTTCCTGCTTACTAAGCGTGAGTATGACCTACTTGTATTTTTAATTAAGAATAAAAATACAATATTGAGCCGTGAAATGCTTTTGAACCAGGTTTGGGGATATGACGTAGCAGTAAATCCAAATGTAGTGGATTTATATATTGGATATTTAAGAAAAAAGCTAAAGTGCGAGAAGAAAGACAGATATATTCAAACAATACATGGCAGGGGTTATTCAATGATTGAATGGTAAAAGTAATATACTAGGTAAAGTACAGTTTGTCACAGTAATCAATATTAAACATAATTGAAAAAACACGAGTAAAAACAGTTTCAACCAGTTTTGCTCGTTTTTTTTTGTTCTATTAAATGTGATAACCAAGCAGTTTCTAGAAGATATTGAAGAGAAGGAAACTATAAAAAGAATATTTCACGCATTACTTTCTTGTATCCAATACTTAATGTGAAAAATTAACTTTATTTATCATCTTACATTTTTCACAAGATTTTCACAGAATTAAAGACTATACTGATTCACAGAACGGTTAAATGAAAATGATTATCAATAGCAATTAGGATGGCTAGCAATTACTATCCATTTCAATCTATAGACTTCATCATTTTCGAAATAAATTACATAATAAGGAGCATGTGTATGAAGAAATCTATGTTTTTAAAATTTGTTGGTATTATCGCAGTTTTGACATTGATGTTAGTAGCTTGTTCAGATTCAAGTAATAAATCTAATCAAGAGTCAAAGTCTAATGAAGATAATGGAAGTAAAGAGGTTGCTAAACCTGCGACAGTTGAAATCACTGATGCCCACGGAACTGTTACTGTTCCTGTAAATCCAAAGAATGTAGTTGCTTTGGATAATAGAACTTTTGAAACTTTAGCTGATTGGAAAATTGAATTAGTAGCTGTTCCGAAGGATGTAATGCCTGCAGATTCGCCGTATGTAAAGGACGATTTAGTTAAAAATATTGGAAATCACCGTGAACCAAATCTTGAAATTATAGCAGCTGCAAACCCTGAACTTGTAATCGTCGGTCAAAGATTTGCAGACTATTACGAAGAGATCAAAAAATTAGTGCCAAATGCTGTCGTTATTGATCTTAATGTAGATGTTTCTGAGGAAACTGCTACGCCTGGAGAAAACTTAGTAAATGGACTTAAAAATTCTACAATTGCTTTAGGACAAATTTTCGATAAAAATGAAGAAGCTAAACAAGTGGTAGCTGATTTTGATAAAGTTATCGAAAATGCTAAATCTGCTTATAATGGAACAGATAAAGTGATGAGTGTTATCGTTGGTGGTGGGGATATTGGTTTTTCAGCTCCTCATTCTGGACGTGTTTGGGGACCAATGTATGAAATTTTCGGTTGGGCACCAGCATTAGAAGTTGCCGACTCTACTTCAGATCATAAAGGTGATGAAGTTTCTGTTGAAGCTATTGCGCAAAGTAATCCTGATTGGCTTTTCGTATTAGATCGTGATGCTGCAATATCTGGTGAGGAAAATGCAGTTCCTGCTCAGGATGTTATTGCTAACGCACCTGCTCTTCAAAAAACAACTGCTGTTTCTAAAAAACATATTATTTATGCACCTGCAGATACTTACACAAATGAATCAATTCAGACTTATATAGAGTTGTTTGAAAACCTTGCAAATACTTTAGCTAAGTAGTGTAAAGGAGCATAAAATAGTGCTGAAAAATGTAACTTCTAGGGTTGAGGTAAATTCTCAACCCCAGTTTTATAACTACAATAAAATATGGACAAGACCTTTTATATTAGCGATTATAGTTGTTATTATTTTAGGCATTATATCACTGTTTACTGGAGTTTATGATATACGTGGACAAGAGGATGGAATGGAGATGTTTTTCATAACTCGTGTTCCAAGAACAGTTGCATTAATGCTTACTGGAGCTGCAATGTCAATGGCAGGACTCGTAATGCAACTGATTACACAGAATCGTTTTGTTGAACCTACTACAACAGGGACTATTGAATGGTCAGGTTTAGGGCTGCTTTTTGTTTATTTATTATTTCCTGCCCCGACTTTAGTTCTAAGAATGACTGGTGCAATCATTTTTTCTTTTATAGGAACTATGATTTTCTTTTTATTTTTAAGAAGAGTTAAACTTCGTTCGTCTTTAATTGTCCCGATTATTGGATTGATGCTTGGAGCAGTTATTTCTGCAGTGTCTACTTTTATGGGACTCCTTTTTCAAATGACACAAAGTATTGAAACTTGGTTTGTAGGTTCTTTTGCGCCTGTTCAGGTGGGAAGATATGAATATTTATGGCTAATTGTTATTGTTACTTTGTTTATTTTTATTTATGCTAATAGATTGACTTTAGCTGGACTAGGAGAAGATGTCGCAACAAGCCTTGGCGTTAATTACAATAGGATTGTTCTTGTGGGGACTGCCCTTATTTCTCTTGCAGTTGGAATTGTTGCAGCTGTTATTGGAAACTTACCTTTCTTGGGTTTAATTGTCCCAAACATTGTTTCAATGTTTAGAGGCGATGATCTTAGGAGTAATTTACCTTGGGTATGTTTGATAGGAATGGGGACTGTAACTGCCTGTGACATAATTTCACGAACAATTATAATGCCTTTTGAAGTACCTGTTTCTTTAATACTTGGAACAGTGGGGTCAGTCGTGTTTATTACTATTTTATTGAGACAAAGAAAGCCAAGGAGGCACCGATGAACACATTGGAATATAGAAATAAAGAAAATGTCGAAATCGATTCTAGCCTTCATAATGAAAATAGATCAGCAAGGGCTTTTCGTTCTAAGAAGGAAGAAAGACGTTATTGGATTTTGCTAATAACATTGATTGCTTTGGGCATCCTTTCTTCATATGGACTTTTAGTTTATAACAATCCAGTTCCGTTAGATTCACCTTCTTTTATCCCAGTTGTTATGAGAAGGATAGTAGCTCTTGTTGCAATGATTATTGCTGCAGTTTGTCAGAGCTTGTCGACGGTTGCTTTCCAATCGATTACGAATAATAGGATTATCACTCCTTCGCTTTTAGGTTTCGAATCGCTTTACTCAACAATTCATACTAGTACAATATTTTTCTTTGGTGCTAGTGCATTGATAAATTTTACTGGGATTGGATCATTTTTATTTCAAGTTGTTGTTATGGTCTTGATGAGTTTGATTCTTTATGGATGGTTACTTTCTGGTAAATACGGGAATTTACAACTTATGCTTTTAGTTGGAATTATTATTGGCACTGGGCTAAATTCTGTGTCAACTTTCATGAGAAGACTACTTGCGCCTTCGGAATTTGATATTTTACAGGCAAGATTGTTTGGTTCTGTTAATAATGCAGATTCTGCATATTTTCCTATTGTAATTCCTATGGTAATAATTGTAGCAATATTACTTCTTGCTCATTCTAAGAATCTAAATATATTGTCACTAGGAAAGGATGTTTCTACTTCTTTTGGAGTTAAATATCAATTTAGTGTAATTTATACGCTTGTATTAGTTGCTATTTTGATGTCAATTTCAACAGCTTTGATTGGACCACTTACTTTCTATGGCTTTTTAGTAGCAACTTTGAGCTATCAGGCGGCGTCAACTTATGATCATAGATATATTTTTCCAATGGCTCTTGCTATAGGATTTTTGACATTAACGAGTGCATACTTTTTGATGTATCATGTATTCCATGCTCAAGGTGTAGTTTCAGTTATTATCGAATTATTTGGCGGAATAATATTTTTAACTGTAGTTTTAAGGAAGAGGACTTTATGATAAAAATTGATAATGTTAAAAAGTTCTATACTGATAAGGTAAAAATAGGACCTTTGAATATTGAAGTACCAAAAGCGGGTTTTACTTCTTTAATTGGACCAAATGGCGCTGGAAAGTCTACGACACTTTTGATGATTGGCAGACTCTTGGACATGGAAGAAGGTCAAATTCAGGTGGCAAATATGGATGTTTCTGAATCCAAATCAAAAGACTTAGCAAAAATTTTGACTATATTGCGACAAGAAAATCATTTTGTAACTAGGCTTACTATTAGACAACTAGTTGGATTTGGACGCTTTCCTTATTCAAAGGGAAGATTAACTAAAGAGGATGAGGTTATTATTTCTAAATATATCGATTTTTTAGACTTAACTGATTTAGAGAATAGATATTTAGATGAGCTTTCTGGTGGTCAAAGACAAAGGGCATATGTAGCGATGGTTTTGTGCCAAGAGACTGAATATGTACTTTTGGACGAGCCTCTGAACAACCTTGATGTTGCTCGTTCTGTTCAAATGATGGAGCATTTGAGACGTGCGGCTAATGAATTCGGAATAACAATTCTGACTGTTATGCATGATATAAATTTTGCAGCCAAATATTCTGATAGAATTTGTGCTATGAAAGATGGACAAATTGCCGCTTTTGGAACAGTAGAAGAGGTTATGGACTCAAAAATTTTGACAGATATTTTCGAAACAAAAATAGAAATTATCGAAGGTCCTTATGGGCCAATCGCTGTTTATTAGTGACAAAATTTTTAAAAAAGAAGCATATCAAAAAATGAGTATGCCAAAAAAACTAATAGAAAATTAAATTATTTACTGTAGCTTGCACAGATCACAACAGCTACTCTAGTTGAAGTTGCTGTCTGTATTTTACAGGCGGCAGCTTTTTTAAATGCCATTGCCTAAATGAAAAGAAGTAAAAAAGCATTCAGTTAGATTTCTTCTTTTTTATTTTTGATGAGATTGATTTAAGTATGTCCCCAAGATTCTTTTTTTTTATGGAATTGGGTAGGTAGTATATTATTTTATTTAATTGAGCATGGGCATTTTTTTACAAACAAGAACGTTAGTTTTGTAATTTATGCAAAATAAATGTTCTTGTTAAGGAATATCGAATGATTTAAGTGCAACTGATTATGGGAGAAGACATTTGTGCTTGTTGTATTACCTTGAACCCTAAAGTCTTCAAATAGTTTTAATGCAACTTCTTTGTCATCAAGATTTATATAGACAACAGCTAATTCTACTAATATATTTTCGTAAGATTGGGGTTGCAAAACTGTTCCAAGTTATAAAACAGATACCGAAAATAAAAAGACTACCTTTAATTACGCTTGACTTTCAGCTGTATCCACATAAATTGTTCCTTCTATGAAGAAAAGTTTACTAAACAGAATAAATCAAAATGCCCTCCTAAAAGTCACTATTTAAAAGTAAACCTATTTGGAGGGCGTATTTGATTAATGAAATTTACCAACCAAAATCAAATTCATATGTGCTAATTGTCCCTGTACCTCGTCTATATTTAAACTCACCTAAAACTTTTGACCCTCCAATAATATCACTGTTAAGAGCTGTATATTTCGAAAAGTTCGTAGTGACAGTATTACTCGAATTATAAACAATAGTTGTAACTGGAATAAGGTTTGTTGTTTCAGTAGCAATATACATTGTCCCGTCTGATTTCCATCCAGTTCCATAATTTCCTGCCTTATGTTCGAAATAAGTCATGTGCCATTGTGAATCGAATTGAAGAGGTGTTACTGTATATTTAGTCAATTTACGTGTATTATATCCTCCCAAATACATCGAGTCATAGTTTAAAATTATTTTCATTGCAACAGTTGAGCCAGTAGGTCCTTGTGTGTCAGTCGTATCTAAAGGTGTGATAGCGGCTGATTCAGTTTGTTCATTTGTTGCCTTCTCCGGATCAATAACGAATATTGATAATTCTGATGAATTTTTAGTAATTATATCTCCGTTTGAAAGTGTTTCTTCAGTAAGAATTTTATCAATCAAAACCTTTTTTACATGTTGTTCTATATCATCAGTAACAATTACTTGTGTATGCTCATTGTTGACTAACTCGCCTTTCAATGCTTTTTCAAGTATTACATCATTTGATAATTGAATCATTTCAAAATTTTTCACAAAAGATTTCTTTGCAATTTCAGTAGCCAGAGCATTATTGCTTAAACTGCCAATTACTAAAATAAAGATGGTGCTAAGTAACATAACCAGGATTTTTGAACCTTTCATACACTTACACTCCTTTTATTTTAATTTGGATATCATGATTTCAGTTATCAATAATCAAAAAAAGTATGAATACAAAATATGTATCTATACTAACTATTTTTGTAATATTTATAATAACTATCAACTATATCCAGTTATAATTATAATATCTATTGTAAATAATGTCAATATTTATAATATTCAATCTCTTTTTGTGGAATCTAATCGAATACTCAAACTAGTAATCTATCTAAATACCTAAAAAATTGTTTTTACAAAGGTCATTAAAATACTACTAAATTCGTAGTATTTTAATGACCAATTATTTAGTATATACTTTTATTAACTATTTTGGTTATTTAGTGATAACCTAAAACTAATACATTTAGAAAGGGTGTAAAAGATGAAGTTTAAAATTTTTACCATTTTATTTTGTATTATGTTCTTATCTGGTTGTATGCCTAAAGTCATGACTTTTTCAGGGGAAAATGAGAACTGGGAAGTACAGTTTGAGGTATCTTACGACAAAATTAAAAATGATAAATGCGGTGCTACGAGTGGTTATATTCGATATATAGGTGATAAACCTATTCCTAAACAAATTGAATATACTATTGATCACGATTTAGAAACTTCTGGATTGGATTCGTTAGATAAAAATGGCGTTTTTACAATGGCCAAAGGATGTTCAAATGCAGTTGAAGGTACAGAGGTTGAGATAAAAATAAAATGGGATAACCAATCAGAAACGATACCTTTAAAAGTGAAATAAACAGATAATTCTAAATAAGATATGTTCAACGTTTAGTTCGATTTTCTGTCTGTGGAAAAACTAAAGTTGAAAACGAAATGGGCTTTTATTAATGGTAGTGAATCTTTTGAAAAATATGGCTATTAACAGAGAAAGACAGTAAAGAAAACAGAGTGGCTTGGCCAAACAAGAAAAAAGAGAAATCGATGTCGTTCGATTTCTCCTTTTCTATCTTATTGACTAGTTATGTCCCAGCCTCGTTTTTAATTTGTAATCTCTTATAAGCATCAATTACAGAAGTTTTTATTTATCTTTAATTAAAATCAAAAACACCGCAACAATCGTTGTCACAACAAGCGCATTAAAAATCCAGAAGTCTTTGGATGAGATTTTTATATTTGTTTCTTCTTAATATAACAATTATCTCATCAGCAATATATAGTTGCAACTATTGGAATGTTCCTTTTTTATTAACTATTTTAGGGTATACGGCTTAACCATTTAGTGAGGAACAGATAGAGTGATTTATGTCAATAAATCTGATACGACCTGAACAATCAGCAAGAAAAAAATGATCGGTAATAATATCTGAATCCACTTTGTTTTGATATAAGGAATTATCTTTAAACCTAAGAACGAGCCAACAATAGAGCCAATTGAAACAGGAATGGCGATTCCCCAATTAACAATGCCAGTAAAGTAGTAAAAAAGAAAGGCACCTGTACAACTTGAAAACGTAATAATTCTTGTTAACTCAACTGCTTTTATATAGATATATTGCTTTTTTAGGTAATAGGCTATATTCATAAGAGCTGAGCCTGGTCCAAAACCACCATCATATATTGAAATCGCAAACGGAATGAGTTTATTTATTGGTTGTTCCTGTGTTTCTTTTATGTCTTTTACCATAAATTTATTACTGCCAAGTACAATAAAAAATACAAAAATTAAGCATACACAAGCTACAATATTCATGACTCGTTCCGATAATAAAATGGCTAAAAATGCGCCAAATACACCTCCTAAACTAGAAATCATCATTAAAGATGTGAATTTTTTTAACGATAAATGTCCTTTAATGACAAACGATACGACATTTGATAGAGCTGAAATTCCTGTCGCAAATTTATTAACGGCTACGGTTGTATGAATCGGAATGCCAACAAGTAACATTGCAGGTAACAAAATAAAGCCTGCAGCACCGAAAAGAACACCAATAACTGCTGCGAGTAAGCCAATTGTAAATAAAAAAAATCCATTTACTGATAACCATTCGTGTAGTAAAATTTCCATCAAATCACCTCTACACCTAAATTACTGCTAAACTATACATAAAACAAATATATAATAATTGCTTATTCATAAATTAAATTTATGGATAGAAAGGTGTGAATGACATGAATCTGCATGCATTAAGGATTTTTACGAATGTAGCAAAGCTTGGAGGAATTACTGCAGCAGCGAATAAAATGCTTCTTAGCCAACCAGCTGTCACTATTCAAATTCGGAAATTAGAGAGCGAAATAGGGACAAAATTGATTGAAGGAAAAGGACGTGGCATTCAATTAACACCTGAGGGGAAGTTTTTGTATGAGCAGGGAATGCGTTTATTTTATTTAGAAGCACAAATTGATGAGAAGCTCGGTAAATTTTTAGCGAAGGAAGAAAAAATACATATTGCTTCTTCCTATATACCCACAAACTATATACTCCCGCCTATTATAGCAGGGTATAAGCTTGCGAATCCTCACATTGAATTTTTTGTGTCGTTAGGCAATGTAAAATCTGTGGAAGAGCAAGTTCTGAATTATGAAGTAGATTTTGGTTTTGTCGTGCAAAATAAAATCGGTCACCCTGATTTACAGTTTGAAAAAATAGTAGATATCCCGTTTTGGTTTGTTGCTCACCCATCACATTCCTTAGCAAATCAAACTGTCTCCATTAACGAATTATCGAATGAGGACTTTATTTATCGGGAACGTGGTAGCTCGACACTTGATTTATTGGAGGCGTTTTTTTACACTTTTAACGGTCCATTACCTAAATTAGGACTTCAAATGCAGGGCTTACATGAATCGATTAAAGTAGTGGAAGCGGGGTACGGTATGACTTTAGCACCATCCCATAGTGTGACAGAAGGTATAACAAATGGGAAACTAGCTCGGGTGTATGTTGAACAGGCACATATTCAGCAAAGTTTATTTATATGTACACGCAAATCAGATATTGAAGAGCATCCATTTATTCAGTATTTAAAAAATCATTTAAAGGTATAAATGAACCAATCTAGAAGTAATAGAACCAAAATCGGGACCAAGCATTAGACATGCTTATTCTCGATTTTTTCATATAAATTTATTCTTCACATGTAGCTTCAACTTATTAATAAACATATTGTGAAAATCTCAAAAAAGTAATGACTTTTTTGCAGCAATGACTCTTTAGACTCTTCTATAAACCTTCAATCCAAAAACATATGAAATCAATAACACCATCCAACCGATTGACAACCACAGATCATTTCCAACAGTCTGCGAGTCTAATAGATTTCTAATGGTTTGAATAATTGATGTTATCGGTTGATTTTCTGCAAATATTCGAACTACACGTTTTTCCCTTTATTTGACTTTCATTCTCTATAAAACATTTAAAAAACTTATTCCAGAAAAAATTTTGTCAAATGAATGTAACATTCTTGTTTTCAGATACAAGAAATTAAATCATTTGAAACGAGGTTCAACAATGAGCAGAATTAAATTTAAAAAAACATCAATAATTTTACTAGTAGTCATTTTAGGTATACTATCTGTCTTTTGCTTGGGGAGAGTTTTATTCAAAGATAGTAGAGAAGAACTTCATTTTATAGATGAAATTGCATCAGTATCTGTGGAATTAAACCAACAAACAGGTGGCATGTTACCCAGTGTAACGATAGCTCAGGCTATTTTAGAATCGGGTTTTGGCAAAAGTGAATTGGCTGTAAATGCAAATAACCTTTTTGGCATAAAAGGACGGTATCAAGGAAAGTCTGTAAAAATGCCTACTATTGAATACAAGAATAATAAAAGTTATACAATAGAAGCTGAATTTAGAGCTTATCCAGATTGGAAAAATGCGTTAATTGACCATAGTAAATTAATTTTAGAGGGAACGAGTTGGAATGAACATCAATATTATGAAGTTCTTGCTGCAACAAATTATCAAGAGGCTGCCTATGCATTGAAGAATTGCCACTATTCCACAGACCCTTTGTATCCTGAAAAATTAATCACTATTATCGAACAATATAATTTAGGGAAATATGATAAGTAGGATAGGAGCTAGCGAAAATGAATGTACTAATTGCAGATGATGAACTAGACATGTTAAAGATATTGCAGAGCTATTTTCAAAAGGAAGGATTTACGGTATTTACTGCTACAAATGGAGTAAAGGCCCTGGATATTTTCTATCATGAAAAATTGACTTAGCAATTTTGGATTGGATGATGCCTGGAAAAGATGGCATTACAGTTTGTCGTGAAATGAAGGAGACGCAAAACATTAAAATATTAATCCTAACGGCTAGAGACACCTGTATCATTTATTAACAATAACACTATTCGCTTTTGATAGGATTCACCACAACCTATTAGCTGGCGGTTTTTTTAAAATAATCGCCGGTTATTTTAATTTCCCGGATCACATATAAACCGATCTTTCCAATCCCTCCTTTTACTGCCCTCCTAATTTTCTATAAGCAACTACACCACTGACTGTACCTACAACTGCTGCCTTGATAGGATTAATTGAAAAAATTAATGAATTACTGTAAGTCATTTCTAGTTTGAAAGTTCTACTTTTTTATTCAATTACTAGGAATATAGATTTAATTCATATTTCATAAATTGATACTAAATATCAATATTTAGAATATTCAAATATTCCGATTCTCGAATTAGTTAAATTGTGATAAATTGGAAATATCACACTATACTGAAAAGTGTGACAATTAAAGGAAGAGGAGGAAATGAAATTTGAAAAATTTTAAGTTTATGAAGTTCTTAAGTAGTATTCTAGTTTTTGTTATGGTGCTTTCTCTATTGGTTCCATTGTCGAGTGCTAGTGCTGAAGAATCGAAACCATTCAAACAGGATAGTCAAAGCGAAAGTATAATTCAACTAAAGGCGGCTATTGCTGAACAGCTAAGCTTGGCTAAAGATGGTCCAACTCTCCACGAAAGCTTACAAAATGTATCAGGCAATCAAGAGGTTGCAGTCATCGTTCATTTATCTGAAAAGCCTGTTGCACTAGAGCAAGGAATAAGCCAAGTCAAAGGCCAAAAATTCTCTAATGCCCAAGCAAAAGAAGTTCGTTCCAATGTAAAAGTACAACAAGCAGAAGTTAAAAAAGAGTTAGCTATAAAAAATGTTCAGATGACTCAAGGATACACATTTGATACCGTTTTAAACGGTTTTGCGGCAACTGTGAAAGCAAATGATCTCCCGAAACTGCTTACAGTAGAAGGAATTACATTAATCGAACCTGATGCAATTGTTTACGCATCAGAAGATAATACGATGAAATCATCGGAACTTATGAAGGAAGATCCATTAGAAGCTCAAATGAATACAAGTAATTCTTTCCTTGGAATCGAACAGCTTTGGAAGGAAGGAATTGAAGGACAAGGAATAAAAGTAGCAGTATTAGATACTGGTATTGATGCAGATCACCCTGAGTTTGCAGGGGTTTATAAAGGTGGAAAAAACTTCATTCCAAATTCAGCGACTTACACGAAGCATCGGGCAGATAACGATGCATCGGAAACATTGCCTTCGGAGCGTCCAGTCGGGACACCTGAATTTAATGAAAAAGGAAGCTCGTTCTATACTTCTCACGGTACACATGTTGCTGGAACAATTGCAGCAATCGGAGCTAACGAATTCGGTATTAAAGGAATTGCGCCAAAAGTAGACCTTTATGCATACCGTGTTCTTGGGGCATACGGAAGTGGAGCTACATCTGGTATTGTTAAAGCAATTGAAACTGCTGTAATAGAAAAAATGGACGTTATCAACCTTTCACTTGGCGGGGGAGCTAACTCTGAAACGGATGCGGGTTCATTTGCTATTAATAATGCAATGATAGCTGGAACAATCGGAGTAATTGCAACAGGGAACGAAGGTCCAAATCGCGGAACAATGGGCACGCCTGCAACCGCTCGTTTAGGAATTGCTGTTGGTAACACAACAAATCCTGAAACAATGTATAACGGGGAAGTGAGTGTTACAGTTGGCAACTACAACTTAACAAAACAGCTGCCATTAATGGGAACGACTTTTGGGAAAGATTTAGCAACACAGCTTCAAGGAGAATTTGACCTAGTTGCTGTTCCTGGAAACGGAGAAGTAAAAGACTTTGAAGGAATTGATGTAGAAGGTAAAGTGGCATTGATTTCTCGTGGCAGTAATGCATTCGTTGATAAAATTGCGAATGCAAAGGCAAATGGAGCAGTTGCAACAATTATTCATAACTTTGCTGGCGGAACGAATGCACCGAACATTTCAGGCACATTCCTTGGTGATTCATTTGATTTTCTGCCAACATTTGATATGTCCCAAACGGAAGGCAATGCAATTCGCGCTGCATTAGCAGGCGGAACTGGAAAAGTAAGCTTTAGTAAATTCGCTTCCGCAAAGTCACTGGGGGATGATGTAAACTCTTCCAGTTCACGCGGACCATCTACACCAAACTTTGATATTAAACCAGATGTAAGTGCACCTGGAACAAACATTATGTCAACGATTCCAATGTATAAAAAAGATTTCCCTGATGCAGATTATGGGGAAGCTTATGGGCGTAAAACAGGAACATCTATGGCAACACCGCATATTGCAGGTATTGTTGCATTAGTTAAACAAGCGAATCCTGGTTGGAACGCCTTCGATGTAAAAGTGGCGCTTTCTAATACAGCACAGGTTTTAGATAAAACAAAATACGATGTGTTTTCTCAGGGTGCAGGGCGTGTAAATGCTTATGCAGCAGCTCATCCAGAAATTCTTGCCTATGCACTTGATAGCGCAACTTTGGATGGAACTGGTGCAGTTACAGAAAACTTGAAAGGGACAGTTACTTTCGGTCCACAATCACTTAAAGATCAGGATATTTCTGTAACGAAACAAGTTTTAGTAAAAGATATGAAAGGGAACGGCGGCAATTATAACGTATCAATTGATGTGACAAAAACATTTGGTGATGCAACTGTTACAGTAGATCAGCCGACATTTAATCTAGTTGGTGAGCAAGTTTTAAATATTACATTAACTGCTTCACAAGCTACGGCACCAAACGGCTCTGAAATACTAGGGTATATTTCCATCAATGGAGGATCTACAGAAATTTCATTACCATTCGCAGCTGACTTAGGCGGCGAGGCAGTAACGGAAATTAAAGATTATAAGATTACAGAAACAGACCTATCCTTTAACGGAGATGGAGTGAAAGACTCAGCTGTACTTTCATTCACATTAACTGGAGATGTAACAACTAACTATATCGAGCTTTGGGATATTATGAATCCTGAAGGTGGTGAATACGGAGACGGCTACATTGGTTATCTACATGCGGGTACCGCACTTGGAAAAGGCTCTTATACGCTGAATGTTGGTGGACAGTACAAACCATGGGGAACAGAACCTGCCACAACGATTCCAGATGGCCTGTATACAATTGACTTCACTGGTCTTGCAGCATCAGGAGCAGTTTCCGATTATGTTGGCCCAATTGTCGTGAAAACGACTAAACCAGAAATTAATGGTTCAGTAGCTGATGGTGTCGCTACAGGACAGGTAACAGATAAGTATATCGACTACAATGAAGAGTTATATTTATACGATTTAAATTACAATTTAAATGATAAATTAAAAGCTTCCTATATTTTGACGGTAAATGGTGAAGTACAAGCACCAGTTGCTTTTGAATTAAATCAAGACGGTAGCTTCACATTCCCAGTAACAGCAGAAACTAATGCTGTATCAGTAATAATTAAAGACGCTGCCGGGAATGTTAGTGAAGCAATGATCTATGAAAAAGAAGTAGTAGCACTTTCTGTAAATCCAACTGAGCTAGACCTAACAGCTGGAGAAACTGCACAACTTATGGTAACAGAAATGTCAACGCCTGCAGAAGGTGATGCAACAGAGGAAGACGTAACTTCAAAAGCTACTTATGTTGTTGGAGATGAAAATATTGCAACAGTAGTAAATGGATTAGTAACTGCAGTAGGTGAGGGCACGACTACCATTACTATTTCATATGGTGATAATAAAGTTGCTGTAAATGTTACAGTTAAAGCACCTGTTGTAGAAGTACCAATAGTAACACTAGAAATTGACCAAGCTCAGGTTGAAACTAGTATAGGTAAGGAAGTTCCAGTTAAGATTACTGAAGTAACTACTTTTGATGGGAAAACAACAGAAAAGGATGTTACAAAGCTTGCAACCTACGAAGTAGCGAATGATAAAATAGCTACTGTAAAAGCAGGGGTGGTAAAAGGAAAAGGTCAAGGTAATACGACGATTACGGTAACGTATGGTGAGCACACACTAACATTTGATGTGTTTGTAAAGCAAGGTGATGACAACGGAAATGGTAATGGCAACGGAAATGGCAACGGCAACGGAAATGGAAACGGAAATGGCAACGGAAATGGAAACGGAAATGGAAACGGAAATGGAAACGGAAATGGAAACGGAAATGGAAACGGAAATGGAAACGGAAATGGAAACGGAAATGGAAATGGCAACGGAAATGGGAACGGAAACGGCAATGGAAATGGGAACGGAAACGGCAATGGAAATGGCAACGGAAATGGCAATGGCAACGGAAACGGAAACGGCAACGGAAATGGAAATGGAAATGGAAATGGCAACGGAAACGGAAATGGAAATGGAAATGGCAACGGAAATGGAAATGAAATAATAATGAAGTTACCGAGGATGATTTATAATTAATTTCAGTTCAAGCAAAAAGAGAAATTGCACAGCGCAATTTCTCTTTTTGGTATTTATTATAAAGCAATGCTCATCCATTACGTGTAAAAACGGTGAATCATAAGTGCCCGTTCTTCAAACCTTCCCTATAACGAATTTTTTCTCATTAAAGTTATTAGAAATACGTTTACTATCCGTCCAGTAAATTTCAGCTAGCTGCCCTGTTGTTAATACGCGTTGATTTTTATGTACGATTACTTGTACTTCATTCATCCTTTTCCCCTCAATGGTTAAAACTTGTACACCTTAAAAGAGTTGTTTAGTTTTGTGTTGACAATCCGCATTATTGTAAAATGCTCATATAGAAATTATTATTTATTAATTAAAGAAGGTGTAAATGGATGTATGATATTACAGTTATCGGTTCAGGTGTAAGTAGTGTTTTTTTAGCCTATACCTTATCTCAAAGTAATCAAAAGATACTAATACTTGAAAAAGGAAAATCTATAGAGGAGAGAAATTGTCCTTTAGATCGAGGCGAAACATGCAATTGTAATGTATGCGAGAAATATTTTGGTTTTGCTGGTTTGGGTAAATCAGAAGGAAAGTTTAATTATACAAGTGAATTTGGCGGCGAATTAGAGCAAAAAGTAGGTAGAGAGAACCTTCTACAATTAATGAATGAAGTTGACGAAATTTTATGCCGTTTTGGTGGAGACTCGGTTATAAAATATTCCACAGCTAATACAGAACTCTCAAGAAGAGCCCAATTATGTAACTTACAGATGTTAACTACTGAGGTGAGGCACCTAGGTACGTCACTTTCAACAAAAATTTTCCAACAAATTTATAAAGTTTTATCAAGCAAGATAGATATTCAATTTGAGGTGGATGTACAAGATATAAAAAAAAATAATAATTCTTTTACTTTAATTACAAATAAAGGTAATATCCAATCTCAGCAAGTAGTGTTTGCAACAGGTCGATCTGGAACAGATTGGTTAAAAAAACAATGTTCTAGTCTTGGAGTTAAGCAAGGCAAAACTCGTTTAGATTTGGGTATTAGAGTTGAAATGGCAGAACAACAGCTACGTTTAATTTTGGAAGATACCTTTGAAACAAAACTTGCTTATGCACATGAAGATATCATTTCAAGTACTTATTGCATGAATCCTAAAGGAAGAATCATTCGTAAATATCAAGAAGGTTTAGTCATGCCAGATGGTCAAAACTTTCGAGAGCAAAAGAATGGAACTTCTAACTTGAATTTTACTTTGTTCACTCCAACGTATTTTTCTACTCTTAAAGAAGCAAATATGTATGCACATAAGGTTATAGGTGAAATAAATAAAGGGACAGATCGTATTGTAGTACAACGTTTTGGAGATTTAAGGGAGGGACAGTCTACAACAAAAGAAAATATGTATAATAATCGAATTCAGCCTTCGTTAAAAGCTGAATTTGGGGACTTAACTAAAGAAATTCCTTTACTATATATTCAAATCTTGCAGGGATTTTTAAACCATTTGGAAAAATTTATTGGTGAAGCAATTGATGAGGATACATTGCTTTATGGTATGGACGGAAAGTTTTATTCGCCAATAATAGAAACTGACGAAAAATTCCAAACGAATATTCAAGGATTATATGTAATTGGAGATTGCTCAGGAGTTACACATTCCTTATCACAAGCAGCAGCTAGTGGTATTTTAGTAGGTAAATATTTAGCTAATAATGGTTAGTGTTAAGAAATTAATTGCTTTATTGTAAAAAATTTTTAAAACGATTTGACTTATTTAACTAAACCAGCTAATAGGAAGTCAATAATTTTCACTAAAATCGATAAATATAATTTAGAAGAATTTCCTCAAATTAGTAAGCGGAACAGTTGAAAAAGTAATCATTGCAAATGTCATAAAGCTAAAAAATCTAAAAATTTAGATGAGATGATCTGGGAGAAACAAGTTGCAGAAGCAAATGTAACAATCAATATCAATAACGTATTTGCATTAAGTGATTGGACATTAGTACAAGGACGATTCTACACAACGCTACAACCGAACATGATACTATTCTTACTAGCGATTTCTACAGACTAAAAAAGGGGCTACTATGGCCCCTTTGACTATTGTAACGAATAAGATTTGATGCGGAAAAATTTTGTTAGTTTTCCTAACAATTCATTTACACTGCACCGAATAATTTCATAATATTAATAATGATAATACCTACTACACCGAAGTCTGAATCGCCGAAAGTTGTGCCTTCGTAACCGATATCACCCATAAATATCAGGAGAATGGCTGGAATAAAGCTGATAATTATGCCATTGGCAAAGGCACCTGCCATGGCGCCAATTCGACCACCCGTTGCATTGCCAAACACCCCGGCTGCTGCACCTGTGAAGAAATGTGGTACGAGACCAGGCACAATCACTTTTAGTCCAATGAGTGGGAGCGCAAACATGGACAAAAGCCCAGCTAGGAAGCTGAATAAAAAGCCGATAATTACTGCATTTGGAGCAAACGGAAAAATCGTTGGGCAATCCAATGCAGGTTTTGTATTTGGAACAACCTTATCTGCGATGCCTTTAAATGCAGGGATAATTTCCGCAATGAGCATCCGCACACCTGCCAAAATAATGTATACGCCTGCAGCAAAAGTGATGGCTTGAATAATGGCGAAGACGATGAAATTAGAGCCGCCAGATAGTTCTGTCTCAATAAAAGATTGACCAGCAAACAATGCCACAATGATGAAAAATAAGCTCATTGTTAAAGAAACTGCAACCGACGTATCTCTTAAAAAGCCTAGAGATTTAGGTACTTTAATTTCTTCAGTTGATTTCGCTTTATTTCCAAAGAGCTTACCGATTTTAGCGGATATATAATAGCCAATGCTACCAAAGTGACCGACCGCAAAGTCATCACTGCCCGTAATTTGGCGTACAGTTGGTTGTAAAATGGCCGGGAACACCACCATACATATACCTAATAGTATTGAGCCAACAATAATGAGCGGGGCGCCACTCATGCCACCGACAGAAAGTGAAGCTGCGATTAAACACGCCATAAATAATGTATGATGCCCAGTTAAAAATATATATTTTAAAGGCGTAAATCGCGCTAACAATAAGTTCATGACCATACCGAACACCATAATCATTGCTGTGGACGTGCCAAAATTCGTTTGAGCAGCTGCAACAATGGCTTCGTTATTTGGTATTACCCCTTGCACATTAAAAGCAAAATCGAACATTTTACTAAAATGATTTAAAGAGCCAATTAACACGGCTGCTCCAGCGCCAAGAATAACAAAGCCCATAATTGTTTTTAACGTACCTGAAAGAACGGTTGAAGCGGATTTCTTTTGGATTAGTAAGCCGACAAATGCGAAAAGGCCGACTAGTATTGCTGGTGTACCTAAAATGTCATTCATCATAACATCTAACATACCAACACCTCATCCTATCCGAATATTTTTTAATATCCCGTACTAACTGTTGCCAAGCACTCTACTTCAACATGAAAAAATGAAATGTAAAGTAGAGGCAATCTCAATTTTGAAGTAAAAACCATAGAAAAATTTTTACATTAAAACAACGATTCAAGTTTTGATTTGATTTCTGCAATACTCATCATATTGACGATACGCACAATTTTCCTCATACCATTATCTAATTGATCGACAATATCTCCTGCACCAATATACACATCTGCTTTCTCTGACGTAGCGGTTGTTAAATCAGTATGCGTTACCTCTGCTTCTTTCCCGAGTTCAGCTAGTGCCTTTTTAACAGTTAGCGCCATCATGAAGCTACTGCCTAATCCATTGCCACACACGACTAAAATCTTCATCATAATCGCTCCTTTGTAGCGTACTGTTTTATTTTTTCAACAATGTCTTCAGGAAGCTGGCAAGCGATAATACTGTCTATTTGTGTAGGCTCCTGTAAAACTTGCGTTAAATCGACTAAAGCCCGTAGATGGGATGCATCATCTATAGCCGCTAAGACAATGATTAAGTAAACGGGTTTATCTGGTCCGAATTGTACAGGGTTTTGTAAGCTTAATAAGCTCATTGATAATTCCTTTACTCCTTCAGTTGGACGCGCATGGGGGATTGCAACTTTAGGTGTTAGCACGGCATAGGGACCGTGTACTTCAATTGAATGTATCATCGCTTCTATATAGCGCTTTTCTATTTTATGTTGCTGCAGTAATGGCAATGAAGCTAAGCGAATCGCATCCTGCCAGTTGTTTACCTCGTTAGCAATTTGAATCGTATCCTTATTTAATAACTCGGAAAGCAAATCGTAATACCTCCTTTCCACTGGAATCAATAGAGCTTCTATTCATGTTATTAATGCAAGCTAGGTAATTATGTCATGAAGGGGAATATTTTTAGTGAAATTGTTGAATGCCGGAGGGCGTGTCCAAAATAAGGGTAACTCCCCAAATAGCAGTATGATTTATTTGCAACTTATAACGAGCAAGGTGAGACCTCGCAGATACTAAAGCGTCTGCGAGTTTGGTGGTTCGACCATGAGTGAGGGGAGTCATGATTTAATCGCATTAATTTTACTTGCTAAATCGTAGATCGATTTTTTTACAAATTCATCGATCTTACTGTCTAATCGGGATTTAGGATAGATGAGCTGAATTTTTCGTGTAAGCGTCATGTCATGTAAATCCTTCTTCATTAATAGGCCTGACTTTAGTTCATCCTCTATGAGAGCAACGGATAGAAAAGCAATGGTTTTGCCAAAGGTAAGCATCTTTTTAATAGTACTGACGGAATCGAGTTCAATCGTATAGAAGGATGGCTGAAAAGGATTCATCCATTTTTCGATAAAATGATTAGTTGAACTGGATGAAGTGTGCAACAATACTTTGTTTTGAAGGACATCTGATTTTGAGATGTCTTTTTTTGCTGCAAGCTCATGGGTCGGGCTTAATGCCAATACGAGTGAATCTTCGCCAATCGTTTCATAGAAGAGGGATGGATTTTGTTGTTTGGTTTCCATTATTAAACCAAAATCGAGCTCCTGAAGAGCCACCATATTTTCGATCTCAGGTGCTGTTTTTACCTCTAGAGAAATTCGTATATCAGGATAAGCGGTGGAAATATGGTGGATGATTTCAGGCATAAAAATATGCGCAGGTAGTCCGCTTGCACCTAGTCGGATGGAGCCAATATTGCCAGCCAATAGATTTTCAACAAAGCGATCCATATCATTTTGTAATTGCACAATTTGGCGTGCATAGTGATAGAGCCCTTCACCCGCTTCTGTTAAGCGATAGCCGCCAGCATTTGTACGAAATAAGCGCACGCCGTATTCATCTTCAATCGAGCGAATATGAAAGGATACTGTGGGTGGCGTGATCCCAAGCTCTTTAGCGACAGGTGCTAGTTTTTTTAAATCTACGAGTAAGCAAAATGCCTGTAATTTTAGATGTTTCATTTTAGCCTCCTAAAGTAAATTAGATAAAGTATTGCATTTGCTTTAGTTTATTAGATTTTTTTTAACGACATATTAATAGTAGGTTAATATTTTCTAAATATCTGGAATTTATAGTAGAGATAGACGAGGAGGATATGATGAAAATCTCAATGACAAATATAGAGAAAAAATATGGACAGTCTCAAGCACTGTGGCCCATTAATGTGGAATTAGACAGTAAGTTCATTACCATATTAGGACAATCAGGTTGTGGAAAGACAACATTATTAAAAATACTAGCAGGTCTTGAAAAACCAACAAATGGTGAAATCGCATTTGATGACACAATCATTTATTCTTCTAAGCTACGTAAAAATGTGAAACCCAATAAGCGCAATATCGCCATGGTTTTTCAAGATTTTGCCCTGTGGCCGCATATGACCATTTTCCAGAACATCGCTTTTGGTTTAAAGGGCATCGTGTCAAAAATAGAAATCCCAGAGCGGGTAGCATATGTCATGCGATTGGTGAACATGGAGGGTTTTGAAAAACGTAAACCGGGAGAATTATCAGGTGGACAACAGCAACGGGTAGCATTGGCACGAGCACTGGCCACAAATCCAAAGCTAATTCTATTTGATGAACCATTATCCGCTTTAGACGCAGTGCTACGAGAGAAAATGCAAGATGAAATTATGCATATTATTCATGAACTAGATTGCCAGGCGATTTTTGTGACACACGATCAAACAGAGGCAATGACGATGTCAGATCAAATAATTGTGATGGAGTCAGGAAGAATTGCGCAAATTGGTTCTCCGGAGGAAATCTATCATGCTCCAGCAACACCGTATGTTGCGGATTTTATTGGAAAAGTAAATTGGTTGGATAAAGGTAGCTGCATTGTGCGACCAGAGGGGGTATCGAGACAACAACACCCTGGAACCATTGCAAAACAAGCAATGATTGTGAAAAGTACCTTTGTTGGAGATCGTTATTTAGTGCAGGCACAGGTAGAAGGCATGCAATGGAGTTTTTATGAAGCTATGCCGCTCGAACATGGCAAGCAGCTTGAAGTTTTTGTAGATAAAAAACAAATTTATCAATTGGAGGGTTTACAGTGAAAATACGTTGCAAATTACTAGCAACTGCAGGAATTCTTTTGGCATTAACATTAGCCGGTTGTGGAAATAATCAATCAACGGAAAGTGTCAATAATGATGCGGCAAATGCAAAGCCGAAGGAAGTTCAAACGCTGACGGTCTATTCTGCTGGACCAGATGGTTTGGCTGCAAATATTCAGCAAGCCTTTGAAGAAAAAACAGGCATGAAAATAGAAATGTTTCAAGGAACGACTGGAAAAATTTTATCTCGCTTAGAAGCAGAAAAAAATAATCCTGTGGCTGATGTGGTTGTACTAGCTTCTGTTGCATCAATGGACGGATTAAAAGAATCAGATCAGCTGCAGAGCTATAAAGATGCTGAAAATGCAACTAAAATTAATCGCGATTGGTCGGATGCGGAAGGCTATTACTATGGCTATAGTGCATCTGCATTAGGGATTGCTTACAATACGAAAAATACGAAAGAAGCTCCGATAGAGTGGGCGGATTTAGCAAAATCGGAATGGCAAGATAAGATTAATATCCCTGACCCAAGTTTGTCAGGCTCTGCTGTAGATTTCCTTTTCGGCTATGCGGAGGCAGAAAAATCTGCTTGGGATACGATTCAATCATGGAAGAAGAATGGTCTACAAGTCAATGGGGCAAATAAGGAAGCGCTAGATGCGGTGATTACGGGGGACAAAAATGCAACTATCTCAGGTGTTGATTATATGGCCTATAAAGCAAAAGCTAGTGGTGAGCCAGTAGAAATTGTTTATCCGCAAAGTGGCACAGTTGTAAGTCCACGAGCGGTAGGCATTATGAAAGAGGCTAAGAATACTGAAGGTGCTAAAGCTTACGTGAATTTCTTACTGTCAGATGAAGGGCAAAAACTTGTCACAGATGCTTACTTACTACCCGGCAATAACGAAATTCCTGTAAAAGACCGTGCAGCATTAGCTGAAATTCCACAATTACCTGTGAACTGGAAAGGTGCAGAAGCAAAGCAATTGGATATTTTAACGAAATTTAATGATATTTTTCGATAAGAGGCCAATGGAGCGTGTCTAAAAGCATCATTGAAAAATAAGTATAAGTATTCCTAATAGAAGTATGCTTTATATCTTTTTTAAAAATTCGCGATACGCCTGCGGAACAGCGGGCTATACGATATCCCTCAGAAGCTATAACATCGAGGAGGCTTGCGAATCGCCTGTGGAAAGAGAGCGGATTTTTTGTAGCAAAATTTTAATAGCATACTCTTGCAAGGAATGGAGGAAGGAATGACGCAACAATGATAATGGAAGGCAGACGCACATTTGGAGCATTACTGACGATTGTCGCAACGTTTGCTATCGCGCCATTAATAGCTATTGTCTATTATACAGTTGTCCATGATGGGCATTTAGATGTTTCGCAGATTAATAGAATGTTTGACAATGATCGATTGTGGCATACTCTGGGCAATTCTTTATTATTAGGTATTTTAGTTATTTTGGGAACGACGATACTAGCATTACCAATGGCATTGATTCGCACAAAAACGAGTTTACATAAATTTGATTGGTTAGATATTATCCTAACGATTCCTTTTATGACACCACCTTATATTGGCTCTATGGGATGGATACTGTTTATGCAGAATAATGGCTTTTTACAGCAGTTAATGCCGAGTGCAACATGGATGTCCAATACCTTTTTCTCCTTATTTGGAATGGTCATGATTATGAGTCTACATCTGTTTCCTTTTTTATATTTAATGTTGAAAAATACATTACTAAGAATCAATGGTTCGTTTTTAGAGGCTGCACTTATTTTCGGACGTAACCCTTGGCGAAATTGGACAAAGGTTGTCTTGCCTTTACTGGTTTCCAGTTATGTTCTAGGAATATTGCTGATTTTCATCAAAACCTTAGCGGAATTTGGGACGCCCGCAACATTTGGAAGTCGCATTGGTTTTCAAGTTTTTACGACAGAAATCCACTCTTACCTTTCAAGATGGCCGGTAGATATAAGTATGGCGACATCACTTTCTTTGTTTTTACTTTCCGTGTGTCTAGTTATCTGGTATTTTCAAAATCTCATAGGACGCAAGTATACATATAGCGTGCTTTCTGGTAAAACCCCTGCTGTTCGCGAGATTAAAGATAAGTGGTATATCAAGCTAGGGTCATGGCTATTTGTAGGAATGGTGCTGCTATTTTCGATTGCTATTCCGTACTTTTCCATTATTGTGACATCATTGCAAAAAGTTCGAGGGAATGGTTTGAGTGCAGGCAATTTCAGTTTTGCGTCCTATCAGGCGGTGTTTACAAGTGGAAGCGCGGGATTATCAGCATTTCTAAATAGTATTGTTTTCTCAATACTGACAGCTATCGTTACGGCGATTCTTGGATTATTTATCGCGCTGTATATTAAAAAGGGAGAAACGAAAAAGCAGCAAGTGTTAGATTTCTTTAGTCTAATGCCGAATATCATACCAGGAATTGTCTTTGTCGTCGGTTTAATTATGTTCTGGAATGCACCTTGGTTACCAGCGACTATTTATAATACGAAGGCAATGGTAGTTGTGACGTATTGTGTGCTTTTCTTACCCTATTCTGTGCAGTATACAAAATCGTCTTTATCACAGTTAGATCAATCTATTTTTCAATCGGCCGCTATTTTTGGGCGTAGCAGTTGGAATATGTATCGCTTTATCTTAATCCCATTATTAATGCAGGGAATACTTACTGGCATGATGATGACCTTTATAATTTCGATGCGTGAGCTAGTAGCAGGGTTACTCATTTTACCACCCTCAGTTGAGACGGGGGCAACATTTATCTACAGTCAATTTGAGCAAGGAAACGTTGGCGTAGGAATGGCTGTTGCAGTGATTACAGTCGCTATGACCGTCATTTTCATGTTTGTATTAGATTGGCTTCAAAAACGGGGAGGACAGGCAAGTGCTTAAAGTAGAAATTTTAGGGGGAGTTGGGGAGTATGGGCGCAACTGCTTTTATCTCGAAAAAGAGGGGCGTGCCATTCTACTCGATTGTGGTGTGATGAATAATCATGAAAAATCTTCCCCTGATTTAACTCAAGCCCATGTGGCCAAGCTAGAAGCTGTGTTTATCTCTCATTCACATATTGATCATGTGGGTGCTCTCCCATTACTTGAGAAGTGGGGCTATACCGGACAGTTATTCATGAGTAAAATGACAGCGCAACAACTTATGAGAATATAATAATTTTTCAGCCAGAGTCCATTGGCAATTGGATAACGATTAGCGATAGTCTTTCCTTTCAATGGGGTTATAGTGGTCATCTAATAGGGAGTGTGTGGTACAAAATTCGATTTTTAGAGGAGGTGATATTTTTCTCAGGAGATTATGTTGTGGATTCCTATCTAGTAAAGGCTACTCTTCCTAAAGAGGATGGGATGGCGTATGATGTAGCATTTATAGATAGCGGACATATTGAGAAACGGATAAAAAATGTAGCAGTGTTGCAGCAAATAACTGATTTTATCAATGCCAATCAAAGTTGCTCAATTATTTTTCCCTCTTCTTTTTCAGGGAAAACCGCGGATATTGCTGTTTATCTTTTTCAGCATACGGCAAGAGAAGTGCGTGTAGACAATGAATTCTTATCCTTTTTTGAAGATTATAACGATGCGCCGGAAAATGTGTTGTCTTCTTCGTATAACACAATCTTGAAATCATTTAAGAACGATTGCTTGCAGAACAAGGCAGTGGGTGATAATGCTATCTATTTTATCCCCGAGCGTGACGAATCAGCAATATCGAAGCTACTTTTCGAATTGCCAACAGCCATTGTCATCTTTACTGGCTACTGTAAGAAAGGCAGTTATGTTCAACAATTAGCGCAAGATCGAGCGATGCAGTTTTTTTACAAAACACATCCTGATTATCATGATATCATAGCGCTTTCAAAGAAAATAAACGCGCATAGAATCATCTATTTTCACAGTCAGTTAACAACGAAAGAAACGACACTTTTAACAATCATAGGAAATGAGGATGACATGTATGATGAATCTTGTTAAGAAATTGGCCCTGCAACTAAGCCTAATCGGTGTGGTATTACTCAGCATTGGCGTGATGGGTGTCACACAGGCGAAAGCAGCAATCGAACCTGGTCATGAGATTAAATATAATATTAAATCGGAGCTATTCAATGAATCTAACATCTTCAATACTTTCACTGCGACTAAAAAAGATGAAGTGAAAATTTACTACTTCGATACACCGAATAAGGATTTTTTAAGTGCAGACTATAACAACCGCTTACGTGTCTATAAGGATAGCAATAAAATGGATATTACGTATAAAAAAAGATTTCTAAATACATCGCTTGAAGAGGCACTTGCCATCACAGCAAATCATGGATTTACGGGCACGGAGTCTAACTACAAATTTGAAATGGATATTAAGGGTGGCAATCGTACGTTCGCAATAAGTCGAAAAGAATCGTTAAAGGCAACGTCTAAAGTTTCATACGAGACAGTGGATACAAGTGCTGCTAAGAAATTAGTTTTAGAAAATGTTCCGAAGAAAATTTTAAATTGGGATTCGGAAGCATGGTATACCAACACATTATCACAGGCTGTCGTTTATGGTCCTGCAAAAGCGACAACGTATAAAGGCAGCTATGCAGGCTATGAGGCAGATATTGAAGTTTGGAACTATCAAGGAGAAGTCATGGTGGAACTATCTACGAAAGAAAACGATGCTTCCAAAGCTGCTATCATTGAAAAAGTATGGCATGATCATTTACTAGCGGCAGGCTATTTAAGTGCCGATCAGCGTGGGAAAACTGCATTTGTAATGGACAAGTAAAGCATGTAGAGCTTTCTCAATGGGAATGACTGTAAATGCTCTGAACAAAACGATTTTTTATGAATTTATTTTTAGCATTTTCTCCAAGGGAATTGACGAGGGAGCTTTTTATAAAGCTCCTTTCTGAATTGAAGACAAAAGGTTACGGGAATGCTGATCATTCCCGTAACCTCTTGATTTTTTCTGTAAATTTCATTCAAATGACGTATTCGTTTGTAAAGTCAGTGTCTTTTATGAGCACTGCTTACACTGTTTGTAATTTCGCCAATGTCCAAGTAGCGAATTTCTTCAAATTCATGGCAGCTGACCCGAGCGAAAGTTGCTTGTAGCCGAGCGTTATGGCAGCTGACCCGAGCCTATGTTGGAGCGTAGCGACGAGGCGACTGAAGCTATGCCTGCGAAAAGCGTCCGCCGCAGCGGAAATCAACGGGTTCATTTAAAAGTATCACTTGTCCCGTAATAAATCTGATGTCGTAAAGAGAGACTATAAACATTCCTAGCAATAAAATTGTGGCATGGTGTATGAGGGAAATAAAAACACGGGAAAAATTTGTTCTAACTTTTTCAATTTAGCTTACACTTACTATAGGACGAACTTAGCATGGAGCAAGGAGGAAATGACATAGCGAAAAAAATGGGCATTGTCGCGCTATTACTATTTGGAGTGTATGTTCTTTGTATGTATTGGTATATTTTTCATGGCGGTGATGGCACAATACCACAAGCATTAAAAGGAACAGTTGCGGATCCAGCAATGTTTATGTCTGAGCGAGAACTATACTTAAGTGGTGAATATTCGAAAATACGAAATTTCCTATTCTTTGTGGCTACACCTTTTGAATGGCTTGTTTATCTCGTTATATTATTAATGGGATTATCACGTTATTTTGAGAAGGTTTCGACAGCACAAACGAAATGGAAAATTGTTCAAAATGCAGCTTATTTGTTTTTATTATCGATTGTGCTTTATGTAGTACTATATCCAATCGAATATTATCGTTATTATCTAAGTAAAAGCTATGGCATAAGTACACAAGGTTTTTCTTCATGGATGCGAGATGGTGTCATTGATTTTTGGGTGAACTTTGGGATGACCTTCCTTATTGTGTCCGTACTCTATTGGCTCATCAGAAAGAGTGCTAAGAGATGGTGGTTGTATGCGTGGTTATTAACGATTCCATTTACGATTTTTGTCATGTTTATCCAACCAGTTGTCATTGATCCGTTATACAATGATTTTTATCCGCTGAAAAATAAAGAGCTGGAGACCAAAATCTTAGCAGTTGCTGAACAAGCCAATATTCCAGCAGAGCATGTTTATGAAGTCAATATGGCGGCAAAGACCAATGCTTTAAATGCCTATGTGACGGGGGTTGGTAGCAATTCGAGAATTGTGTTGTGGGATACAACTTTAAATCGCCTATCTGACAATGAAATTTTGTTCATTATGGCACATGAGATGGGACATTACGTAGAGAAGCATATTTATTTTGGAATCGCAGGCTATCTTTTAATGACATTGATAGGTCTGTGGCTGACATCGAAATGTATGAGATGGCTCATTACGCGCTATGGACACATATTAAAAATTACTAAAATCAGCGACATTCATTCGTTACCATTGTTTCTACTCATTACATCTATTTTATTATTTGCATCGAGTCCACTATCTACCTATATATCAAGATATCAGGAAACAAGAGCAGACCAGTATGCAATCGCATTAATGGGGGATCAGGCGTCCGCAGTGACCGCATTCCAAAAGCTAACCAAATCTGGCCTCAGTGAAGTCAATCCACAGCTTCTTGTAAAATGGTTCCGATATACCCATCCGCCTATGCTCGACCGTATTTATAAGGTGGCTGAAAAAGATGGACAGCAACAAGGAACACCAATTAAAGAAGAACAGAAAAAAGAAGAGCCAAAGAAATAAATACCCAAGTGCGGTTGTTGTGGTAAGAAAGGATTTATGCAGGTTTTTCAGGCGAATAAGTTGGGTATTCTAAGGATAAGATGTATCAAAACTTGTTCGTTTTAGAATGGTGGGGGACTTTTTATGCGCAATATTGTCATTATTACGCTGGCATCCATATTAGTAGGCTTTGCTTATAATCTTTTGTTAATTCCCCATGAAATTTTGAGTGGCGGATTAAGCGGGATTGCCATCATGCTTGGGATTGTCACACCTTTGAATACAGGGATATTGAATCTTTTATTAAATTTACCATTGCTGATTATAGGTGTTATGAAGTTGGGCAAACGTTTTATAGGGTATACGATTCTTTCAGTAGTCGTTTTGTCAGTAAGCCTTTATGTTATTCCCATCTATAAAGCAACACAGGAGCCAATTCTTGCATCTTTGTTTGGTGGTGTCATTGTGGGCTTTGGAGCCGGTATGATTTTTCGTGCCTCTGGTTCTTCAGGGGGCTTTGATATTGTAGCCATGTTGTTAAGTCGCAAACGAGATTTTCCATTAGGCGTGTTACTTTCTGGGATGAATGCAGTCGTTGTTGCGATTTCTGGATTTGTTTTTAGCTGGGATGCCGCTTTACTTACGCTCGTATCCATTTATGCGACTGGGAAGGTTGTAGACACAATTCATACGAGTCATATTAAATTAACACTGATGATTATCACAGGTAAAGGGGAAGAAGTAAGGCAACAGCTGTTAGCGAAGCTTCCTCGAGGGGTAACGATTATTGACGCCAAAGGAGCCTACTCAGGGGAGGGGCGTAAAGTACTAATTACTGTTATAACACGCTACCAGCTTGCTGAAGTGAAAAGTATGATTAAAGAAACAGATAACAAAGCATTTGTGAATATTCTACAAACGACCGAAGTGATCGGTATGTTTGATCGCGTCTCCAAATGAGCAATTGTGCTGTTTATGAAAGAGGATTTAACATTATTTTACAGATGTTTGCTGTCGCGAAAGCGAAGTTTCAACCACAACATACAAACTCTTGCTAAATACAGAAGGCGTCAAATACGCGCAGTTACAATTGATTAAACACACGTTACGGATTATAATAGTTATAATCGAACGTGTGTTTTTATACTAGTATTTTTGAAATGGAGTGAAACCAATGGACAAGGACACGATACATAATTATTGTTTAAAGCTTACAGGAACATCACATGATTATAAAGTAGAGTGGGCGGCAGATCGTTATCAAATTGGGGATAAGCTCTATGCCATGATCGGCGGAAATGCCACAGGAAAGCCAGTTCTCACATTAAAATGCGAACCTATTCGTGCGGAGGAGCTAAGAGAAACCTATGAGGATATCATCCCTGGTTATTATATGAATAAAACACATTGGAACTCTATTTACATGAATTCAAATATACCGATGGATGTAGTTGAACATCTTATTCAGCATTCATATGATTTAGTTTTCGGAAAGCTGCCAAAAAAAGTGCAACAACAAATGATTGCGCGAAAGGAACAATGATTTCTTCAAAAATAAAATCCCATCTATTTATTTGGATGGGGTACTGAAAAAGTCCATAAAAAATTTTAGCCATAGCGGAAACGATTAATCGTTTCTGCCATGGCTTTTTCTTCGATGCCGTTGATTTCCGTTTCGGCGGACGCTTTCCTGAGGGCGAACCTTGAGCCTCCTCGTCGCTAACGCTCCTGCGGGGTCTCAAGCTGTTCGCTAGTCCCCCAAGGAGTCGCCGTCTGCACTTCAATCAACTAATTTTATCGTTTTTCTGAGTTTTTCATTCTTTCCGATTCAAATTCCCTATGCTAGTTTTAGTTTTTTGGAGAATTATAACCTTGCTCGCCAAAGGGTTGTAGCTTGTCGAGCCATTTTTGCTCAAGCTTTTCGAGTTCTTTTTTAGCATCGAAATAACCTTCTTCTTTTTTCTTTAAATACTCAACAACTTCAATTTCAAAAGCCTCCATACCGAATGTATTGTAGTCAGCCTGCAATGCCTTATTGCTGTGTGTATTTGTTTTTAGCATAAACTGGAAACCGTTTAAACGTTTTAAATTATTGAAGCTACTAACAAACACTTTGTTATTTTGTTTGTTGGTCATCGTGAAAACACCAGCTTCAATTTTTATTTCTTTATAGGACTCTTTCAATTCTTTTTTATGATCCACTCTAAACCCTACTCTCTTATTTTTTTACCCAATAAGCACTGCCATCATCTTTGCGATTCATGAATCCATATTCAATTAAATAGCGCCGTATTTGCACAAAGTCCTCGTAAACAGGCTGAAGAATCGCATTTAATTCTTTTTCTGTATACTGTTTTGACTCATCCAGAAGTTTTGTAATGGCTCGAAGTACAACAATTTTATGCTTTTCCCGTTTTGGGAAGCGGACAAGCTCTTTGTCAAGACCATGAGGGAAGTATTTTTCAAGTAACTGTTGTTCTTCCACAAGTGTAATATTATAGCGATCATCTACCATCGTTGCAGTTTTGTGAATGGGCACAAAAGAATCGCCTTTTTGATCTTGCTCTTTTAATAACTCCATCATTGCAAGGAATGTTTTTGCTTGACGTTCTTTTTCCTTTAAAGCAAAACGGTGGTGACGAATAGTTGTCGCACTGCCTATTTCTAACTCTTCTTTAATTTCTTGATCCGTTTTACCTTCATAAAATAGGCGCAAAATATGGCTTTGATGATCCGTTAAGCCTGTCATTTTTTTATTCAATCCATTTAGGTAATGAAAAACGGATTGGTGCGTTGCACTGATATGATGTTGCATATATTTTTCAGCCTCATAAAATACATCCTCGTGCGGATAAATAATTCCTTTTTCGATTGTCTCTCCACAAAGCAAGCAAGTGAAGATGGTGCCTTCATCTGTATAGCCTTGCTTTATATCACCGATTGAAGCTTGCCAAAATTTTTGAGATAAATCCATATAGCTCATCCTTTATATAATGTTATTTTACTTACAAACAATATATCAAAATGTTTGTATAAAAACAACGAAAAAGTATTTTTGTTTGTATTTATATTTATTTTAGTAAATGACGGTGAATAAGCATATTCTTACATGAGTGTCATATTATACAGAGATAAACCGAATACTAAGCGGATTTTCTAAGTTAGGCGCTTATCATAGGTTTGGTATTCAAAAAAACATATAGATAACAAGACAATTAAAATGGGGGGTAAAAAAATGAATAAAGAACTTCTACTTTCATTAATAAATAAAGTTATAAGAGTAGATCGTGGAGGACCTGAGTCACGAATTGGAAAGTTACTATCGGCAGAAGATGACCATATTGCATTACTGACTGAAACAGATGGCGTTGTTTATTACAAAACGCAACACATTAAGAGTATTACGGTTGATTCAAAAGATGGTATGGAATTTAACGTAGAAATCCCAGAGAATTTTGAGTATTCAATTGCTGAAGATTTTAAATCCATCGTAGGGAGTTTAAAGCATCAGTGGGTGAAAGTTAATCGTGGAGGTCCCGAAATGTTAGAGGGCGTCATGGATGATGTTACGGATGATTTTATTACGATTATTTCGAAAGAAGAAATAATCCGTCTTGCTATGTTCCATGTAAGAAACATTAGCTATTCTGTAAAAGTTGAAAAAGAAGAAAATAAGAATGAAAAAAAGGATAGTAATGACAACGACAACGACAACAACGGTGATAATAACAATAGAGCATCTGAAGCAATGCAAAATAAAAACCGTAATACGAAAAATAACAGAAGAAGATAATACAAGTAATGATCAGCAGTATTATAGAGGACGAGAGGAGGGGGAAGGTGAAAAAGCAGATTCAATACCTTGATAAAGAAATTATTAAGATAGAAATTCCAGGTAAAAAAACGCTTAAAGGAATTATTGTTGAAGTAGGTAGTGATGTTTTTGTCCTTTTCGATGGCAAAGACTATTTTTACATCCCGATTGCTCATATCCATCAATTTCAGATTGATTATGTCAATGAAGACGGCATTAGTATGCCTTCAGAGACCACGGGATTGTTAAACAAAACGCAAGATGAACTAACATTTGACAGGGTTCTTGCACTTGCTGTGGATATTTATAGCGAAATCTATGTGACGGGTAATCAATCCCTCCATGGATATATTTCTAATATAATGAGTGACTACTTTGTATTCCAATCCCCCGTATATAAAACAATGTATATTGGAATAGAACATTTAAAATGGCTGATTCCATATAATCACACCGAAAAACCGTATGGATTATCTAAACAAGATTTCACAATACAATCTATACCACAAGAATTGCCAAATACATTCCAAATGCAAATTGAAACGATGAAAGATAAATTTGTTGTCTTTAATTTAGGAGAGAAGGAAAATCATAGCGGAAGTGTGAGGGCAATTAAGGGGCAGTTTGTTGAGCTGCAAACAGCAAGAGCAAATGCTAATTTTCTCAATCTTTTGCATATCAAAACCATACATTATTAAGGATAATTGGTTATCCTTAAAACATAAAAAAGCATGTTTTGGATAACGGTTACTTAGCAAGTACCGAAGACGAAGACATGCTTTTTTTTATTATTTATTCTTCTTTATAAAAATAATGATTGATAGCATTGCTAGCACGACGATGGTTACTAAAATAACGAGTAAACTAGTTGTCGAGCTCAGTAAATTTCCATTAAGGTCATAAACAATACCGTAATTCACCTTATATGTTGCCACATGTGTAACAGGTACACCGTCAAACACCTTCGTGATGGAGTTCTCCATAAAGGCATTTCGTAATAGTAATGTTGTATGACTGATTGGGAAGTACATGACAAGATTTTGAGCAAAGCTTGGTAGGACGCCAACAGGTACGTAGACACCACATAAAAAACCGAGTGCTGTACCGACAATTGTACTAAGTGTGGAAAAAGAATTTTGTGTGTGTACAAATAGGACGAGAAAAACATTAAAAACGCTGGCCAGTAACACGGATAACAGTAAAATGCCAACTACTTTGATTAAAGCGCCAAAGTTAAGTAGTTCGCCGCCAGTCGCCACAATGAAAATTTCACAGCCGATCAGGGCGATGAAAGAGAAGATACAGCCAATGACAAATGCATTCAATACATAGCTAAACTGAATCGTTGCCCGTGAGATAGGTGCTGTTAAAAAATCTGCCGTTGCCTTCGATTCTGTATCTTTCACGGCAATGCCAAATGCGGCCAATGTTGTGGAGACAGCAATCATGGATAATAGACCTGCCACAAGCCATTCATTGACCATCGTCACCATTCCAGGTGTAGCCTCAGTCATTTGCTCAATCGCATCTATTTGCATTTTTTGAAGAAAGACAGCGTATAGGACGATTACGATAATAACGGATAGCAGTGAGAAGAAGACTTGTGTTTTATCACGTCTGAACACTTTGTTGTTTCGCTGTACTAAGCTAATTAATGCTTCCATTAAGCTACATCTCCTTCCGCCATAATATGAATGAAGACGTCATCCATAGTGCCTTTGATGACCTCAAAGGAGGCTATAAGTGGTTCTGCACTTTTTAATAGCGTGAGCGCGTGAAGAGTTGACGTCACTCGAACAGCGAAGATACCTTGCTTTTCTGTGTAAACGATGGCATTTTCTTGGAGCCAATTTTCCCCTTTCGCAATATCATGAAAAACAAGCGCCATCTGATCGTAGGCATATTGCGTCTTCAGTGCATCAGGTGTGCCCTCAGCCACAATTTGACCTTCTTTTAACACGATAACCTGATGGGCCACAGCCGCTTCCTCCATATAATGTGTTGTTAGAAATACGGTCATATTGGTTTCAGTTTGGAGCTGCTTAATGGCTTGCCAAACGAATTGGCGAGTTTGTGGATCGAGACCTGTTGTAGGTTCATCTAAAAATAAAATTTGTGGCCGATGAATGAGTGCTCTTGCGATGTCAGCGCGTCGCTTTTGACCGCCTGATAATGTGCCGTATTTTCGTTTTTCTATATCTTTCAAATGTAAGTAATTTGAAACGAATTGATAGTTTGCTGCAAGCTCAGTTTTTGATAGTCCGTACGTTTTTCCTCGATGGATAATGTTTTCATGCACCGTTAATCGTTCGTCGAGTAAGCTTTGCTGGAAGACAACACCGATGGATTTTCGAATTTCTGCATTATGATTATTTTGATCGAGTGTATGACCGTTAATGCGAACGGCGCCACTTGATTTTTTTAATAAAGTACATAATATTTCTATAGTCGTTGATTTACCAGCACCATTCGCCCCTAAAAAGGCGAAGAGGGAGCCTTGCTCGACCGTAAAGGAAATGCCTTTTACGGCCCCATGTTCACCGTATTGCTTGCGTAAATTATCTACTTGAATAGCAAATTTCATCATGTTTAGTTCTTCCTTTTTTGTATGGCATTATTGATTTCTTGAATATCAATTTTTTGTAGTACATATAAAATGCACCAGACGATGAAGTAAATGATGACCTCAGAGATAAACACATAGAAAATGCTAGAATGTTCAAACCAACGGCCGAAGTAGCCAGCTGTGAAAACGCAAAGTGTAACCGCACTAAAGTGAAGAGTAAGTTGAATTGTAAATAATAAACGCTCTAATTCAAAAATTAGGGATAGTAGGCCAATGACAATACCAAGTATAGCGGCGATCATAATTTGCTCTAGTAATTCCGGTCCTGTAACCACTGTATTTTTAGATACTATACTCAGTGTTACAAGGATGTAGGAAGAGCTAAGTGAAATCAGTAGACCGATAATCATCATGCTTAAAATTCTCATGTTATAAATCCCTCCCAATACCTAATTGGCGCTTTAATTCTTTTAAATATTTACGGCTGACATGAATGGACACATCGTTATCGAGGAGTAATTCTGTTGCGCCAATTTTGCCCATCTGAATAGAAGTAATTTTATTAATATTGACGAGTGTTGATTTACTCACTCTAGCAAAGTCTTTTGCCAGTTGCGTTTCAAGCTCATATAATTTGCGCTTCGATTCGAATTCCTGTTCTTCTGTTTGCAAAAACACCTTAGCGCCCTCTGCATAAATTGAATAAATATCAGTAATTTTCAATAGGTGAATTTCCTGCTGCAAATAGCCGTCAAGCATCGTCGTTTGGGCTATTTGCAATTGCTTCATTAGTTTTTCAATTTGCTCATTGTATTCCTTCGCGTGTATATGAATCTCTGTTTCTTCAAGCGCGTTATTAATCGTTAAATGAATTTTCATAGGAGGCCCCCTTACAATCAATTACATCTTAACGTAACTGTCCCTGCATTCTTGCTGATAGCTACCATCTAGTGAATCAGGATAATATTAATGTAGCATAGAAATTTTTGGATAGGATAGATTCTTCAATAAGAGGTTGTAATTAATTCATAACAGGTTCGTTTTTAAACATATGGTGCGACTTGAAATGTGGTGAAGTGGTAAATTGACTTTGTTCACTGCATAATGGAACTATTCACGTCGTAAGGGGGTGCTTGATATGTATGAGTTTTTTAAGCCAATGTTCATGACATTATGTATTGGGTTTATAGGGGCGCTTATTTTTCAGTTTTTACATATTCCGATGCCGTGGTTACTTGGGGCCATTACAGCAGTGCTTTGTGTACAGCTATTTACAAAAGTTCAATTGAAATGGCATAAACATTTTCGCAATTTTGGTTTAGTCGTTGCGGGCTATTCCATTGGCTTTGCTTTTACGCCACAAGCGGTTCAGGATATTAAGCAGTTTTTAGGCAGTATGATTGTGCTGAATGTGATCTTTATCGTGTTGTTTCTTGCTATTAGTTTTTTAGTAGCAAGACGAACGGATCTAGATTTCCCGACGGCCTTGACATGCTGCGTACCTGGGGGAATGGCACAAGTTGTTGCCTTCGCTGAGGAGCAGGGGGATATGGATATTGCCGTTATTACATTTTATCAGGTTTTGCGTGTGCTACTGATTGTTGGCTTTGTGCCATTAATGGTGGCAGGCTCTAGTGAGAATGCTATGATTGTAGATGGCGGCTGGACATGGGGACTAGCAGGCTTTCTTGCTATTTGTGGACTTGCGGGCTGGCTTGCACAATGGGGGAGAATCCCGACAGGCTATATGCTTGGGCCAGTATTTTTACTAATGGGTTTGAATTTAGTTGGGCTTGATGTACCTAAAATGCCATTGTCCCTTCTTCATATTGCGCAGCTATTTATTGGAATTTATATTGGGCTTTTATTGAAAAAAGAAGATTTACATTTGTCGAGGAAGCATGTGTTTTATGCATTTGTATCAGCGGGAATTTTTATCGGTACTGCCTATGGTTTAACTTTTATCTTGAAGAGATTGTACGAGCTTGATTTTCAAACAGGTTTTTTAAGTATTGTACCAGGTGGGCTTGACCAAATGGGGATTATTGCCGCTTCCGTTCACGCAAATGTAACCGTAGTCACAGCATTTCAGCTATTCAGGTTACTGATTGTATCCATTTTACTTGTCCCTTTAGTGAAGGTGTTCGTGAAAAAGGTGAAAACCTAAAAAGGCTGTTGATTACAGATATTAAGCCACTTCACGAAAGAAAGATTGTTCATCTATCAGCTATCTGATAGATGAACAACCTTATGATGATTAGTATTTATTAATCAGCGTGAAAAGAGCTAATCGCTGATAGGACCTTCAATATCGCTGATAGACCCGCTACTTCCGCTGATAGCGCCTTAAATATCGCCGATAGAACAACATCTATCTTCGCTGAAAGATCTTTATTATTAGTACTACTTTGAAGTGAATATGCTCAATGAGAAGTTAGTATTTAAACTGACGGATTAAATTTTGTAGCGTTTCTGCATTTTTTGTAAGCTGTGTTGCTGCGTTACTAATGTCCTCCATTGAATAGAGGTTTGCCTCAGTAATCTGTGTGACTACTTTTGACTGCTCGTGGGCATCTACTGCAATTTCAGCCATAATTTGTGTCGAGGCATTAGCTTGCTCAATGCGAGCATATAATTCCTCGGCAATGCCAGAAACCTCTCGAATTTTACTAGTGACAAGTGAAACTTTTGTCGTAATGTCTTCAAATGAAACGTTTGTTGTATGAACAACCTCAACACTCGAAGTTGCTTCTTTTTCACTAAGTTGCATTTGCTCGCTTGCTTCTTTGGAAAGCTGCTGCATGGTATGAATAGTGTCAGTGATTTGAGCAGCGGATGTTTTAGATTGTTCAGCTAATTTACGAACTTCTTCTGCTACAACTGCAAAGCCCTTTCCATGCTCACCAGCACGAGCCGCTTCTATCGAGGCGTTTTAGTGCAAGTAAGTTTGTTTGGTCAGCTATTGCATGAATGACTTCGACGATCGCCTATTTTATTTGCGTGTGTGTCAAGTGATGTAATGGAATTTGCACTCTTCTGAACCGCTGCTGTCATGGCATGCATTTGAGTCTGCATTGCTTGTGCAGAATCTTCACCATGTTGCGCTGTGTCAAAGGCATCCGATGTATAAATTGAGACTTCACTATTTGTTTCCGTTACAAGTTGAATACCACCTGCAATGTCCTGCATGGCTTCCACGTTTTCGTTGGCACTATGTTTTTGTGTACTGGCACCATTTGCTAATTCCACCATTTTGGCCGTTAATTGTTCCGTTGTTCTTGTTGTAGAACCAGCTGTTGCAGAAAGCTCGGCAGAGGAAGCACATCTTTCTTTTGGTAATGAATCGGTTTCGTAATATTCTTAAAATTCAGTTATTTTAATGCGTCGCTAGTGAAGAAACCTTCTTCTATTTTTAAAGTATATAGCCACTAGAGATGTTTGTATATTTAAAAAATGAAAGCTGATGCTATTTTTTTGTTTCCAATTTCTATGAAATATGCTATTATAATGCTAACTAAGATGAACGGAGGTGAAAAGGAATGAATCAAAACGCTACGAGAACAGGTGTAAATGCAGATAAAGCGATGTATTTTGCACGTGGACTTACTTTCGATTTTGCTAACAACGGGATAGGTCTGTCATTTTTTAAGCAAAATCAAATACTAAACGTAGCGGATTAACCATTCTTTTTCACAAATAATGAGGAAAAAGACTGCTTGTTAATGAAGCAGTCTTTTTTGTTGTCTACCTTTAATGAGTGAATCTTTAAACATCTCTAAAAATGTGAATTCTTCAGGCAGATGTCATAGTTGTGTGTGGTGCGCAGTAGAGCGTTCGTGCAAAATCTGGACACAATTTTGTCAGTGTGTAATAGAGTAGAGTGTTTTCCGCACGTTTCATGGAGGAAAAAACGATGCAAATTAAAGCTGAACAAATACAAAAAGTTATGGGTGGGAACGTATTATTTGAAGGACTTCAACTGGAAGTCAATACAGGAGAGCATGTGGCGATTGTTGGTGTAAATGGCTGTGGGAAAACGACATTACTGCAGTTGTTAGCAGGTACAGATACACCTGATGTAGGTCGTATTATTAAAAGCAAGGAAGCGACGATTGGTTATTTACATCAAATCCCAAGTTATCCTAAGCACACAGCAAAAGAGGTACTTGAGGAGGCATTTGCAGCTATCTATGCTTTAAAAGCAAAAATGATAAAGCTAGAGCATGAGATGCAGGAAAATGTTACTGACAAAGTGTTGGAACAATATGGCCATATTCAGGAGTTGTATATGCAACAGGGGGGCTATGAGGTTGACGCACAATTAGCGATGATTGCAAATGGGCTTGGTATTACACCATTGCTCACACAGCCCTTTGCAAACTTAAGCGGTGGCGAAAAAACAAAGGTCATGTTAGGGCAAATCCTATTAAGTAATCCCTCAATACTATTATTAGATGAACCGACTAATCATTTGGATATGCAAGCGATTGAATGGCTAGAAAATTATGTGCAAAACTTTGCTGGGATTATTATCGCGGTATCGCATGATCGCCAGTTTATGAATCAAGTGGCGCAAAAAATTATAGAAATTGAAGATGGCGAGGCATTTACTTATCAGGGGAATTACGACGCTTTTGTTGCACAAAAAGAGGCGAAAATTGAACAACAATTTGCGGAATTTGAAGAACAACAAAAGAAGATTAAAAAAATGCAAGAAGCCATTAAACGTTTAAAACAGTGGGCAAATGAAGCGAATCCTCCTAGTGCATCCTTGCATCGCCGCGCGAAAAGTATGGAAAAGGCACTGGCTCGCCTAGCGCGCGTAAAAAGGCCCATGACGAAGAAAAAAATGAATTTGGCTTTAACGATGGCTGAACGTAGTGGCAAGGAAGTAGTTCAGATGCAGGAAATTAGCCATGCATTTGAAAAGCCATTATTGAAGGAAAGTAATCTAGCGGTTTATTTTGGAGAACGATTGGCGATTGTAGGGGACAATGGTAGTGGTAAAACAACACTATTAAAAATGATTTTAGGAGAAATTGTACCGAGTAAGGGCCATTGTAAAGTAGGGAGTAGTGTGAAAATTGGTTATTTATCACAACAATTTGAACATGAAAATCCAGCAATTCGACTAATCGATGCCTTTCGTGAGCGCGTTGCTGTTTCGGAGGCAGAGGCCCGTCATATACTCGCGCAGTTCCTATTTTACGGGTATGATGTATTCAAAAAAGTAAGGGATTTAAGTGGCGGTGAAAAAATGCGACTGCGACTAGCTCAGTTAATGCACGAGGATATCAATTTACTTGTACTGGATGAGCCGACCAACCACTTAGATATTGAAGCAAGAGAAGTGTTGGAGGACACCCTTGAATCCTTCGAAGGCACAATCATTGGCGTATCCCATGACCGCTATTTCTTACAAAAGATCTTTTCAAAAATTGCGTGGATTGAACATGCACGTATCCAGGTGTATGAGGGCGATTATGAGTGGGCGAGAATGAAGCGCTTGTCTTTAGCGAAAGTACCACTAATAGAAACAGTACAAAAGAAAATAGAGCACAGTAAAAAAGAAATACCCATTGAAGCGCAAATCGAGAAGTTAGAAATGAAATTAAAAGAACCGAAACTTGCCAAAGAACAACGACATAAATTCGAGCAACAACTTGAGGCTTTATTTGAAAGATGGTTAGAAGGAGGTTCAGAACATGCATAAGCTAGAGCAAATGATACAATTGGATATTGATTATATAAAAAGTTTTAGTGAGATGGAGAAGTGTTCAGCAGGAATATTGTTTTACAATAAGGAAATGCCGACATATTATGATGCTAATCATGCGCATATATGGCAGAAGATTGAGCATGTAGATTCGTTTTTAACGGGCATAAAGAAATTTTATGTTTCAAAAGATCTTATACCAAGAATGTATTTATACAATGTAGAGGACAATCAACAATGCATAGAGAAATTACATGCGCATGGTTTTCAATATGAGACCTTTTCAGCTGACGTACAATGCTGGAATGGCGAGTTTGTTCAGCTCCCAGCAAATCCAACGATTCAGTTTGAACGTGTAACGGATATGAATGTACAGGATGCATTGGCAGTAGAAATGAGTATTTCCACATTCGGTGAGCCTGCTTTAATAAAAGAGGCATTCTATAAAACATATCAATCACCGCACTTTACGTATTATTTATTAAGAGTTAACGGTGAAGCTTGTTGCACCGCCAATATTTTTGTATCCGGCAATCAAGGTAGAGTGGAGAGTGTAGCTACTATTAAAAGCTTCCGTGGACGTGGATTGATTGGTTATTTGTTGCAGCATATTCAAAAACAATCTGTGAAAGCAGGAATAGAGAACCTTTGGATTATGCCTATAAGTGAGCCAGTTGCAAGGGTCTATGCAAAGTTGAATTTCAAATCAGTTGGTTCAGTCACATCGATTCACGCATTTACAGAAGGAAAAAGCATTGAAGAAATACGTCTAGGTTCATAAACAGTAAAAAGGCTGTCCAATAACAATGAAAAGCACAGATTGGGCAGTTTTAGAGGTAGTCTGAAATGAGTGACTCTTGACGCAGGAAGACGTGAAAGAATAAAATAGTGCTCAATATAATGGATTTAGTGCATGTTAATCTAGCTTTGGAAAAATTTTTTACAACTTTGAAAGTTTTTTACTTGAAAAAAAGCTGTATTCGATTTATTGTCTTTAGAGATACTTGTTAATTGGACTTGGAGGATATGGAATGCACGGAATTTATATACGCTACAATGTCTCAGAAGAAACCCCTAAAGCACAATGGCCAAAAAAAGTGGATGCATTTGCGTATGTTCAACGAGGTAAACCACAACAAGATAATGACAACATGCTGTCGTTGGAAGAGCTAAGACGCCATGCAATCCGATATATTGAAAGTTTGAAAGAAAATGCTAGTGATCATTTAGTGGAACAACGCAATGGTGAAATTGAGCATTTCGATCGACGCTATATGGAATCGTTAAAGTTAAAGGAAAACATCGATGCTCAACTTATTAATCTCGAAGAAATACGTTTACTATTGCAATTGATGAATGTACTGAATTTATCGCACGGATTTGGAGAAAATGCTGGGAAACTACTGCGTCAAATTACTCCCTATGCAAAAGAGGTAGAACACCCAACATTCCAAACAACACGAGTAGAGCGTCATTTTTACACAGAATTGATTGAACATATTGAAGCGGTCTATATGCGCATTATGCGTCAGCACAATCCGTCTACAAATGAGATGCAACAGTCGGAAAAGTTATGGACATCAGTTTGTGAGCAGACAATTGAAAAGGTAGAGTCACGAATCGAGCGTTTGTCTGCGATAAAATTGAAGCATGAGAAGAATTTGCTAGAGTTTAGTCAATTAAAACAGCAAAATATCGAGGCGAAGGAACGCTTAGATCACGCTGTCAATGAGCTCGATGTCATATTAGGTGCATTAGAATCATAATCACCCAACGTAGATTTGGAGTCCAAATGAAAAAAGCATGTTGCCGATTGAGCTCAATTTGTAGCTTCAATGGGCAAACATGCTTTTTATTGTTGTTTTGCTTTTTCTTCAGCTTTTTCAAGTTTCGACTGACGATTGACGCGTAATAAATCGAATGCCAGTAACACCAAGATAATATAAAAAATGGGGCTGTTAAAAGATAAACCGAATTGTGATTCACCTCCAAGTAATGATAATACAATCCACAGACCCACTGTGTAGAGGGTTACACCCACATATGCCTTTTTAGATAGCCTCTTATATGTACCCTTTGCCGTCGTGATTTGAATAATGACGAGGACTATTAATATGACAAGGATGATTTTCTTTGATAATACCTCTGCTAAAGTAGTTGCAGGGAAAAAATCATTGACGAATAGTAGTGTGAAAAATACAAGAATACTAAAATTTAAAATGCTTGAAAGCTTCATGTAATGTCTCCTTTGAACCAAATGTTCCTTTCTATTGTAACATGGTTCTAGCTGTTGAAAATAAAAAACGTAAAGGATATTGTTGCTCATAACTAAAATGGTAGTGGGGAGCAAATAAACACAAATAGTTCCCTCTACACCATTCGCTATAAAGAACAGTGAGAGGGAACGAGTTAGATTTATTTTTTATTTATCTGTCGAAACATGACAGTTGCAAATTGCTCCCGTGTAAGAGGTTTTTGTGGATTTAGACCATTCAGTAGGCCTTGCTTTTTAGCCCACTGCCAGCCCGCTTCATGGGTTTCACTAACAGGTCGTTCCTCTAATCCTAACGACTTTTTAATGAATGCTAATTGTTGTTGTATAGCTTGATTCTCCGCTTTTAATTCATCATATTGTGACATCGTGAAACCTCCCTTGTTACCCGCCAGTCTAGTCAATTCCTTTTGCACTCTATTTAAGAACGATGGCCATCTTCCTTCATCCAGAATAAGATGGGGGCAGTTTTTACCATTCCAATCCTGATGCTTTCTCACTCTATCAATTTTCCAACCGCGTTCATGCAAAAGCTGTGCTGTAAGTTGAACAGCTAATTCTTCAGCCCTTGCATAGCGTTCACCACCTGATTTAGAGTAGCAAATCTCAATACCGATGGATTTCATGTTACCGTTGCCTTTACCATCTCCACAATGCCATCCAGTACGATTTAAAGGTAAACCTTGGATAACTTCTTGATCATCCACAGCAAAATGATAGGACACTTGATTGTGATTACTAATCATATAACGAATCTCGTTCGACGCTGCTGCATCATTGGCTGTATTATGTATGGTTACAAATTGTGCATCCATGTGATAAGGACACTTTATAGTGTATTTTGAGGGGGATAGTAAATTTTGTTTAATGTTTATAGTCAATAAAATCATCTCGTTTCGGTTTCACATAAGCCAAGGCTCTTTTTGAATCACTAACATTGGCCGTGGTCGGATCTAAAATTGCGTTATATGTACTGACTGCCATTAAAGCTAATATGTAAGGGTTAGCAAGCGCATTGACAATTAATGCCCAGACGCTTTCCCAGGTAGTCAAATCAGCGCCTGTGATGCCGTAGTAGGCGAATAGGGGGGTAATAATCGATAATCCAAAGGTCACCCAAAATTGCGGGTTGCGAATGCGAACTTTCCAGTTGATTTTCATAGTTATCAGTTCCTTTCTTTATAAACCTAGCCATTTTAGTATAAGTGCACCTATAATTGTTGTTGGTAAGATGATCCACCAATGTAGAGATTGTTTGATCGTATCACTAATTGAAAGATTATCTTTTGCAGATTCCTGTTTTAAATCCTCTTCAATACTATCCACTCGTTTTCCAATACCCTTTACATCATCTTGCAGTTCACCTTGCGACATGTTTAATTTAGTGAGATTAATATTTATATTATTGAAGGTTTTATCCATTCTATTTAATTGAATTTGTTGGTGTTTATTCATTTCTTGTTGTTGTTCTGACACGACTGTTAAGCGATATAATAATTCATGATTACCTTCAAGTTTTGAAATTCGGCTATCCTGATTCTTGATTTCAACTTCAACACTAGCCAATCGTTCACCTAGCTTGTCATTTTGCAATTTAATCACCGACTTTATATAAATAATAAAAGGATAGGAGGACGACAAGGTCCACACCTATCCTGAACTGACTGCTTATTTCATTTAGTTTTCAAGTAATGTAATATCCTCAAAAATTTCACAGAATCTATCATATAAAGTTGCTTTCTTACCTGTGAATTCTAAATCACAATTTAAGACAATGTCCTGTAAAATATGCAACATTTCAATTTTTTCTGCGGATTCTTCAATAATAAAATCTTCGTGTAGGAGCGTCAAAATTTGTTGTTGGACTTCTTTTTCAGCTTCTTCACTAAAGAGGGGCATCTCAATTTCTTTTCCATCTACAATTTCTATAGTATATATAATCTCTCCATCCTTATCTTTTTCCGCATACTCATCAACCAATTGTTGTCTTTCTTGATTTACTAGATTCAATTGTTGTTCTAACAATTTGATAAAGCGAGTTCTCATTCGTGATTCTTTCCCTTTTAAAATGAGGTTAAAAAGAAAAGCTTGTAATTCACCGATTTCATAATTTTTTATAATCATCTCAATTTCTCCTTTTGTTCACACTATTTTACATAATAAATGCATAGCCAGTAACGCCGCCATTCACCACAATTACTGTGTCAACGTTATGAACCATTAGTATACGGGGTTCGATAGTTGTTAAAATATCTGAATCGTCCCAAGTCGGAACAGTAATTTCAACAAGGACATTTGGCTTCGTTACAGATAATTCAGTGTTAATTTGACTGACAGCTTTACTAGTAATTTCAGTAAAAATTTGACTTATTTTACGTGCAATAATTTCAGTGTTTAGTTCACTTACGTAGGCTACAAAAATTTCAGCATGCGAATCAGCATCTCGATTTACTCTAGCAGTAACTAAAGCTTCAACAGTAGGCTTAGATACAACAATTTCAATTGGTATATCACTCTTAATATTCGGTTCAATTTCGACCCAAATATCGCTGCGATATTTTACTTCAATTTCTATGTAAATTTTTGGTTTTGAAACTGATATTTCAGTATATAAGTTATTATCTTTAGTAACTCGCGGAGTAATTTCTGTTGGGATAGTTTCCTTGCTTACTATAATCTCAGTGTCAACAACACTTGCATAAATGGTGTTAATATCAATTTCAGTTTTAATATCGCTATTCCTATAAGTTGGAATAGTAATTTCAACATGTGTGCAAGGTTTAGTAACAACTAACTCTGTTTCAAGTTCGTCTTCTTTTCTTCTTGAAGCTGATATCTCAATAGGAATAGTAGGTTTGTTGACGATTATTTCAATCAAAATGCGACTATCTCTTGGATTTCTAACACTAATCTCTGTTGTAATATCGCTATCTTTCGGAATAGCTACTATTAGCTCAGTTGGCACATAAGGCTTATTTGCTGTGATTTCAACATATATATCTTCATCTAAAGGCACTTCTGATTGGTGCACGTAAAGATATGTTTTTTGATCAGAAGATTCGAATGTTGAATGAACAGTTATTTCAGTGTTTTTATCTGAATTTTGCCGCTTATATACGAAGATTTCAGTAATATGCTGACTTCTACCAAAACTAAATATCCTGGAGTCATAGTATTCTACTACTAACTCTGGAGGGAGTTTGGATTCTCTAGTTTTAAATGTAACTTGTCCATCCGTTATTTCATTAGATACACGAATGATAAAGCCATTATTTATTTGAGTAAGTGCCACCCAATTTTTTACGATATCAAATACATTAAATTCAACGTAACCTGCCTGCTTATTGACAGTAAATTGATTGGTAATCAGCTCAATCGGAGTGGGTCTATTTAAGTGCGTAATACCATATTCAGACCATGAGTTATCAGCATTTAAAAGCTCTAGAGTAATATTTTGTGGGATACTGCTACTGTAGTACAACCTTAAATTTGCATCCGTAAGTATATAAGATGGGTTAATGGGAGATAAGTCAAATTGTACAAATGAACGCCAAATATCATCGTGACTGCGACCAACCACCATAGAAGAATAGCCACCGTAGTTAATTGTTTGATAGTCAATTTTTTCACGAGTGAAAGCGTCTTGGGTGGGGTTGAAAATGTCTGTAATAATGGGCGGTTGTTGAATTTCGTAGAGAGCTGACATTCGATTATGTGGAGGTATTTCTATTTCAGCTTCTAGGGTGTTGTATCCAATTGGTTGAATCTCAGTCAGAATTTCTGAATTACCACGATACATAATGTTTATGTAAATCTCTTTTGAAGTCTCATCATAGGCCCGAGGGATAATATATGTATTAATATCTGCGTTTTCAGCAGGTCTCGCAATAATTTCTGTAAATACGTCATTGTTTCCAACAGCAATTAGAGAATATTTGGCTTTAAAGCCGTTGCGAGGGGGTGAATCAGTGTGGAAGGATGCTATTACTATTTCACCCGTATTCTGTTGTAGCGGGGGATTGGTAACTCCTTCATTTAAATTATTTTCCTCCATAATTTCACTTCCTTATCACATTGTATTGTGATTAGGCTTTGTCTGCTCTCACGATTATGTCAAATGAACCGTTAGCGTCAGGCGTTGCACCTAATTCAGATTTTAGTCGAATGAAGAATGACATTTCTTCGTTGTTTTTTAACACACCACTTAGTCTTAGGTCAGGTTGAGGTGTGAAAGGAGAAAGGCTTGTACTAAATTGACATGTCATTCCTGTAGGGAAATTTGCTGTGTTAGCGTACAAGTGTACATTCTTAACATCATAGCCATATTGGTTTTTAAGTATTACTTCATGCTCAATTGTAGTTTGACCTGCAATAATAATACCAAAATCAAGATATTGCAGAACTTCACCAATCTCACTAGAGAAGTATTGACCATATACATCTTTGAACATAAGACCTGAATATGTTCCAATGAACTGAGTTGACCAATAATCAGTAGTTCCAAAGAAATCTTGAAACTCTACTTTTAGAGTGTTCCAATCATCAATTCTAATATCTTTACTACCAATTACTAATTCAATATTTTGAGGTGATTCTCCTAACTTCGTAAAACTTCCATCAGAAGGGTAGAAGTGACCGTTGTTTAACAACACACGATATTGAACACGAGTTAAATCATCATCACTTAGAATACCTTTAAGAACATTACCATTAAATGAAATATCAATTTTTGCAGTAGTGTTTAAGATATAAAGATTTGTGTCTTCGATAGTAGATGTATTTCTAGGAAGATAGTCTTCATATGAAACACTCTCCACAACAGAAACAATAGTGTCACGAGGATTGTCTTTTAAGAAGACACCAATGTTCAAATACTTTTCTTTCCAAGTACGCCACTGAGTATCTGTAATATTGTTTAGGTCTGTGTGTTTCATACCGTTATCTAAGATTGCTTGTTCAGTAGATGCATCAGAGACAACAAACTTTTCTAGTTTTTTATCCCACACATACCATTTATCAGGTGTTTCTCCTCCAACAAAGTAACGAGCATCATCACGATATGATTGAGATATATCATTTACAAACACATCATCTAAAGAGCCATAGACACGTTTAGGATTCACTAATTTAATGAACTGAGGTTTTGGTATTGCTGTCATTTCAAGCACTCTCTGAGCAGTCTCAGGGGCTTCGTCAGTCCATGTTACAACCTCAAAGTCACCTTCAAGTTCATCAATAGGTGACCAATTAGCTTCTAGGATTAAGTCAGCGTTTGTTACAGTTTCATCATCTGTGTAATAAAGAACCTCAACACTGTCGCCAAATTCATCATAAATATCAAATGGTTCAGTAGTTGTGGATACGATAATATCATCTGTAGTCTCTGTGTACACTAGAACCTCAGGAAGTTCGCCAATATCGTCATAGACTGAGTAAGGTTCAACACCTGTTTCAAATGATACTAGCGAAGTATCTGAATCAGTGAAGTAAATTGCTTGTGGTGTTTCACCTAAAAGATCTTGTGCTTTGAAATCCTCTTTGTTTAACACAACAGAAGCAAACTGCTTGTCTTCAAAATCAGACCACATAACAACTGATTTGTTTCCTGATAACTCATTCCATTGAGCTTCTGTGATATGGTCTAAGTTATTCATACCATATTGTTTGAAGTTTGATTCTGTTGCAGTGGTCGATTGCCATGCAGTACTATCATGGTATTTGTATTGTGAATTGTGATTCACAAAATATTTGTCAGGAATAGGGGAGATTACTCTATCGTATATTTCGATTTGGTCTAAATCACCTTTTAGAAATGAAATATAAGACCCATTACTAAGGGCACACCCTATATTTAAATTTTTTGGTTGCACCGTTTCTTGAGATAATGCTGTTCCTGTTTTATGAGGAATCATCATATCATCTATATACATTTTCACACTATTATTATTAATAGTCCCATCCCAAACTAACATAATGTCATGCCACTTTCCATCACAAATATCAATATCAGACTCTATATAAAACCTAGCAGTACTAGAAGCTCTTAAAGAGTGCCATCCAAGCTTACCTCCACTTGGTCTTATTGATACTTGGTCACCATGTTCAGACGCCGTTATATATGCATTACTCAATATTGCCGATATGGAGCTTGGCTGATTATCTCTCTTAAATTTAAATCTTATCGTTTTAGCGCCTATTGGAAAGATGCTACTATTAAATTTAATATACTGACTACTACCATTAAAACTCATAGCATACCCATTGCCATTCCATCCTGTTACACGAGTAGGTGAATTAACTAAAGTTCCTGTGTAACCGCTTATAGAATCCATAGCATTGCCACTAGGTTCATCGAAACCAATAAAGGTTTTACCATATTTACTTAAATTATCTTTGCTATTAGCCATTGTATTGACCTCCAATATTTTTCCATATTAAAAGGACATCTAATTTAATAGTTGTCCTCAATCATTGCTGTTTTAAAATCACCACTAATAGGAATAGTAAGTATTCTTCCCTTCCCTAAGGGTGTTCTGTTATTAGTCACAATCTCATATTCAGTTGTAGATTTAGTGAAATCAATTGGTGGTCTATCAATTGCTGAATCAATCTCTTTTACTATTCCACCTTGAGCTAACATCATATATTCTGCTGTGTTAGGAATCTCTTTTACACGATTTGAAGTAGGGGATAAAACAAGGTTTTTATTATCTGCTGTTTTAATCGCCAAACGTTTTTGAGTGAAATCAGAAGGAGATAAAGCTTTATTATAGATTTGCAAATCATCTAATTGACCACTATAATACCGCTCATTGCTGCCAGTTCCTATTCTGCAAAGTGTTGTAGTCCAATTCATTTCTATGGTATTAACAATTTGCTTCGGGTTAATCATGTCGTCAACATATAATTTTAGCTTATTACCATCATAAGTTATAAAAACATCATGCCAAAAATTGTCCGAGATAACATAGGAAGCTATATTACTTACCCCAGTATAGACTTCAACTGTTAACTTAGAATCTGTTACATGAATGAACCATCCAATAGAGTTCGCTATAGCGTAGTCAACTAAAATTCGTCCAGATGTTGTTTGACCACTTTTCATTTTGAATCTAATAGTTTTTTCACCTCTAGGAATAACGCTACTATTGAATTGGATATATTGATTAGTCCCATTGAAATTTATCGCTCTTCCTTCGCCATTCCAACCTTCAACTCTTGTTGCGCCTGTAACTGCACCAATATAATCGCTGCCTAATTTATCATAAACATTTCCACTTTGCTCATCGAAACCAAACCATGCGACACCATGTTTTAACATTAATTGCTCTGTAGTTGCCATTCTTATTTCACTTCCTTTTCTGACCGTTTCCCAAAGGTGATCTCTCCTATGGCTATATAATTAGCTCCGTTGCTCATAGACATTCTAATTCTTAGAAATCTAGATATGTTTGACTGTAAGTTAAATATTTTAATCTCATTTTGAGCAAATGATAGATTTGTGAAATTTCCGATATCTTTCCAATCATTATCATTGCTTGAACAGCTAATGATAATGTTTTTTGGTGCAAATGTAATATCATTATTGTTCATATATTGAATCTTTACACAATTTATCTCTCTACTACTACCATAGTCTAAAGTTAAATAGGCATCTGTAGTGCCTATTGCAGCAGCCCATCCATCACCTGTTATATTTGCTCCACCATTAAAAGCCATAAAAGCATCATATGTTGAACTATAAATACTATTAGCACTTGCAACTAGAGGAGTAGGCGTATTATTGGAGGTCATTTTAGTTTCATGCCAAGTGGTTACAATGCTTTTTTCTTCTCTGTTTTCTCTGATATTCAGTGTGTTAATTATCCCAATATCTTGTGTAAATACTTTGCCACTTACACTAGCAACAGGTTTATCATTAATATAAGTATGTTTATCAAAAGGTACATCTAATTGAATCTCTTTACCTTGCTCAATTCCATGTAAAATCATGTTTTTAGTTGAGTTGTCAGGCAAGTGAATTATAGTGTTATCTGACATGGAATAGTGTTTATTTGTTACATAGTTTTTGATTGCTAGTTTTTTATCAATATCTGAGCCATATTGAATATCTCCTATTCCAACATAGTTTTCAACTGTTTGGTAAGTTCCCCAAGTCCTCAGTTTTAAATATCTAAAATTTCCTTTTTTATTAAATATGAACTCTCTGGCTTCTGCTTTTCCCCATACAGGAATATTTAACTCAGAAGATAGCAAAGTCCATTCTGTATTATTGTTTGAACCGAAAACTTCAAAGTTTTTTGTGCCAAATGTTACTGCTCCATTAACACTGGTTATTTTTACTCTGTCTATGACATATTCTTTTCCATAATCTAAGATAACATATGCGTCTGTCACACCGGACGTAGAAGCCCAAGCATCCTGATTATCACTCGTTGTTCCATTAAAAGCTTTCCATGCTGCCACAGTAGAAGGATAAACGCTGCTAGCGCTTGCGACCAATGGCGATGGGGTATTGTTGGAAGTCATTTTTGTTTCGTGCCAAATTACATTGCTCATTAACTATCAATCCTTTCTACTAATTTATTTCTCAATAATATCTAAGCACTATTCAAACTTAATGCTGAGCGGCTTTCTGTCTAATTGTGTTGTCCATAATCCATCTGAATTTTCTGAGATGGTGTCTTGTAAAATGTAGTTTTTGTTAGATAAAGTTGTATCTAACTTATCTAATTTATTAACGCCATACTTAACAAGATTTTTTATAGATATACTAGGTACTTGTATCAGATTAGTGTTTTTATATCCAAATGAAATTTCTCCAATTGCTATAAAAGTAGAATTATTAGATTCGCTTATATCAATTCTGAAATATCTTGCTTCCACCTCTTTAAAATGAAACTCTCTAGTTTCAGACGTAGACCAATTAGACTGATTTTTCACTGATAGAGATTTATTGAAGTTAATGCCATCATTAGAATATAAAATATCAAAACTCCTTGGGCTAGATTCTGAATAGCTTGCATAATTTGAAGATATAAGTGCCAATTTATTAACATTCATTGTTTTTCCGTAATCTATTTGAATCCAAGCTTTTAAAACACTATTTGCAGAAATCCAAACATCTTGAGTTCCAATGTCAGTTCCGTTAAAAGCTTTCCAAGCAGGGAACGTGCCTGAGCTATGAACACTACTCGCACTAGCAATAAACGGAGATGGTGCATTATTAGAAGTCATTTTTGTTTCGTACCAAGCGTCATTTGATTCTAGTGAATATGTTTTGTTATTTGATTGAAGAAGTGTTTTTTTATGAATTAACTCTTCCATCATTTCAATTTCACTTATTTCTGGGTATCTGCCAGCAGATTGAGATTGAGAAACATTAACTCTATAGCGATTATACTCATTAGTATTATTAATGAAGTATTCTCTTTTTTCTCCATCTTTCCAATTCGGCGCATTATCTTCTTTGAATAAAACTATCCAATTAGATCCATCAAATCCATCGAATGAGAAGATCTTGGGCGAAGATGCAACAGTCCTACTTTTAATAGTAAACTTTACGATTTTTCTAGATGTTGGAAATTCACATGAAATCCAACCATTAGAAGCACCACTTGATGCAGACCAATAGTTATCTCCTCTATCAAATGCTCCCCAAGCTGGATAGTTAGTGCTATATACGCTGCTAGCCGCCGCAATAAAACCGTCCGTATTGTTACTTGTCATTTTTGGTATAATATTATCGGTGTAATTTACCATTTTGATTACTTCACCTCAACTTTAATACTTCTAATATCAAAATATCTCTTTAAGTCAACTGTCTTACTAAACACTTTGCCTATATCACCTGATTCTAAAATGTCGCTTCTATCTGTCATTGGCACAGGTTCTAATTTTAATACTGTACGGTCTAATAGTGGAGAAAGTGAGTCCATACCATCTGATATAAATTGAGTCTGGGTTGGTAAAACGCTAGAAATATCTTCCCATCCTGCTAATACCTCTGGCGCTCCGTGATCTAGAATGCCATATAGTTTAAATTCATCTGTATTATAAGATGCTCTGCCAGTGCTCTTAACATATACTCTGTAAGCGTAATATTCCACTTCATGCTCTAAAATAAATGTTTTTAAAGTACTGTTAGACCAAGAAATATCTACATATTCCTTTATGTCAACCCATGTTCCATCTTGACCATTAACTGTATCATTGCTGCCTTGCAATATAAAGTTCTTATACATATTAATTGATTGAGCAGGTGTCAAAGAGAATGCTTTGACTTTCTTTTTTTCGTTGTTGAAAAATATATATCCTAAGTTATAAGGTTCAAAAGGAGTACCATTTTCGTGATACTCATAAGGTACTTCGTCAAATGCTTTCCAAGGAGCATAGCCAGATCCAGAAGTTGTACTTGAAGCAAAAGCCCTTCCAGATGGAGCTGTATTAGAGGTCATCTTTGGTATTAGATTATTTGTATATGTCTCATTAGTGGCTTCTTTTTTTTCTTTATATTTCTTATACTCACCATCATGTAAAATAAGAGATTTATTAATTGGTGGTTGATATGCTTCAAATCCTGTTGGTATCGGATATTTAAAATCTCTCTTAATAAAAGCTACTGTTGCTCTATCATTAGCAGTAGTTGAGCTTAAATATGGAATCCAAATATCATCTATTAATCCAGCTATCGTCTCTGCTAGCGCTCCGTTTTTATAAAAAATTAATGTGTTTGTTGTGTAGCTTACAGCTATTCCAATAACATCATTAGTAGCAAACGTTGTGTTAACTTTGGTCTCTGGTGAATATGTGTATCCAGTGTTCATTAAACCTTTCACTGTTGATGGAAATTTAGTTGCGCTAGTGCCAATGCTTACACTGGTATCTGTCGCAGGAGTCGATACACCAACAAGAATTCTACTACTGAGATTATCTATTTTTACTTCAAAGTAGAAATCAAATTTTTTGCTTTGCCTAACAGATTTAACCCCTCCATAGCCTGTTGAAGTATTCCCATTCATTGTCATGTTATTATTAGATAATTGTATCGTAGAATATTTGTCGTTTGGATTTAACGTTATTTTCTCCATATTTAGCGCACCTCCATCTTATCAATTCTTACCCAATCTTCACGAGTAATTTTCTTTCTGTGTAAACTTCCAGTATCAGACCAAGTTGAATCAAGTGTCATATCATGTTGATATTCACGTTTAAGACTTAGTGAAGTTGTGCCATCTTCATAGAAATCCAATTCTCCTAAGCCTGCGTATGAAGCATGTCCATTGTTTTCAGAAAATTTAAGTCTATATGCTTTATAAGTATCATTGTTTAAAATAGAATATTCTTTGTCTTGATAACTTGCTGTCCATGATTGCTTAGTTTGAGTATCTAAGTCTACCCACGTTCCATTAGTACCATTTGTAGTGTCTAAGCTTCCTTGAAGAACCCATGACTTAACCATACCTGATAGCTGACCACTAGTACCACCTGCGCTTCTTACCTTATATTTGCTAACTCTAACAGGATTGTTAAAATAGAATCCTACAAAACCTGTTAGAAAACCATTTCTAGAAAGATAACCTTCTGCTTTGTCTGCTTTATCAAAAGCATACCAAGCTGAATAACTACTACTATACTCTGTTTCTGCAAAAGCAAAACCTTCTGAGGAAGATGTATTTGATGTTAATCTAGGGACTATATAACTACCTACTTTAACTTCTTTTTCTTCAATAAATTCATTCGTATTGAAATCACTGTTCGCTATAGTAAAAACATCCGTAACAAACCCTGCAAATAAATCTATTCTGACTTGAATGTACTGCTTAGTGTCAGACTGAATTGCCCCATCTTCCGCAATCGCAACCCAATCAGACCAATCTCTACCATTGTCTGAAACTCTTGTTAATACTGCGAATGAGCTTGCTCCATTGTTTATATTAGTTGTGAATATTTTTTCGAAGTCTTGAAAAACATCTCCTAAATCAATAGCATCAGAAGTCCATGAACCTTCTTCTGTGTAAATAGGGTTTCCTTGACCATCAACATCAACTTCCACTAGTTGAAGAAATCCTGTTGTCTTGTTAATTTCAGTATTGTCATGGGTTCCTGAGACACCAATAGGTAAGCCTATTTCTTTCTTTTCTGTATTACCGCCTATAAGAGCCATATGAGCATTTTCCTTTCTTATTATTAAATATGAATTATATTACCTTCTTGTCTATCTCCTGTATCAATCGACTCAATACCACCAATAAAAGTAATAAAACTACCACTTACGTTTGTAAATGAATTATCTAAAAACAACACAATGAACTTTGAGTTTTTAGGTGATTTAATTTCTCCAACTTTAGCGTCTAAACCTTTGCTAACTAGTTTATCTACTAGCATTTGAATTGAGTATTTTCCTGTGTTTATTGTGTAGACTTTCTCATTTGAAGATTCGAATAAAGAAAGCTTGTTGTTAGCTGTTGTTATTTCTAAAGAATCATTTTTATCAGGTAGATATAGCCAAAATCTTTTCATAATACCATTTCCTCGCCTAGTTAATTATTTGATAGTCCAATTCATCTGACCTGCTCTATTGGCTTCTAAAGGGGCGTAGAAGCGTTCTACTTCAATCCCTCTAGACTTAAATACCAAATGACCATTCATTGGTTTGTTTGAAGTTAATTTAACTTCAATAAAAGCACTCTCATTGAAAGGAAGTGAAACAACAGGCTGAAAGAATAATTGAATTTCATCTTTCTTGTAAGTTGTTTTGTAGCCAAAATTAATTGACTTTAAGTTTGATTTCTGAATACCTTGCACATTACTGAAATCAGTAAAGGCTTCTTTATATGTGATAAGGTCTTTGTTTTCAAAATTTGTTGTTAAATGATAAGTTTTTCCATCTTCATCAATATAGTCAATCTCAATTCTTCTACCTCTTAAATTGAAAGAACCATCCGACATTTCGAAGAAAAATTTCATCCCTTGACCAAACAAACCAAAACGAATAACCTGATTTCTCTGAATTAAATAAAAATCATTTTTCTTATGCGTAAGTAGGTCGTACTCAGCATAGTTTTTACCATTTACATAATCAGCGTTCCAGTTAAAAGGGATGTCGATTGCTTGTAAATTTCCTGAACTTGAAAATAACATTACTGTTCACCTCATTGTATTGAGTTATTTTTCCATAAAAAAGAGGGTAGGGGAGAGCCCCCATACCCTGATGAAAAATCGTTGAATTCATGCCTATGAATCTTATACGTAACGGTAAGAAACACGTTGCACTAATAGGTTTTTACCTGCGCTGGCTGTAATTGGTACATCTGCATAGACAGTAACTTTTACAAAGTTACCGCCTGCAAGATCTGCATTGCTTCCATCATCTAATGTGTCATGTGCCAACCCTAATATTTCCTTAGCAGCAGGTGTTTTATCAATTTTGATAGCGATATACTCAATGTCATTGTCAGGTACTAAATTGCCTTCCACTTGTACCCATGATGGTTCTGTTACATCTGTTGTACCAGCTTTAACTACTTTATAAATAAAACCATTTGCTACTGTAGGTTGTACATAAGTATCTAAAACTAAAATAGTGTTTTTTGACCACACAGAAGCATTTTTAGCGTTTTTGTTAGTTGTAGTACCATTTGTACCTAAATCTTTAGTACCTAATGGATTCGCAGTACCGCCTTTACCTACAGGCGTAAATTTAGTTTCATTTAAAGTGTCAACTCGTACATGGAACCAGTTATCACGTACAGCTTCAACAACTTTACCAACTGAATCCCCAGGACCACCTTCGCGGTCGCGAGTTGTAAATGTCACTTCCTCCATTTTTGAACAATCAGATTTACCCTCTCTATTATTCCAAATATAGAATGTTTTATGTGGAGACTCTGAATCTGCGTCAACCGTTCCGTAATTTATTGTCGTTTGTACTAGTTTTGATTTTTCGTTTGTTTCTTCATACCATGATACTACAGGTGGGTTTGTCATTATTAAATTCCTTCTTCCTAGTTAATTTTGATTTTTTATAGTAAAAAACTCTCCGAATCAATGAAGATTTAGAGAGTCGTTTAACACTATTTTTATATTGACCGATAAGTTTTGTGCATCGACAGAAAAAGAGGGGATAGTTAATCTGAAAATATCACCTTTCTTCACTTTACGTTCTGTTAAAGCATGTGTATTGTCATCAAGATAGTGGTTTTCGCCAATCATAATTGGGTTATCCGTGATATCGAGCCAGTCCGTAAAATTAGCAGATTTTTGAATTTTAACGGGAGTTGGTTGTGCGCCTTTTGATGTGACAGAAGCTTTTACTTCTACAATTTCACCTTCGTAATCAAAGACAACGTGAGGGTCTTGAACGCCTTCTAAGATATCTTTTGGAATGATGAATACAATTGTTTTCTCATTAACAAATTCAGTAATGCCTTTAAGTTTCATATAATGCTCTTTGCTCATTAATCCGTTTAAAAGCTCACTTGCTAGAGGAATGTTGCCCCCTAATGCATCGATAGGAATCCAGTCTTTGCCGTTCCATCTATAGCGAATGCCTGTATCAAAAACTTGCGTAGTCCATCCAACTTCAGGGTAAGGGAACTTTTTCGCAATATCGTTATATGTATTGACAAAAGGCTGATAAATTAGAACGGTTGTTTCATATGCGTCTTTTACTAATTCGGTAGCATCTTTTGCTTGCTGTGTAGCAATTAAAGCCTGGTCTGTGGCGATATTGGAATTGTTAATAGCAATGACAAGACGTTTTAAATATTCTTCATAAGTATCTGTTCTATCTATTAATTCTTGTACTTGCGATTTACTTTTTTCAATGATTTCATGCAAAGATTCAGTAGCGGTTGTTCCATCATAATGAATGATACGACTAGAAGGGTAGAGGATAAGGCCTCTTCCTTTATATATAATGGAAAGCGTCTCCGCTTCTTTAGATTCATGGACATAAACAAAGCCGTTCGTATAGTCAACATAAAATTCATTTTTATCGAGGTTGTGTTTTATAAAGGCTTCGTAGTTTATCTCAAACATGCCTGCAATGCGTACTTTAAACATCTCGTCAGGAATTTCTAATAAGAATATTCGTTGATTTACTACTCGTGCAATATCAAGTCTATCGATAAAAGGGTCGTTGGGCGTTCCTTTTCTCCAAACAATATGGATAGGATTATTAAATTCTAAATAATTAATAGGTAATGACAATTACTCACCTTCTTTCTTCATTTTTCTTCAACCTGAGAATACGTTGCTGGAACCTTCACTTATTGTAGGTGTAGAGCCTCCATGAGTAGTCACTTTGTCGCTTTTTCTGGCTAGTGGCTTGCCATTAACGAACACAGTCGAACTTCCTCCAGTAACAGAACCAGTGGCACTTGTATGAGAACCACTGTCATAAGACCAACCACTCGGAACTGAGTAGGTGTCTTTTTCTGACGTTTTTGCTCCTGAATACACCGCTTCTTTTCCATTGACGAATACATTGGAGCTACCTTCGTTTATTTGCCCTTCAATCGTTGCACTAATGTAATCGTATGAGTGAGAGGATGAAGGGGGAGTTAGAACACCGTAGCATATTCCACCTGACCAATATCCTGAATAAAACTCACCGTTCATATAACCTGCTTCACAAGTATATTCATTTGGTTTTTTTACCTTGATATGCCCCGTTGCTGTGCTATTTTGAATTTTATTTCCTTTCACTGATACTTCAGGCATGTTATTTCCTCCTTAGTTGAGGTCGATTCGAGACCCATTTACCTTAACTCCCGAAGTGCTGATGACAATTTTATTTTCTCCTACAGCTAAAGTAATGGCATTGGAAGCTTTGAAATTAATATTTTTGCCATCGAAGTTCATGGAGTGAGGTGTTTTCATTAAAATGGATTCATCGCCATTTTTAAGAGCAAATTCTCGTTTTTGACCATCCGTGCCCACATAGTCAAAATAGAAGCCATCACTTTTTTTGTACTGGTATCCGACATTGTTTCCTGCGCCTGCATCACCGCCTGCGCCCCAAGTCATATGGGGGTAAGCAGCATCTCCAGTTTCTTTCACTGTGATTGTGAGCTTGTCTTTTTCAGAACCGCCATAATTTGTTTTGATCTTAAAGAAATTATCCTTAATATGAATAAAATCTTGTGGTTGGTTGGAATTCAGTGTCTTTAATTTATTGACCGTCAAATCGGAAATATAACTTCCATCCACATCTTTTATCATTTCTTCACTATCATTACCCATAATAAGAAGTTTTTTAGCGTAGATAAGGCCATCTTTCCCAATCCAAATACGCTTTTCACCATTAGCATCAATGGCGATGCCTTCATTGGCATTTAGGCGTATTTGTTCGCCCTTGTTGCCGTTAATCGTAATACCTTTATCGTGGTCGAAAGTTATTTTCTCTCCTAAAAAACCGTCAACAATTTTTAAATTATGGGTAGTAATATCTTTGGCATAAAGCCTACCATCTGTGTCAACGTAGAATTTTCTATTGCCGTTAACATAAATTGAAATGGCTTCGTTTGCGTTTAGCCTTATCTCTTCGCCATTTCTACCAAAGATAGTGATGCCATCTTCCCAATCAAGAATAATGGCGTCGCCTAAGTTGCCATCTACAATGCGTAAGTTTTTTGTGACTAAACCTTCAGCATACAGTGTGCCATCTTCCCATTTATCGTCATTTAATGTAGCAAATAATTTACTGACCCATTTATCATTCTCCCACTTTTGCAGAGCAAGACCATTAGTAGCATTCAGGAAAGCTCGATATTTGCCATCACTGCGCACAGCTATAAAACCAAACTCATTCATAATTAAATTATTATTATACGCACCCATGTGAATACCTGAATAGAACAAGGAGTCTTCAATAGCTTGTCGAAGGCGAGTAGCCTCATCATAATAATCTTTAAATCTTTGCACAAAAATACCACGATTCTCAATCGGACTCGTGGATTCTGTCAGTGGGTCAGTCATATCAATATTCAAATTTTGTGCTTCCGAATAGCCGTTATTAAGAATCCTAATATAGCTTGAAATATAATTCATGAGTGCTAAATAAGCACCTTTTAAAGCATTTGTGGAGTATCTGTCAGTAATAGAATAGACAGTACGGAACGTTTGAGTATCTGTATAAAATTCGCCATCAACATCTGTCTTATTATCTCGTTCACTTCTAATATACTTTTGCGCTTGTTGAAGAAGGAGTTTATAGTCTGAATGTATTTTATATAATTCTTTAATAAGCTCTAATTTTTCAAGCGTAGTCAACTTTCCGTCTGCCACAATCTTGTCAAATAAGCCAATATCAAAGTAATTATTTTCAGCATCTAAAATTAATTGGTCTAGGTTATTTACGATTTTAATATTTTCAGCCACCATATTTCGAGAATACAGCGTCCCATCTGTATTAGCCCATAGTACTTTTTTCCAATCGTCGCCGTCTTTTTTACTGACTGAAAAACCTTCACAAGTTGTCAACGCTACTTTTGTTATCGTATTCCATGAAACAAGACCAAAACATTCAGATTCTTGAGGAATTAAATTTCCGTCTTTATCTTTTTCATTGTCTGATACAAGCCCTAACCGCATGACTTCATCACCATTACGATTATAAATAGTGGTCCGTGAGCCTTGTGTCAGCCAAACACCTGATTCGTCTTCAATGATTAAATTCACACCCGAAATTATTTTACCGAAAATTCTCTCGCCAAAAATGCCATCTTTCGAAATGGCGTGCTTCCATGAGTTGCCGTTATCGTTTGTGATAGCTAAAAATCCATTTTGAATCACTAGCCAGCTTAAAGGGTCGGTTAAATCTTTTACTGTAATGCCGCGCTCATTGATCTCAATTTGCTGGTTATATCCAGCCATTACAGCATTTTTCAATGAGTCCCATTTATTGTTAATGATGTCGTTGATGGCCCCATTGTTTTTTTCGGAAAGATTCCATTTCCATTTTTCCATTTGGACGAGGGTAGAGGTATTGCCAGCCTTACTAAGCTGCTCTAACCAGGTATTTTTTTCATCAATTTCGTTGGTGATAATAACTGAAATACTTTCTCTTTCAAAATCATATGTAATTTCCGTTATTTTAGCTTTAATATCTACCTGCAATCGGTCATAACGAACACTGACGATATCACCTAAATTGAGTTTGTCCCAATCATTTTGACATTCCACGACTGCTAAAAAATCAATCATATTCATGTCTAATTTTATTTTAGGTTGTAAGTATTGTTTGAAAATTTCTTGTGCTTCTTCTAACAAATCTTGATCATCGACAATCGAGTCATTTGTATATTCTTTGTCGATTTCGAAATTGGATAATTCAGCTAACTGTTCTTTTGAGAAATTATTCTCTCTAAGTAATTTACTTCTTAATCGTTCTAACTCATCTTGATAATTGCTTAATTGATAGTTTAAGTCCCGAATAAAGGCTTCTTGATTGGCAATCTCAGCTCTTTTTGCTTCTAGTCGGTTAATGATATCCAGGTGAGAAGGGGAGTTCGATTGAAAATTAGCATTGGATAAATCTAATTCATCTTCTATGATAATTCTTTGTGTTTGTAGACTGCTAAGACGCTGTTCTTCAGTTTGAATAATGGAATTCTGCGTAGTGATAGAACTCGTTAAATGAGTGAATTTTTCTGCTAATGACTCTACTAAAGCATGATAATTTTCTAATGCAATACATAAGTCATCACTTAAGTACTCCGAATGGCTAATGACGACCCCATTTTCACGTTTAAAGGGGTAGAGGTAGAATCTAAAATCTTCTAAATAAGCCTGACCTGTAGGATTCAATCTATGTATTGTCAGTCCATCTTGACCATAAACCTTTAATCGAGTGATCGTATCAATCGTGTTAGTAGACAAATTAAAGCTTTCTAAATATTTGCCATCACGGATATAAAATCCTTTATTGTTGCCGATGTTATCAGGTCTATAGTAGTTTATTTCACATTTAAGCGTGTCCCAAACAATTAGAGCATTCCATAGGTTTGCTAAATCATAAATAATTTCTAGAATATTATTTGAGGATACTTCATAGCTACGATAGGTCTCGAAAAAGCTATCGACATAACCAATTTTCCAATTAGTATTTGCTGAGGATAATATTTCGTTTGTAATTTGTGCGAGCGTTTTACTGACTACTTCGAAATCTCTAATATTTTTATCGCTCAGTTGCACACCCAACGATAGGGCAGAGTATTGAATATATTCATCATCGCTATAAGATTTGGTGGATTCATTCAATAAGAAGTATTCCGTTACAGGACCGAACTTCAGCTTAAATAAATATCGATTTTTAATCGTTTGTATATTGGGGTTGTCAGTTGCAACACCATCTTGCAAAATAACTGTCGGTATCTTGAAAGATAATTCATTTAATACATTTAACTTCGTATTATAGCTAATATCATAAGCTTCACTAAGAAGTGCAATTGTTTTTTTATCGGGTTTACAAAGGAAAATTCTCGGTTGTGCAGCTTTTAAATCATAATTAATGTCACCTAATTTCACTTTATCACCCCCTTTCGCTGAAATTTATTGTTGAATAAATACATGTTGGTATCTAACATGCATATCAAAATCTCCATTTGCCTGGATGTAGTTGTTCCCAATCATTAGTTCCAAAAATTCATCATTGTGATCATCATAGCGATAGACGCCTAAATTTTGTCGATTTGATACTATTTCTTCTTTCTGACAATGAATAAAAACTTCTTCGTTATCAATTAAATTATGTAATTGCATCTTTTGATTTGTCATAGTATTCGTTATTTCTACGTTTCCATTGCCGTTCTTTTTTCTAATCCATACTTTAGGCTTTATCGTAAAATCACCTAAGTTTTCTAAAACAGCACATGGATCAAAACTAATAGAGAATGTTTGGATATAAGGTTTTTCATGCTCTTTAGTAGCACTCATGACGATTTTATATCTAAAGGACATTCCTTTGAGACTATATTGATCTAATAGACCAGTATCATTGAAATTTATTGGCTGCCATGCGGTCCACTTAAGCGTATCGTAGGATACTGAATAATAGAATTCGACTTGTTTAGCATATACATTTACAATATTAGCTGCCATCGTTGTCAAATATTTTTGGGCATTAGTAGAAATAGAATGTATGTTGGAGATATACGAGCCTTTTACCGTTGAAATGGAACCCCAATTTGTCATTTAAGCACCTCTATTCTATTTTGCCAAATGGCCTAAATTCACAGCTGTTTCCAATGCGTTTCCATTTAATGGTCTTCGCTTTTCGCCAAACGACAGAGTTATCAATGGAGGCAGTTTCATTTTGAATGGAAGACCATACGGGTTCATTTACTGAAGACAATCCGGCTGTTTCACAAATGTAGTAGTATTGTTTGCTACCATTAGTAGGATAAACAATATCCCCAACTTCATAGTTATACTCCTTGCGCCAATTACTACCATTAGCATCATAAAATTCTTGATGTAATCCTGTAAGGAAGGTAGGGGAGCTAGTCGAACTTTTTCCATCCACTACACATTCATATAAACCACCATTATCAGGCACAGCCTTTACTAAATCTCCTACGACATAATTCTTGTTTGGTTTCCAGGTTTTAGCGTGGATGCCTTCTCTTGTGGCAACCCAACCAATATGGCCGCTAATGGCAGGTGTTTTGTTCCATACAATATAACCAATCGGATAAATCGTGTTATCATTCAATTCTTCAATAGATTGTGCAGACGATGATAAGTATTTTTCAAGTTTACTGAAATTTTCACCATATTTGACAATAGTTTCCTTGATGTCATCCTGCTCAAATGTTGTTTCAGTTACAATTTTTAAGCTTAGTTTATTTGTAGTTTCCATTTCAATTGTCACCCCATTTCGTAGTGTTGGCATACAATATGCCCCATGTGTTATTCAGTGCATCAATTGTCAATCCATTTGAAGTAATTTTCATATTATGGCATTCTCCTTCCGCAAATGTAGTGATATCATCCTTTAATAAGTAACTTTTATTCGATTCTCGGAACTCTATCTTATCTAGTATATGTTCGTGCGAATAGGTATAAGGTGAGTCGCATCGAATCTTTAATTCTACATAACCCTGTTTGAGCCCATTATGTATGAATGTTGAATCACCTTCTACAAGTGCATACATGACTCTATTAGGATTATGATCAAATACTAGTGGTTTATAATAGGGTTGGAAGAGCCAGCGTGCAATTTTTCTTAAATCACTATCGTTTACCCAATCATCTAGATAAAAGGACAATTTAAAAGAGAGTGGCTCATGTTCCACTCTCTGAAAGTAAGGTGTTTCATTATTTGCGATTTTCTTTTCGATTATTCGCCGTGGCGGTAAAAAATTCTCTTCAAATAAATTACCTGAAGACCATCCTATCGTAACGCCCATATCCTTTGATGAGATATTATCATACATAAAATGAATAGATTCTAACACTAATTTCTCATCCCTTTCTTACGTAATAAGTCATCGTTAATCATTTTGCTAAATTTATTGAGATCATTCATATCACCATTCATTTTATCGATGTTAAATTCGATGTTGATGTCTCCGTATGTTGAAGCAGAAGCGGCTTGAACTGTACGGAAGGTATTGCTAAATTGCGGGATTCTATCTAATATTGGTCGGAAGAATAAGCTAGCTCTATCCATTATATTGGCCATTGAAAGTAAGTTTTTAGTGTCGATAGGGGAATGAATTAATTCATTTGGATGGACAATCATCGCTTTCCCACCTAAACCGTCAATACCTTGACCGGAAAAATTTGTCATACCTCCTTGTAAGGCAGAAGCAGAGTTATTAAAACTGTACTGAGTCCCGGCTATTCTTAAGGCATTTGCTTTTTCTATGATAAGGTCCTGAAGTTGGGGAGTTATGACTACATGCTTCGCTTGCTCCATAAAATAGTTACTTAATTTAAGTAGATCATCATCAGATAGTTTTGTTTTTATGTAATTAGTAAAATCGATATCTGTGGGAATCTCAGAATTATTTTTTCTGCCTTCTTGGGCCAGATTGTGAGCCTTTTCTCTAATACTTGCTTTACGTACAGTGTTTGGTTCATTCTCAGCAAGAACATCGGTCATAAACTTCCCTAAAAGTACTTGCATATCACCTTCAATCAGTGAAGATTTGTTTTTATTATTGCTAATATCATTCGAAGAACCATACTCACCATTTTCTATTTTTGATGAATTTTCAACCTGATTCATTAAATCTAATGCTTTTTCTAATTTCTCAATAATATTTTGTCTGATAGAGGTTCCAACATTTTCGAAGGTTCCTGTTAGTGTCAGCTCTAAATCGGGCATGCTTTTGTCTAACCAATTTTTAAAATCGCCAAATTCCTGTTTTAATGAAGCGAATTCTCCATCTCGAATTTTCTTTCTTATTTCTTCGAATTTACGTTCATCATTTAGTCTATCAGTATAGAACTGTTCCCAATATTTCTTTTTCTCATCTATTAAGTTTAATTCTTTTTCGTGATATTCATTTTCCAGCTCTTCCTTTTGACTCATTTCAGTTTCTTTTGCTTCTAATTGCTCATTTAATGATTCTTTCCGTAATTCTATTTCACGGTCATGGCGTTTCTCTGAAATTTCCTCGTCAATTTGAGCAAGTTGCTCTTGTAAATTTTTTCGTTTAGATTTAGCCTCGTGAGAATTATCTAGCAGCAATAAATTGTATTGTCCTTGGATATCATTGCGCTCTTTTTCAAGTTTAGTAATATCCTGATCATAATCACGCTGGGATTCTTGCTGGTCAATTAGCTTTAATTTATCTTGGATATTTTTTCTAAATAAATCCATTTCATCTTTATAATTGTCCATGACAGTGTCGTGACGATCATTTTCCCGCTTTATCTCGTCATCGATACTTTTTATATGTGCATCCCGTTTTTCTTGTATGTATTCTTTATAGGCATCAATTAATTTATTTGCTAATTCTTCTTGTTTTTTCTTTTCGTCTTCTGCAAGTTCCGCTATTAAACTAGCCTTTTTAAGAGCCAAAGCTTCAAGGTTTGCCTCTGCTTTTTTTAAATCCTCAGGAAGCAAACTGAGTTGTAATATATTATTTTGGGTGGTGTTTATTTCGTCTTTATAATTTTTTATTAAATTTTTTTGCTGTTCTTTTTGGAATTTACTTTCACGAATATCTTCATCGGAGCCTTTGTCAAACATGGATTGGATAATTTTGCTTCTCTCGATTGAAAACTCAATATTATTATTTTTCTCATCATATCGAGTCTTAATATTAATCAATATTTCATAATTCTTTTCACGAATTTCAATATCTAGCAATTTTATTTCAGTTGTTAGCTGTGCATATCGCTCTTTGAGTTGCTCTAAAACTTCGCCCGAATGCTTGCCGCCTGCAATCTGCTGTTGTAAATATTGTAACTCGCTTCGATTGACCTTTTGTTTTTGATTCATGTAAATGGTCATCAACTGCAATGTCTTTGCATATCTAGCGGAATTGGTATCTAATTCTTGTATTTTAGCATTTTCATATTCTAGCTGTGATTCTGGCATGCTGCGTTGATAGTCAAACGTATCGAGTTTGTTCAATGCCAATTGTGAAATGGCATTATTGGTGTCTAACATTTCGGTTTTCAATTCCAATAATCTACTTTTCATTTCATCTAGCGTGATAGCTGAAAGAGAGCCATTTTTAATTAATCCTTCTAAATAGACAAGTTCCTGATTATTTACGGTTTGCTTTTGCTCTAAATATTTCGTTTGTAGATCGATTGTTTTTGTATATCGACTCGAACTTTTATCAACCAATTTTAGCTTGGAATCCTCATAATCTAAATTAGATTGTATATTTCCTCGCTTCCAATCAAAATGAGATAACTGAGAGTCTATAATGTCTTTTTCAATTTTAGCAATTAGCTCTTTTTGATTAAGAATGTCACTTTGTATTTTGAGCAACTCGGATTTTGCTTGGTCGATTGCTTGTTGCGTTGTTTCTACAGCAGTCGAGCTGCTAGAGCTAATAATTCCTGATTTTGCATTGTTCAAGTAGTCAGTAGGATTAATAGTTTTATCGTTCTTTCTGACTTCGTAATGTAAATGAGAGCCATCACTTGAACCTTTATAAACATTCCCCGAATTACCAATTGTTCCAATTTTGGTTCCTGCTGTAATATTGTCTCCGATTTTTACGAGAGTTTCATTCATATGAGCGAATAGGTGCTTTATGCCATTGTCATCCTGAATCATGACAATATTTCCATATGATTCATGCTCTCCGTTTTTAACTGCGTCACCACTTTTAATAACTTTTCCATTGATAGGGGAGTCTAATCGTTGCCCCATGGAGCCATCGATATCTACGCCTAGATGAAAATCCTTTTTTCCATTTAGTGTACGATTGCCGTAATTGCTTGTAATTGGACCATTCCAACCATTTAATTTAGAAGAGGTCGCGGAAGTTGTTGCATTATTACCTGAAACAGTCCCTGTTTTATTAATCTTTCCTGCAGCAATTTGAGATTTTATAGATTTTTCTTGATCCTCAATTAAAGTAAGCTTTCTCTTTTCGAGTTCGATTTGTGCTTGAAGTGATTTTCGATACTCTTCGGAATGCTTTGGTAGGGAAGATTGAACTTTAACTTGCTTTTCAATCTCAAGATTTAAATCTTCTAGGGTCTGTTTGTATTTATTTGTAATATAGATTGAATCTTTGGTTGTTTTATTATCAGCTTTTGATGACTTTTTTGAATTATCTTTAGCTGATATAAATTTATCGATGGTTGATATATTACCATCTAATTGTTTTTGGTAGTCATTTAATACACTAGTAAGATCTGTAATTTTATCGTTATTAGAGGATTGAATCATTGAAGCCCTCATTGCTGCAAGACCTTCACCATTAGTCATTTCAGAACCTTTGTTCTGTTTATCAATTACTTCTTGTAAAGCTAAATTTAATGTTAGGAGAGACTGGATTTCAGCTCTCTTTAGTTCAATTCGTTCTTTAATAGCTTTTGCAGAATCTACTGTCATTTGTTGTTCAACAGATAATTTTCCTTCGCGAGCTAATTTATATGCTTTTAATAGTGTTTCATTTGCATGGTTTTCTGCTTGAATAGCATTAATTTTTTCTTCACTTAAGGCTATTGCTTTACCGTCATTATCAAGAAGAAAAGGGTAGAGTGTATTCAGGCTATTCATGATCAAATCACGAGAATTTAAAGTATCTACAAGTTGCTGTTCTTCCGCTGTTAAATTACTTTTTTGACTAAGGTTCCGTAGCTCTTCTTCTGTATATCCCTTCAATTGATTCGTTAACATTTCATAGTGGAATAATAAATCCGAAGTATCATTTACTTTTTTCTGTGATACCCCTGCTAGTTGTTCATAAGTAGTTGTAAGTTTTTCTACTTCTTCCTTATAGTCAAAAACTTTTGCTTTTGCTTCAGCGAATGTTAAGTTATTAGCCTTCATTTCAATTGATACTTCTTTTTGAGTTTTAGTAGTATCATCGAATTGTTGTTTTAAAGACTTCATAATACTACTTACTTCATCTTCGCTTAATCCTAACTTTGTCAGTTCAGCAGTCATATTTGATATTTTATCTTTTGTTTCATTAGCCATTGAGTCAAAAGTGTCAGAGGTAGCATTCTCCATGTTTTGGAAAGAAGCTATCATATCATTTATTAATGTATCGGCGTTATCGTTTGAAAATAATGATGTTAACGATTCTTGTAAAGTATCTAAATCACTTGCATCTGTTACGTCAATTAATTGTGCAGCAAAACCTGCCGCATTGTTTTTTACACTATCAGTTAATTTATCATTTTCGCCTATTATATGGGCAATATTAGAGATATAGTCAGATTTTTGTGCTAAAACTTCCTGATTAAGTTCTCTCTCATTTTTAACAATTTCCTCTTTGAAGTGTTTGACGTTATTACTTAGTCTCTCATAGTAATCTGCTAAATCACTATTGCCACTTTTCTCAGCACTAGATTGAAGTTTATTTAATTCTTTTATTTTATTTTCATAATCCTCTGTTGATTTAAGTAAAGGATTTCCTTTGTTATCCCAAAAAGTAACTTTATCTTTAATGCTTTGGCTCATGTCTGTACTATGGGTTAAGGTGACGGCAGCATTATGCGCTATATTTTTTTGTTCTTTTTCAAGGCTAGAAATTGTTTTTTTTCGTGTTTTAATATTGTCGTCACGTTCTTCTTGTGCGACTTGTTCAGCACTCTGTGCTTCTAATGCCTGTTGTTCTTTAAGTAGACCTATTTTTATCTTTAATGCTTCCGATGAACCAATGATTTTATTTCCGAATTCGTCTTCACCTGTAACAATGTTTGGTAAAATCTCGCCCAGTTGATTAGAAATTTCACGATATTCGGCAAGTACAGAGGAGTCTGTATTGCCTAATGCCATGGCATTTTCTAATTCAGCGTATCTAGTAGATAATGTATCAATTTCTGTAGCATTTGAAGTAAAAGTATCCAAAATATTCTTTTGTTCAGCCGCTAATTCTGCTGTTTTTTGTTTTGCTTTCTCGCTGCTTTCAATTATTTTTCCAATCACAAAATCGATACCTGCTAGAGCTAAGCCAGGTCCAATCGTTGAAAGCAGACCTTTCCCGAATGCTGCAATACCTGTTCCAGCCTCAGCAATGCCTTTAAATGCTTCCTTCGCTGTTTTTGATAACTCAAACATGTTCACTAAGTTATCAATAAGAGACGTTGAACTTTGTGAGGCTTCTTTAGTATTCTTGCTAAACTCCACAATAGCTTGATTAATGTTTTCTAGTTGGCTTGGGATGTCGGAGATGCCTGCAATAGTTAACCCTTCACCAAATTGAATATTGTTGATTTGAGTATTTAAATCTGAAATTTGGTAGGTTAATTGTTCGAAATCGGTGTTGTTTGCGTAGGCTTTATTTAACTCGTAAATATTATATAAATTTGCTTCGAGTGCTTGCAGGTTTTGTTGGGTTTCTTGAATACCATTTAGTTTAAATTGGTTGAAATTAATTGTTTCTATTTCTGTTTTCAGTTGTGTCAATAGCTGCTCTAGTGATTGTAAGTCGCCGCTGGGAATGCTTGCTAAACGCTTGTAAAATGATTTTACATTTAGATTTGCATCACCGATTGCTTCATTTAGCTGGTCTATTGATTTTACTGAAGTGGTCACTTGCTGTTTGAATTCATCGAATAGTGACAGGGGAGGGGATGATCCAGTTCCAACATCCTGTAATTTTTGGTTTAACGCGTCTAAATGTTGTTGGAGTGTATGAATTTGCTTTTCGTATTCCATGAATAGTTGCGTATTGTGACCTTTTACATCTAAATTTATCGTTAGAGCATCTAAGTTTTTTAATCTCTTTATGTATGTATGTATATTTTTTCTTGAAACCTCGTCATTGACTCCTAGAGCGACTAATAAGTCCATTGGTTTTTTTGATTGTCCACCACCAGTACTCAATCGATTTTCCCTCCTAATTTATAGATAAACATAAAAAAACAGCAACTTTAACAGTAGCTGTAATCATCAGTTTATCGTTTTATTTTTTCGAATATGGTTGAATATCCTAAAATGTTCAAGTACCCACCTAAAAAGGTAGGGGAGTAGTTCAAAATTTTAACGATTGATAAGTGAAGGCTCTATTACTAGTTTGTCTTTGTCAGTAGACTCGATTTTATGGATTAGCTCTTTTTCGAGTTCTAAAAACTGCATACTTAAATTTAGTCGTTTACTAATTTCTTCTAGCACATTTGAGATTTCCTGCATCGTAAACATTTCCGTTAAGAATAGGTCATACCATCCAATCTCTACTAGATTATTCATCGTAGCAAAATGACTTTCAATAGGTTTATCTTTTAATTCTGATTTTAAATCGGTAAAATGCTTGATTACTAAAAAGAGGACATAGTGTTGTAGTTCATGGTCATTCTTAAAGAAATCTAAGTTATTTTGCTGAACATAGTCGATAGTGCTTGCTAAGTCATTTATTAATATCGTTACTTTGCGTTTACTGAATTTTGGATAGTAATAAATGAATTTACCCTGGTCTTTATCAATGTGAAATTTTTGTTTTTTATTGAGCTCATCCGCATTTTGTTGAATATCTGCTAATGTTAGTTTCGTTTCACGTTTAGCCATTTTTAGACTCCTTTTTTTAATTAAAGATGGGCTGTCCTAAAAGTAAAAACAATAAGCTTAGAGATACTCTTCCTGATATAAAGGTAAGAATCCGCGTAGACTCCTGTGGGAAAAGCAAGAGCATGAGACCCAGCAGGGAGCGTTAGCGAGCGATGCGGCTCATGCCTTGCCTACGGAAAGCGAAGCGGATTTTTACCATATAGGAAGACAGGCGTTATTGTTTGAAGAACTTTTTAGACAGCCTCATTTTAAATTAATTCATTTAAATTACATCAACAACAATTGTTTCAAGGTATGTACCATCAGTTACTTCAATGATTGTTTGGTCATTGGCTGCTGCAGAGGCACCTAAAGTAATGACACCATTTGCATCAACACTTGCGATTGTTGGGTTCTTAGAAGTCCAAGTTAAATCACTATTTTGTAAAAGTACATTGCTGTACCCTGCACCTCGGATACCTAGTACTGCGATGCGTTGAGCATCACCTGCAACAGCAGAATCAAGCACGAGACGAGATGGATTTGAAGCTAATGCTGTAACTTGTACTTTTTCATCAGCTAGATTACGAAGTTTAATGTAAGCATAGTTTCCTTTTTTGTCGGCTAGTGAGCTACCTGCAAGAGAAGAAGAGGCAACACCTTCATGTGTCATAGAAATTTCTACTGCACCATTTGGTTTAAAGTTAGGTACCTCGATAATCACTTCGCCAGTTTTTCCGTTATTAGAGCGAATATCAACATTTAATTCCATACGAACAGCTTTTGGGAATGAATCAGCAGAGATTTCAATTGTATCCATCATTTCCTGAACAGCATAGACAACTTGTACTTCTTTGCCCGCTAATGCTGGAACAGAAATTTCTTTGCCAGTAGGAGCGTATTGTGAGAATGTACCATTTACTTGTTCCACATGCACTTTGCCAATAGGCGTGTCAGCTAATGTTCCTTTACCACTCGCATCAAGTAAAATGATTTCATCCGTATAGAATTCAGCTAATTGGTGATTGATTTCTGTACCATTTTGTAATGCAATATAAGCTGTATCGAATGCAGCATCTTCAATTGAGAACGTTAATTCTTTTTGGTAGTTAAGTTCATATACTTTTTTCGAGCCTTTACCTGCATGAATTGCTTGCGTTTGGATTGCTTGTGTCATCGAAGAATTCAATAAAGTTTTACCGTTAAGAATTAATTCATCCGTTAAACGATCAAATAAACGTACGTTTGCTACTGAAGTTAAAAATTGATTTTGTTGTGTCATAATAAATTACCATCCTTTTAAGTTATTGTTTTTTAATTGAACTAGAATCAAGTCCTAGCTGTTTCATTTGTTTGTCAAATGCTGACTTTGTCATAATGACATCCTCATTTTTCTGTGGCTCGTCAATATGGCCAAGCCAATGAGGAAGGTCTTGCTCATTTTTAAATTCAACCATTCCAGAGTAACGTGCATTCAGAATGGCATCACTGCTGACTATATAATCCATACGAATTAAACCTTTATGAAATTGATAAAGCGTTAAATTTTCAATCTCATGGTAGGGAAGTCCAGATTTGCAATGATAAGCGACAATTTGCTGTTCTAAATTTGCTTGTTTCGTTTTTCTTTTTGCCATAAATGCTCGTGCTTCTTGAATGGCCTTTTTAGTGCCTGGATCGATAAATTCATCATCTAAATCGATGAGATTTTGCTCACTGATGATGGTTTTAATTTTATCGAAATCACGTTCATGCAGTGAAATACCATCGATGATGATAAACGCCATACCTTTTTCATTGATTGTGAATTGGATGTCTTCCGTTTTGAAAATCAAACGATATAAAGCGATTAATTTTGCTAATAAATCAGGGCCATCTTTGTTTTGAGAGAGGGCAAGCAAAAACATGAAATAAGACATTCTAATGACTTCGGGTTCTTGAAAATCACTTTTAGGCAATAATAAGCATTGCACATAATCATAAAATTCATCTGCATCAACCATGCGAACAGGGAAAATATTCAATCCTTTATAAGGAGTAGACTTGCCAAATGCTTTTTTAGTTGAAAAGCTCATGATTTAAAACCTCTTGCCCCTTGACCCGAAGGAATAATATAAATCCAGCGATACCCTACAAATCCTTCAGGTGTATTTAAAATAGGGATCCCACTGTGGAATCTCAAATCTCCAAATTCTTCAATATCCTCGTGAAATAGTACTTCATTTAGCACTTCACCTAGCCAATCGAGTCGAAAATCTACATTATTGATAGCATGCGGCGTGTATATATCAAAGATATATTGTTGTGTGCTAGAGTAAGGATTATCAGTAAATTGATTTGTGTTTTTGAGATAATGCTTTTGAGGCGTTCGAGAACCAGTATATAAACAAATGCGAGAAAAATTGGCATCCATTTTTAAATCGCTTGTTTTATCCCCAATTACTAATATATTATTCATAATAAGGTCTTTTTCAGGTAACTTAGAAATATCCAATTTTGACTCATCCAAAGGATCATCTAAATGATCTTTTGGCATGTAATACAGTAATCGAAGTAATTTCTCATCATCTTTCAATGACTTATAAAACTTGGCTAAATTATTTACAATTTTCATTCTCCTTTGTCCTCACTTCCTAAAGAAGGTTGCATTTTTGAAGGTTTTGCTTTCATGATATAAAAGAGGGTATTATAATATTTTTTACATTAATTCATCTATAATTCCGATTGCTTCAACTAACAATCATTGGGGATGAAGAAAATCCCTAGTGATTGAGTTTCACTTTATCCCGCATTAACGGTCAGTAAGACGCTCACCTTAAGTTGAAAGAAGAGGGCGATCAACTGACCGTAAAAGCCCGATTGCTTCAACTAACAATCATTGGGGATGAAGAAAATCCCCAATGACTGAGTTTCACTTTATACATCCAATTGTCATCACCTACTATATTTTCGATTTGAGAAACAAGCACTTACAGTTAATTGCAGTTTGCGATTAAAGTCCCAGACTGTTCTCATATTATGTATTCCCTTTATAAACCTCTTTTGAAGTACATGAAACCTTCATGATGTATCCATGCCTCCGCATAGATACATTAGAAAATTTCATTTAAATTATGTATTTTTAGATTAATTCATTTATTAAATATGATCTTATTCGACTTCTTCAATTCCGAAGGTGATCGCTTCTAAATAAGAAGTATTTGAAAATGTGTTATGTCTGATTGAACCTTTTTTGATTTCTTTTTGTTTATGATGAGATAAAACATAGTTATCTTGCAATTGATGCTGTGCACTTTGATTTCTAAGTAATTTTGTAATTTCTCTACGTCTGTTATTACGTTTTTTAGCTTCCTTAATGAATTTTAAATTCTCTTCTTCTAATAACAATTCGGCTTTAGTAAAATAACCTTTTGTCATATAATAACCTATCATATCTAATAAAATAATCGTATTGTATGCATGTGAGGTTATACTGAAATATAATTCTAAAGGTATCTCTTCACCTTGATAAACAATTTTTTCATTTTCAAGCATAAATCTTATAGTTTGAACTCTTTCCTCTATTGGGAGGTCTAACTTCAATTCTACCATTCTGTGAGGTAATTGTAGTTTCATATTATTGCTCCTTCTACTTATTAGGTTGACTAGTGTATCTAAAAAGCTACTATTTCCGCCCAAGTGATTTTTTGAAGCTACTTTTTACATTTCTTACACTGTGAATGATATAAATCTTTACTGCTATTATTTAAACTGAAAAACTCGTCGGTAGCAGGTAGTTGTTCTTTACATTTACTACATCTTTTGGTTTTTAAGTTCAACTTCTTTGTATATACTACCTTTCTCCATTGCCTATCATTTTCTTGTTTTATTTGAAGACAAATTGTATGAAACCTTCGTCCCACTGTTTTTACTGGAATCCCTAAAAGTTGTCCAATGTTATAATTAGTAAAGTCTTTAGCAATATATTCAAGTAATTTCAGCTGTTCCTCATTTAAACATTTTTTCATTAATTCATCTAAATCTGCAAATAAACTAATTACATCCGTATTCATTTTTAAAGTATTTGTTGCACACACACCATGACTGCCATTTAACATCGTATCATCTATTGAACCTCTAAACGTCAATAATTCTTTAATTACAGTTTCATCTGATAATACTAAATGTTGATATTTTGTATCTTTAACTGTTTGAAAGGCCATTAACTGTCATCTCCTTGTATGTAAATATTCGATTACACTTAACCCTATTATAATTGGTAGAATTTATAAATCAATATATTTTTCATTAATTCATTTATTAATCTTCGTTCATATACTTTTATTTATTGTTTCTTCCTATTTAATAACCAATTTAATATTTCTTTCTAAAGAGAATATTTCCACACCAAAATCAAATTGTACATATCATTAATTCATTTATAATAGTTACATTTTAATTTACCGTATGGTACTATTGAAATAATCATATTTTTAATGGAAAAACAAGGGAGTGGAAAGTTTGAAAATTGGTAAAACCCGAGAATTATTAATTGAAGATATTAAAGCTAAAATTCCATTGTTAGTTCAACATGATTTAATTTTAGATGAGATATCGATCCAACTGAATAGATATAACATTAATATAGGCAATATTTTAGAGATGATTAATGATAAAGATGTGCTAAGAGAAGCAAATTTAAGTGAATTATTATTATTAGGTGAACAACTTAATATAAAATTTGATGAGAATAATATTGAGTGGATGAATGAATGGTTAAATCCTTCTGAAATCAAAGAATTAAGATTTTATAAAAGAGAATCTCCATATGAAGACATTATAACGTTGCCATATACTTTTGAACATGTTGTAAAAACAGGGCATCATGAGTTTGCAGCTGTGCTTCCCAATGCAACTATCGGCAAGCTTTGGATGAGTGGTATTTCTATGTATAACCCAAATATACAGCGACAAGCAAAAAAGAAGAAACTAAGAAATGAAATTATAGAAGTGATGAATTTAAATCCAAAATCATTACGTGAAATTGAAAAACAAACATTAAATGGAGATTTAATCACATCAACTTTAAGATACAATGCAAAAGTTGGTACGGGTAATGACGGTTTAGAATTATATTATGATGAAAAAGAACAATCCCTTACTGTATTAGAAGGAACTACACTAGATGTTTTAGATGGGGCACATCGTACTTTTTCTATTTATAATGCTTACATGAAAAAAACGGATCTGCAAGGTAATATGATCGTTATATTTTCAAATATGACAGAGGCTCAATGTAAACGCGTGCAAGTAGATATGGCAAAAGCTAACCCCATCCCTAAGCCAAGACTGCAGGAATTAGCTAAAGATAAATTGTCAGATGAGGTTGTTATTGAGTTAAAGGTTGATGGGGAATTAAAAGGAAAGATTACTTCTAGTTCCAATGTTAAATATTCATTTGGGGAAGTAGTTACTTTTTCGGAATTATCCAATGCCATAGATAACAGTTTTAAAATAGAGAGTCGTTTACAAGTAGGTCAGGTTGTAAAAGTGATTAACGAATATATGATGTATCTTTTCGCTTATTACAAGGATAATTTAACGGATAAAAATTCATTAATGTTTAAAAATAGAATGTTTGTTGGCCATATTGAATTAGCTGCAAGGATGCATGAAAAAAATATTCCTTTTGTAATTTTAAATAATTATTTAGATCACATTGACTTCTCAATCCATAATTCGTTATGGGAGGAGCTTGGTATTTTACAGTATGGCGGACTAAGCACACGAAATAGAAAAAAACTTCAAAAAGTATTTGAAGATTTCATTAAATAATGAGGTGTACAATTGATGCTTAAAGATAATGTATTTAATAAGGATATAAAAGAGTGGTATTTAAAATCTTTAGATGTAAAAGATAATAGTTTAACTACATATTTATCACTCTTTAATAAAGCAACTATGATAGAAAATCAAAAAAATAAGGATATTTTTGATATGAATAAAGTGGAACTGGAAGAATTATTTTATAGTTTAAAATCACCTAGTCCACAACCTATAAGTGCCTCCATTGGTTTTATCTCAAGGTATATAGATTGGGCAATTATGAATGGTTATACAGAAAATCGTTCACAAAGGTTACCGAGTATAATTGATATTGAATATTGTAGTAGATTTATTTATAAAGCGTCAATCGTCAGGTATACAAGAGAACAATTGATAACTTATATGCGGTTGTTTGATGATCAACGGCATGCTGTTTTCTTATTATGTTTATTTGAGGGGATAAAAGGAGAAGGCTACAGCGAAATTTTGAATTTAAAAATGAATGATTTGAGTAATGACAATGGGGTTTGCTTTGCTAGATTGACAAATAATAAAGGATCTCGAAGAAAAATAGAAATAACCGAAGATCTTTATTGGAAGCTTGAAAAATTGGACAAAATATCATCTACTAGTTTGACACCGAAACAAGGTCAAAAATACTTTACTGACAATACCTATATATTTAAGAAAGCAAATTCAAAAAGTAGTGATATTCAACTGAGAGCTTCTTTCGGGAATAGAGCATTGGATTTAGCCAAAACAATCTTTGACAATAGTAATTTAATAGCTAGTACGATACAGATTTCAGGTATGATGTGGTATTTGTGGGAAATGCTAAAAGATAATGATGTGAAAACCCTAGACAAAGAGCTATTAGAAAAAGTTGCAAATAAATATGATACCGGTTATGCGAACAAAGATAATAAGTATGTAAGTTATTCTATACTCAAACATAAATTAGATTTTGATTTTATGAAAACGAATTATGGAGATTTTAATATAGAGTTATAGAACTGGTGAATACCAGTTTTTTTTTATCCCGCTATAACGGTCAGTAAGCCGCCCGCCTCAAGATCAAGATAAGAAAAGCGGACATCAACTGACCGTAAAAGCCCGATTGGTTCAACTATCAACAATGGGGAAAATGCGGCCCATCGATAGAAGTTTCACTTTATCCTGCTATAACGGTCAGTAAGCCGCCCGCCTCAAGATCAAGATAAGAAAAGCGGACATCAACTGACCGTAAAAGCCCGATTGGTTCAACTATCAACAAT
>NZ_JBNNLZ010000008.1:166111-177352 GCF_050272295.1 Lysinibacillus sp. NPDC048646
CAATGGGGAAAATGCGCCCCATTGATAGAAGTTTCACTTTATCCCGCTATAACGGTCAGTAAGACGCCTGCCTCAAGTTGAAAGATGAGGTGGGCGTCTTTAATAGCCAAATTAGTTTAACTAACAATTAGTGAGGGAGAACCTCCACTGAGCTAACTTTCACTTTATAAATGAAATAATAGGATAATTCAAAATCGATATTGGGTAAATTGTAAATATTCGCTAAAAATAAACTTGAAAACGAACGTCTGTTCGTGATAAGATAAGAATAAATCAATGTTGAGTAGATTAGCTAGAATAAGTTATATTAGGAATCATTGTAATACTAGGGGGTTTTAAATGTGGATGATATACAAACAACAGCTATTTTAGAGTTAGTTATTTATAAGGATAGCAATATTTCTAATGAGTTAATGAAAGATTTTAATGGAAGTATTACAAATGTGATTCTGAGAGATGAGGGAGGTAATATGCTTGAATGTGCATGTATGGACAGCTCGATTTCTAGTTTAATACTGATGGATTCATTGCATGAGGAGGAAATAGAATTAATGCAAGAGCATAATGATACAAAATATATCTATCAAAAAGTTCAAAATCTAGATATCCAATATGATAGTTTAATTCAATTGGATGACAGTGAGGACAATATATACTGTGTTGTAGAGCTTAAAAATAAAATTTATTTATATAATGGCTTTTTAAGAAAATCGATTAATGATGATAGTATTACGTCTTTAAAAAGTTTGAAAAAATATTTAAATACCTATTATCCAGCACACAAAATATTAGAAAGAATATGTTAAAGATTTAGTAAAATGAGCAATTATGAACAAAGCAAAGGGATGATAAAGTTTGATGTTTTACTTTTATTTATTAAAGGTGGTGACAAAATGGAAAAAATTTTAGTGAATGAATTTGCATCTGAACTAATTGGGCAATCGAAAGGAAGGATTAGCAAAATCGACGCTGAGGCAATTGCAATCAATTACATATCTAAGGTGAAAAATTTTAATTTGTTAAAAACTAATGATGTTAAAAGGGTTGTACAGGGCATCATTGGAGATAAACAAATTATCGACTTAATAAAGGGGGAAGTACATATAATTTTTCATTTAAATTAAATAATACTAAAAAGGTGAGGTGCGAATAGAAATTTATACGAAAATCTCTAAGTCTATATATATAAAATTTGGGTTTGAAATATTGAAAGATTAGTAGGTGGTTATTAATGCATGTAGAAGATGACTTTATTTATTCTTGTAAATTTCATTCAAGGAAGACAGCATAGCTTTATTTGGATGAAATAATTAAAAATATAATAAATTAAAAGAAGTAAAATACTATAAACAATTTGAACAACTGAAACCAAATAAAATATTGAAAGTTGGGGCTACTGTGGATAATAAATTATTAAAAGAATTGACGTTAGATTTTAGCTATATTTTTGGCGCAATAAATCAGGGAAAAGTTTTTGACAATGAATCGAACATAAAAGAATTTTTGTTAAAAAGTAAAGAGTTTCAAAAGAAGCTTGTGCTTTTAACAGAGCAAGTAGCATCAACTTATTTGGATATAGAATATAAACGTGAAAAAGCTCTATTAACATCACATATACAATCAGAGAATGAGATAACACTGAAAAAGCTTCATGCACTTATGGCAGAGATTGATAAACAAGTCTATTTGAAAAGAACATTTAAATCGTAGCTAAATTAATTTTTGAAGGGAAGAGGATTAAATGAAAGCTTTCAAAGATGGGAATTCAAATAGAAATAATATTGATCGTTATGCGATGGCTTTAGCTTATCAAGAAATGGGGAATATTAATTTAATCATTTCTAAGGAGATGCAGCATTTAGAAATAGAAGCGGTAAAATCAGTAGAGTCATTCTTAAAAAAAATGAACTTTTATAAGTGTTAAACAATACTAATCTGTACATAAATTTTTAAACCTATCATACATAATAAGAACTCAACAATCAGTAGATATAACAATCTATTAAATGAATTAATTAAAAAGGTTTGATTCTGCAATATAAAACAGTGCTTGATGCAAATCATGTGTCAGCTAGATTATTAATGTAGAGTTTAAGGTATTTTTATGAAAGCAATGGCAGTAATTTCTATAATAGGGGTAACTCTAATTTTTACAATCTTTGTCCTCTTGTACGAAGATGAAAAGGATATCGAAAATAATCATAATTTCACAGTCGTAATGCTAAATTCGGCACAGAGCAAGTATGAGACCTCGGTTACAAAAATCAATAGTAAAGCACTACAATTAAAAGCTGAAAGGCTACAAAGACAACAAGAAATGCAAAGGTTAAAGAATAAGGAAAAGCTACAAATAGAGCAGCTTAGATTATTAAAAAAAAATCATCAAAGTCATGCTAGCTATTCAAAAAAGAATGTGAGTGATGACAAGGTTGAAAACAATCAATCAGAGTGGAAGCAATTTAATGCTTCGTACTATGGTTCTGATTGCACAGGCTGTAGTGGTATAACAGCAACAGGCATTAATGTTCGTGAATCAATTTACTATCATGGTTTAAGAATTGTAGCGGTAGACCCTACAGTAATCCCGTTAGGAACAATTGTCGAAATTAAAACACCCTATGAGTCGTTTAGGGCAATTTCTGCTGATAAAGGTGGTGCCATTAAAGGCTACAAATTAGATATTCTGGTTGAATCAGAAAGAGTTGCTGCACGCTATGGTCGGCATCATGTACAGTTACGAATCGTTCAATATCCGGAAAAGTAAACTGAAAATTAATACATAGAATAATGAAAAAGGCTATTTGCTCCAATGATTTACACGCTGTAAAGTTATTTGTTTTTTGAAAAATGTAAAATATTACGAAACTTTCCGGGTAGTGTATCCGTATAGTAGGTAAGACGATGAAAGGGGTGAACAACTTGACGCTATTTGGCTATTCACTTGAGCAGATTTATTTAGTAGTGTTAATTTTCGCTGGCCTTGCTACGATATTGTTCATGTTTTTTGGAGATGCTGTGGAGGGTATTGGCGATGGACTACCGATTTTAAATCCAAGTGTGATTTTATCATTCATCACGATGATGTCAGCAGCAGGTTTTATTTTAGAGAAACTAGCCTTATTTTCTAGCGCATTGAATATCGTTGCTGCTAGTATCATCGGAGTTATTTTAAGTGTACTTTTTTATTTATTTATTCTTGTTCCGCTGAAATCAGCTGATGTCTCGTTAGCTTATACGGAAGAATCGCTTGGTGGTCAATTAGGGAGGGTGATAGTACCAATCCCAACAGACGGCTTTGGGGAAGTTGTGATAGAGACAGCGAGTGGCATGATTTCGAAGCGCGCAGTAGGTTTTGACAATGAGGAAATCGACTATGATACGACGGTCCTGATTGTGGAAGTGAAAGAAGGTACTCTCCTTGTGAGAGCCTATGAAAAGAAATTTATATAAAGGGGAGAGGGTAATATGACAAGCATTTTGATAGTAGTAGGAGTTGTAGCATTTATATTAATCGCCATTGTGGGAATGTATGTGACGAAGTATCGTACAGCAGGTCCTGACGAAGCACTGATTGTGACAGGAAGCTACCTTGGCTCAAAAAATGTACATAAGGATGAGTCAGGGAATCGCATAAAAATTATACGCGGAGGCGGTACTTTCGTTTTCCCAATTTTCCAACAAGCACAGCCACTAAGTCTATTATCAAGTAAACTAGAGGTGACAACGCCGGAAGTATATACGGAGCAAGGGGTTCCCGTAATGGCAGATGGTACAGCTATCATTAAAATTGGCGGCTCTATTTCGGAAATTGCCACTGCGGCAGAGCAGTTTTTAGGGAAGCAAAAATCAGAGCGTGAAGGTGAAGCACGTGAGGTATTAGAGGGTCACTTGCGTTCAATTTTAGGATCAATGACTGTTGAGGAGATTTACAAAAATCGTGATAAATTCTCACAGGAGGTTCAACGTGTAGCTTCTCAGGATTTAGCAAAAATGGGTCTTGTGATTGTATCATTTACGATTAAAGATGTACGCGATAAAAACGGCTATTTAGATTCACTTGGTAAACCGAGAATCGCCCAGGTTAAACGTGATGCGGATATTGCGACTGCAGATGCGGAAAAGGAAACGCGCATTAAACGTGCAGAAGCATCTAAAGAGGCGCAGAAAGCAGAAATAGAGCGTGCGACTGAAATTGCGGAAGCGGAAAAAGAAAACCAATTAAAGGTAGCTGAATTCCGTCGCGAGCAGGATATTGCCAAAGCTCGAGCTGACCAAGCATATGAGCTTGAAACAGCCCGTGCCAAACAAGAAGTAACTGAGCAAGAAATGCAAATCCGCATTATTGAGCGTCAAAAACAAATTGAGTTAGAAGAAAAAGAGATTTTACGTCGTGAGAAACAATACGATTCGGAAGTAAAGAAAAAGGCAGACGCTGATCGTTATGCAGTGGAGCAAAATGCGGCAGCGGAAAAAAGCCGTGAGCTTGCGCAAGCTGATGCAGAGAAATATCGAATTGAGTCGTTAGCGAAAGCGGAAGCAGAGAAGATTCGATTAGACGGTCTTGCAAAAGCAGACGCAGAACGTGCACAAGGGGAAACAGACGCAGATATAATTCGTCTGCGTGGTCTTGCCGAAGCCGAGGCGAAACGTAAAATTGCCGAAGCCTTTGAATACTACGGTCAAGCAGCTGTCCTTGATATGGTTGTACGCATGATGCCTGAATATGCGAAAGAACTGGCTAGCCCACTAGGCAACATCGACAAAATTACAGTTGTGGATACTGGCGGTGGAGAAGGCGGTGGCGGTGCCAATAAGGTGACGTCGTACGCAACGAATTTAATGTCAACACTGCAGGAATCATTGAAAGAAACTTCGGGGATTGATGTCAAGGAATTGATTGAAAGCTATGCTGGCAAGCACACACTACGTCCTGAGCTTGAGCAAATTGCCGTTGGTCTAGGGACACAACAAGCTCCAAAAGTTACAGAAGAAATAAAAGAACCAGTTGAACAATAATGAAAATAGAGGCTGGGACAAAACTTTAAATTTTAAGAAAGAGGAGCATAGGCGTTATTAAATTTTTGCTATCTAAAATGAAGAAAAATTTAGACGTTCTTCCTTTTGGAATAAATAAAATTTAGAAGAGAGCACTAGTTGATGGTAGCGAAGGCGGCGACTCCTGGGGGGTTAGCGTGACGCCTGAGATACAGGCTCAGGCGACGCCTCCGGAAAGCGTCCGCCGTAGCGGACATCAACGCTACAGCAAAAAAGTGTTAGATCGACATCAGTCAATCTAACACTTTTTCTCTTTTGTCCCAGCCTCATTTTTTTTTATTGATCGGTAAGGTCAATCTCGCAAATCCATATTCTACCGGCGAACTAGCAGAAACAAGCGGCTGAATATGCCGTTGAGCGGGCAGAAAATGGCATTCTATCAGCGCAACCTCTTAAAATAATTCCTTCCATTCCTTTGCAAGCATGCCATATATCACATGGTCAACATAGTGGTCGTACAGCCATTCAGCGGCGCGTATCGTTCCTTCTGTTGTAAAGTTTAGTCGTTCAGGAATAGCACGACTTTTTACATTACCAGCAGCAGCTCGAATTTCCACTTTATTGAGCTGTAGCTCTTCAAATGCATAGAGCATTAAAGCCTGCACAGTTTTCGTCATAATACCATGCCCTTGTGCGTCTTTACTTAGCCAATAGCCAATTGCTGCAATTTTATTGGATGGATTGATGGCATTAAAACCCGCAATGCCAACGATCTGATTTCGAAAAATAATTACAAGGGAGAGGCTACTTTTTGCTTCGTAGCCTGCGATACAGCTTTCAATATAAGCCATTGAATCGGCTACCTCTTTTGTGAAATCAAGCCATGGCAACCATTCGCGTAAGTATTCCCTAGACGTATCCGTTAGGGCAAAAACTGCTTGTGCGTCTTCTACAGCCACAGTACGTAAAGATAATTCTTGATCAATCGTAATTTGCATTCCATTCACTCCAGTTCTTCCTATTATCCCGCATTAACGGTCAGTAAGACGCCCGACTCAAGTGGGCGTCTTACTGACCGTAAAAGCCCGATTGGTTCAACTAACAATCAGTAGGGTGATGAAGAAAACCTTACTGATTGAAGTTTCACTTTATCCCGCATTAACGGTCAGTAAGACGCCCGTCTCAAGTGGGCGATCAACTGACCGTAAAAGCCCGATTGGTTCAACTAACAATCAGTAGGGTGATGAAGAAAACCATACTGATTGAAGTTTCACTTTATCCCGCATTAACGGTCAGTAAGACGCCCGTCTCAAGTGGGCGATTAACTGACCGTAAAAGCCCGATTGGTTCAACTAACAATCCGTGGGTGATGAAGAAAACCCCTCTGATTGAAGTTTCACTTTATCCCGCATTAACGGTCAGTAAGCTCCCGTCTCAAGTGGGCGATCAACTGACCGTAAAAGCCCGATTGGTTCAACTAACAATCCGTGGGTATGAAGAAAACCTCACGGATAGAAGTTTCACTTTATTTTAGGGCATTATGCATAAAGCTTTTCATTTCTTGGCTTAAAGTGGTTAGCTCTTCGATAATTTCACTAAAATCTTGTACAAGCAGTGTCTGTTCATTCGTTGCATCGTTGATTTGCCCCATATTTTGTCTTAGATTTTCAAGATTTGAATTAATGTTACGAAGGGATGTTTCAATATTCTCAGTTGCACTAGATGTTTCAGATGACAGCTTTCTAACTTCTTGTGCCACGATATTAAAACCCGCACCATGTTGTCCCGCACGGGCAGCTTCTATGGATGCATTTAAGCCTAATAAATTTGTTTGACGAGAAATACTTTTTATTAAATTTGTAACTTCATTTGTTTTTTCTGAATCTTCAAGGGCATGTTGCGCCTGTTTGTTTATTTCCTCACTAGTTGCAGCTAGTTCTTCAGAATGTGAGGCAATGGTATGTACTTTATCTTGTAAGCTATTTACAATGTTATCCATTGAATTCATATAGTTTTCGAGCTTGAGCTCACTATCTATGGGAAGTCCGAAAGCAAGAGCACCGATGACTTTGCCATTTTCTCGAATGGGAAATGAAAAAGCATTGATAGCAATGCCATATACTTCTTCTGAGATAATAACATCTGCATTCTGTCCTCGAAAGGCAATAAAAACGTTTTGATCAGCTGGATTTACTTTTTGCCCATCCTGATAACCTGAGTCAACACGTTTACCAGCTAAATATTTTACAACGGTTTCACTTTCTTTTTCTACGACAGCCACGATAGCTTCTTCTTTTAAAGCAAGATGGATGTAGGGTGCTGAAAGTACTAAAGCTTCAATAATACTCATAAAAACGCCTCCGATTCTAGTCAAGAAAATAGTCTAGTCATCCAGCTTGTATGCACAATGAATGCTAGATTATCACTCCTAGTCTAACACAATTTTTTCCAATTCAAAATAGATGGTCTACTTTTTTTTACTGAAAAGACTGTGACATCACAGTCTTCGTATACTAATCGTTTTAATATAAATACTTTAAATATGAAGAAACACGTTCGATCTCAGGGTAAATAGTAGATTCGTTAATGCCTTCGATATTCAGTGCTTGTTCAATACTTTTTTTATAGACTTGTGGAATAATAATTTTTACTTTTAAACCATCTGCATTACGAAGTCTTAAATGATTGAGTGATTCAATGGAGTCCTCGCGACTTTGTAAATCCCCAACAATGAACGCTCTCAGGGCATTTAATTTGGAGCTCGTGGTACATTTTCTCTTCATTTTGCAGGAAGCGGTAAGAACGGAAAATACTTGGTAATAGAAAAAAATGGCTGTCACCCTGTCCACGATAATAGTAATAATTAAGTACAATTTTTTCAATGTTTTTATTGAAATCTTCTTCGTAAATCATTTCAAGTTCCTCAATAAATTGGTGGTAATTTTTCAGCTTGCATAAGGCAAACCTCCTAAAATAAGTGAGTGCTACTCGTTTAGTCTAACAAGAATAGACTTGATAGCGCGTTGTTTGAAACTGCTTATACGAATGTCAAATAAAACTATAAAAATAAAAGAAAAATACAGATATATTTGTCTATTTTTTGACAAACTCCAGTGTTTTTTGAAGAATATTGTATTAGAATAGTAGATAGAAATGGATTGTAAATAGGGAGAGAGAGAAATGGACTATATACAAAAGGGAACAAAGGCGTTTAACAAAGCAAATTGGGCCCTATTTTTAGCGGGGTTTATTACCTTTGCAAATTTATACGTATCGCAGCCATTGTTACCAACATTTGCAGAGGAATTTCATGTTTCGCCTGCAGTTGCAAGTCTTTCTTTGTCAGTGACGACATTTGCGCTGTCCATTAGTATGATTATTGTCGGCTCCTTATCGGAGGCTTGGGGTAGAAAGGCATTGATGACGATTTCTATTTTTGCAGCATCGTTCCTGACGCTAGCACTCGCTTTCTCCCCTAACTTTGAAACTATTCTGGTCTTGCGTGTAATACAGGGCGTTGTTTTTGCAGGTTTACCTGCGATTGCTATGGCTTACTTAGGGGAGGAAATGGACTCAAGAAGCCTCGGTATTGCGATGGGTCTCTATATAAGTGGCAATTCAGTAGGGGGACTTAGCGGCCGTGTCATTATTGGGACTTTAACGGATCTTTATAACTGGCAAGTTGGTATGATTGTGCTGGGCATTTTGAGTCTTGTTATTAGTGTGCTTTTCGTCTGGATGTTACCGAATTCTAAGCATTTTTCGCCACGTCCATTGCAAATAAAAGCATTAACGACATCGCTCATTCAACATGTGAAAGATCCATCGATGCTTTGTCTTTTTGGCATTAGTTTTGTGTTAATGGGGAGCTTTGTCACACTTTATAACTATATTGGCTTTAAATTAATGGCGCCTCCATATTATTTAAGTGCCACTATTGTTGGGTGGATTTTTGTAATTTATTTGGTCGGGACTTTTAGCTCGGCTTGGTTTGGTAGTTTAGCAGATAAATATGGTCGACAAAAAATGTTATTACTGTCGATTGCGATTATGTTTGCTGGGGCAATCATCACATTAAATGGTCTACTCAGTTTGAAAATTAGCGGTATTACAGTATTTACTTTTGGCTTTTTTGCTGCACACTCTATTGCCAGTGGTTGGGTGAGTAAACGTGCCACTCATGATAAAGCGCAAGCATCTTCCCTGTATTTATTTTTCTATTATTTTGGCTCCAGTGTAGGCGGAACGGCAGGGGGCATATTTTGGATGCATTTCGGTTGGGTAGGCGTCATTGCAATGATTACTGTCTTTTTAGTCGTTGCTTGTTTGCTATCGTTTTTATTAAAGGGAATCATTGCTAAGCAAAGCCTGGTTACAGGTCATTCGTGTTCATAATTATTTTTTGTGAGGTGCGAATTTGATTTGATAGAACCTCTATATGCAAAGTATGCTATCTATGTTTTGGTCATAAAGCTGAATGGATGCGGGTCTGATATAAAAATGAAAAGAAGCATGTGAGATCAATGACGATCTTACATGCTTTCTTTTGTTTAACCCATAATATTATAGCCTGCGTCGATGTAGATTGTTTCTCCTGTAACACCACGTGATAGGTGAGATAGCATCACAATCGTCATATCTGCGACTTCGTCTTGCTGCACATTTCGTTTTAATGGTGCAGTTTCTTCGATTTTGTGTAAAATCGTGTTGAATGAAGGAACACCTTTTGCTGCAAGTGTACGAATCGCCCCTGCAGAAATGGCATTGACACGAATATTATCTTGACCAATATCAGCAGCTAGGTAGCGCATAGAAGCTTCTAATGCAGCTTTAGCGACACCCATTACGTTGTAGCCGTCTAGCACACGTTCTGCACCTAGATAACTCATTGTTACAATAGAACCGCCTTCTGTCATGTATGGATGTGCGGCTTTTGCTGTTGAAATAAGAGAGTACGCACTTGTGTCTTGCGCAAATGCATAGCCGTCACGAGTTGTCTCTAAAAAGCGATTGTGTAAGTCTTCTGCATTGGCAAATGCTACAGAGTGTACAATGCCGTGGATAACGCCGACTTTAGCGCCAATCTCATCGAAGGCTGCTTTTGTGCTTTCGTCACTGTTGACGTCACATTGTACAATAAGGGCTTCAGGTTGACCATAATTTTCAAGTTGCTTTTGTAATTTCTTTAATGAACGTTCTTGACGATACGTGAAAATCACATTAGCGCCTACATCAAATAGACGTTTTGCGATTCCCCAAGCAATACTACGATCATTCGCTACGCCCATTACGACGATATTTTTATCTTTTAATTGTAATAAATTCTCCATCATCTATAAGAACCCCTTTGCAATATAATATCTGTTATTAGTACCAACTACTAAAATTTTATCATACATAAATTATGGTTGCAATAACAATCTGAAAAGAGTATTTAACTTTAGATAAGCGGGATTTCAAAGTTCGATTTTTATATACTCTAGTAGAATATTCCAGTTAAATTTATGTGCAAAAACTCAACGAAAGAGTGGGTATTCTATGTGTAAATTAAACCAAGGAAGGCAAAGTTCACAAAAAAAATCACCTCAAATCGTTTGAGATGAACTTTGTAATACAGGACTTACCTGCATATTGTATAGATCTAATGCTGTGCTTACAGCAGTATATATGGCTATTCGAAGACTGTTTTCTGGACGAATCGTTTGTGCTTTGATTTTAATTGCTCGTGTTTGCTTTCTATGGAAAATAAGGTCGTTGAATGTGAAGTCATCGTCGGTCATTTTGATGCGGGGTACTCAAACTGCTTGATATTTACTTTATCAATAGTAGACAAACTGTGTTCAGTTTCTAATTGCATAAACACGATCATTCCGCCTATCTTTTGAAATTTTATCAGAAATATACGTTACAAATAGCCCCTATTTTCGAGAGTAGTACACTGCGATCAACTATTTTATGCCACTTTTGGAATTTGTTATGTCCAATTAGCTGCTTCTTCAATTTCATGATTGCAAAACATGGACAATTTTTTCATCCCTACTAAGGTTGTCCAACGCATAAGCCATGCCCCGTGAAAAGCGTCCGCCCTAGCGGAAATCAACGGGTTCATAAAGATACTTCTATTTTAAAAGAAAAAAGACTGTAAACAAACTGAACTGCCCCTAAATTGTTAGACACCAAATCTAACGATTTAGGGGTGTTTTTTATGGCTAACTTTACTGCCGAAGAGAAAATATTTATGGCTCG